>JBBPYN010000001.1:0-21787 GCA_038199875.1 Rubrobacterales bacterium
AGCCGCCCGTCCAGATTGGCGCGGCGCGGCCCCGGCGGCTCCTCTCCCCAGGGATAGAGGCGCTTACCCCCGGTCGTGGGGGGCGCCGGCCGGGCGGCGGCGGGGGGCCGCGGCCCCCCGGGCGCAGTTGGGGGGGGGGGGGCGGGGCCCCCCGGGGCGGGCGGGGGGGCCCCCCCCACGACCGGGGGTAAGCGCCTCTATCCCTGGGGAGAGGAGCCGCCGGGGCCGCGCCGCGCCAATCTGGACGGGCGGCTGCTGGGACCGGTGGATGTCGCCGCCTTCCCCGAAGGCGACAGTGCCTTCGGTTGCAGGCAGATGATCGGCAACGTCTGGGAGTGGTGCGACGATGACTTCGCGCCCTACCCTGGCTTCATCCGTGACCCCTACAAGGAGTACTCGGAGCCGTGGTTCGGTGACCATAAAGTGCAGCGCGGCGGCTCGTGGGCGACGCGCGGCCGCATGCTGCGCAACACCTGGCGCAACTTCGCCCCGCCCGACCGCAGGGACCTCTTCGTCGGTTTTCGGACCTGCGCCCTCGAGTAGGAGGTGCCCGATAGCAGCGGCTGAATCGGACGGGGCTGGCCCGCTAGCGCGTACGGATGCCCTGCGCGCGCTCGCACTGCCTCAGAACCTCTTCCTCAGAAGCGTAGTGTTCGTAGGCGATGGGGGCGAAGCGCTCCAGGCCAAACTCGGCGAGGGCGGGCACTGCGTGTGCATCGATGCCAAGCAGCGCCGCGCGCAGACGGTCCTTCAACTCCGGATGGAGGCTCGAGCGTAGCACCACGGGTTGGATCGGGAACGGTCCCCAGGTCTCGATCCCCCTTAGCCGTCCCCGGAGCTCCGGGGCGGACCGGAGCTTGATGCGCAGGACGTTCGAGTCTATGGCCGCCGCGTCCACCTCGCCGCGGACCACCATCTCCATGGAGTCGAGGTGCGACCCGGAGCGATACAACTTGCTGAAAAAATCACCATCCTCACCCAACTCCGTAAGCTTCTTCAGCAGGTTGTAGTATCCACTCAGAGAGCACGGGTCGTTGTAGGCCCACGAACAGCCCCGAAGGTCGAGGAAAGTTTCGGCGGGGCTGTCGCGGCGCGTGATCACCTCGGAAAAATAGATCGGCCGCCCCGATGCCCTGCCGTCCCGGAATACCGGTGCCGCGGGAAGCAACTCTACCGGTGGGTCCTCCAGCTCGCGCAGCCAGAAGAAACCGGGCGCGCACATGAACCCGACGTCGGCCTCGTCCTTCGAGAACGGATCTTCGCTTCCCCTTACCGGGCCCGAAACCCGCGACTCAAACGAGAGCGAGGTCCGCCGCCCCAGAGCCTGACGCACGTGCCCGACGACCGCCTCGAAGAACGCCCGGGGTATGCCCGGAGAGAGGTAGCTCACAAACCGAAGCTCAACGGGATACTCTATCTCTCGGCTCTCCGTCGTTCTGCCCGCGGCGTTCCGAAGGTCGTTCTCGCCAGGGCTCCGATGCTCCGGCTCAGCTGCAGGCTCAACCCGGTTTCCGGGGTTTCTTTGCGTCATATTCGTGGGTCCGTCCCGGATTTGGACGGCGGACCCGCTGCCTGCGATCCGGAGCTAGTACGCAAGCCTTTTCCGCATCGCAGCAGAGAATCGGTCGACCAGCAACACTACTATTATCGTCGCCCCGACCAGCGTGGCCACTTTGGGGTAGTCGAAGAGGTTCATGGAGATCAGGATCTCCTGGCCTATGCCCCCGGCGCCGACGAAACCCAGGATGGTCGCCGAGCGGATGTTGCACTCCCACTGGTAGAGCGTGAGCGAGATGAAACCGCTGATCGCCTGGGGTAGCCGACCGAAGAGGAAGGCTTGAAAGTCGCTCGCGCCGGTCGCCGTGAGCGCCTCCACGGGACGCGCCGGCACCGCCTCCAGCGTCTCGCTGTAGAGCTTGCCGAGCACGCCCGCCGAGTGGACCGCCAGGGCGAGCGTGCCGGGGAACGGGCCCAGGCCAAGGGCGACCACGAAGACGAGCGCCCAGAGGATGTCGGGGACGGAGCGGAAGACGTTGAGGACGAAGCGCGAGAGGTGGTAGGGAACCGAGCGAAGCAGGCGCTCGCCGCGGGAGGCGCCGACGGTGGCGATCTCCTGCGTGCCGAGGACCGACAGCGGAAAGGCCACGGCCGCGCCGATCATGGCCCCGAGGTACGACATCTGGAAGGTCTCCAGGATGCCGGTGCCCGTGGCTTGGAGCGTGGATGCGGAGAGGTCGGGCGGGAACATCTCGGAGACAAACCTCTCCGCGGGTCCCGCACCCGCGAGCAACTCGAGGACGTCGAAGTCCGTGCCAGCTACGCTGTAGCCCGTAAGGCCCAAGACGACGAGGACGGCGATGCTGCTCTTCCAGGAGAAGCGTGGGACCACCCCCCCGATGCCCTGGTGTTCAGTGCGAGGAAACGCCATCCCTACCCTCCAATAGACGCATGGACCTTTCGATGCCGGACCGGTCGTGAGGCAGACCGGTATCCGCGCCGGCTCTGGCCTCCTTCCGGTCACCCGCGTAGATCGTTGTCAGCTCGTCCTCCGTCAGGCGTTCCGGTGGACCGTCGAACGCCACGCGTCCTTCGCGCAGCGCGACGACGCGGGGAAAACGGCGTGCGATCTCCACGTCGTGCAAGTTGACCAGGAGGGTCGCGCCCTCGCGGTTCAGGTGCAGGAGCGTCTCGAGGACCCGCTCGGTCGTAACCGGGTCCACGGCGGCGAAGGGTTCGTCGGCCAGGATCACGTCGGGCCTCTGCACCAGCAACCGCGCGACGGCTACCCGCTGCTGCTGGCCGCCTGAGAGGTCTGCTGTGCGGACGCCGGCCTTGTCGCCCAGGCCGATCTCCTCCAGCGCGGCCCTGACCTTTTGGGAGAGCCCGGCATCGGGTCCTGCGAAGAACGTCCGCAAAGCCCTCAGGCTTCCCAGCCCGCCTACCACGCCAAGGGAGACGTTGACGCCGGCCGGGAGCTGGGGGATCAGGTTATACGCCTGATAGATGGTGCCGATGCGCCGCCGCAGCTCGTTGAGCCTGCGGCGCGAGAGGGCGTAGAGGTCTTCTCCCGCCACGGTGACCAGGCCGCCTCCGAGTGGCACGTTCCGGGTGAGCGCGCGGAAGAGCGTGGACTTGCCCGCGCCGGAGGCCCCGATCACGGCGAGCTGTTCGCCCGCCTCGACCCCGAGTGTTACGCTGCTCAGGGCCGCCACGCCATCGAAGCCGACGGAGACGTCTCGGAGAGAGATCCCCCGCACGCCGTTATTGCTCTTCGGCGAGGAGGTCGAGCCTGCGGGCCTGCTTCTCCACGTAGTCGTAGTCGCTGGCCTGGACTTTCTCGTAGCCCTCCGCACGGAGCAGGTCAAGGAGCTCGGGATCCTTTATGTTCAGATACGCGTCGGTTAGCGCCTGTTCGTCTTTGTCCGGAAGGTCGTCGCGAACCACCCAGGGGTAGCCCTCGATCGGGGCCGACTCCTCTATTACCCGGATCTTGCTCTTGTCGATAACGTCATCCTCCTCCAGGTCGTACAGTATGCGGTCCTCCAGACCGCCCGCCGCGACCCGCCCGTTTGCCACCGCCTGCGCGGTCGTGTCGTGCCCGCCGGTGTAGATCACTTCTCCCAGGTCGTCACGATAGGCGATCCCGGCCTGGTCCAGCATGATGGAAGGGTAGAGCGACCCGGAGGTTGAGGAGACGCTCCCGAAGGCGAAGTCCTCGCCCCGCAGGTCCTCGACCTTCTGTACGTCGCTATCGGCCGGCACGATGATGACGGAATGGTACTTCGTCGTCCCCGTCCTGGGGTTGACCTCGGTGAAGAGGGGGTGGACGTCCGCGCGCTGGCGCGCCTGGACGTAGGTCAGGCCGCCGAAGTAGGCGAAATCCAACTCCCCCGCTACCATCGCCTCGACTACGGCGTTGTAGGTCGTCGGCACCGAGAGCTCGACTTCCCTTCCGAGCTTCTTCTTCAAGTAGTCCTCGAGGGGCTGGTACTGTGCCTCGACCTCTTCGGGGTTCTCGTTGGGGATCAGGCCTACCCGCAACGGTTCGTCGCCGGAGGCCGAACCACCTCCGCCACAACTTGCAAGGACCGCCGCGGCAACGACGACCAGGACGAGCTTCGACAAACGGTAGGTCACACACGTTCCTTTCTAGTGCAGGTCTTGACGAAGGCCTCGGCCGCCGGGGATAGCGTCCGGCCGCGTTCGGTCAAAAGCACGAAGGGCCGGGAGAGGGCAAGCCCGCGAACTTCGACCCGTCTTATGTTGCCCCGGTTTCCTATCGTGCGAAGCGGGACGACGCCGAAGCCCGCGCCCGCCGCGACCGCGCCCTCGACCGCAGCGTTGGACCCGAGCTCCATCGACACGCTGGGCTTCACGCCGATCGCCGCCAGCCCCTCCTCCGCGGCCTGGCGCGTTCCGGAACCTCTCTCGCGCGACACGAATGGCCGCTCGGCGAGGTCTTCGGGGGAGATCTTCGTCCCGGCGAGCCGGTCGGAGGTCGCGACGATCGGCGTCAGTACGTCGTGGCCGATAACGGTTCCGACCAGCCGGGGATCGCCCACCTCGTGGCCTACGACTGCCGCCTCGATCTCCCGCTCCAGCAGGGCCGCGATCGCCCCGTCCGTGTCGTATACCCGCAGCTCCATCGCGACGTCCCGGTAGCGCGCCGAAAACTCCGTCGCGAGCCGCGGCATCAACAGCTCTCCGGGCGTCGAGGACGCGCCAACCACCAGCGGTCCGCGCGGGGCGGTGTGGCAGGCCATCTCCGCCTCCAGCGCAACGACCCCATCCAGAACCAGCCGCGCGTGTTTGGCGAGGCACTCCCCCGCGGGCGTGGCCCGAAGTGGCCGCCCGCGCGTGAGCAAGGCGACCCCGAAGCGTTCTTCCAGCGCGTGCAGGTGGTTCGAGACCGCCGGCTGCGTCATGCCCAGATCTCTGCCCGCCTCCGAGAGCGAGCCACACTCCAATATACTAAGAAAAACGCGTAGCCCTTGTATGCTAGGCCCCATGGCCGCAGGTTATCACGTAACGGTTATGACGTCGATAACGAAATCTTGCACATCCATCAACGGGATCCGGGTGATGCCCGATGCTCGCTTCAACAGAGGCGGCCATCTCGTGGCCCCCTCTGATCATACCCCTCCCTCTACGCGGTAGACGTACCCGTGGTCGAACACCAAGTCTCCCTCCTCCAAAATCTGCGCCGCCCTCAAGACGAGCCGGGGCATGATCTCGGAGGAGAGCGCGAGCATGCGCCCCAACTCCTCCTCTGTCTCGTGATCCGCGACCCCGGTGGCGTAGTTCACGGGGAAGCCAGCGAGAGCGTAGGAGATCCCGAGTTCTCCGGCGAGCACCACCTCGGGACCGCAGGTCTGGCTCACCGCCGTTACCCCGGCAGCACCCAGCCAGCGGATCTCAGCCCGCGTCTCGAACCGCGGACCGCTCGTGTGACCGTAGACACCGCTGGATGTAACCTCGAGCCCTAGCTCCCCTGCGGCGAGTTCCAGCTTCCGACGCAGGCGCGGGGCGAAGGGCTCGGTCCAGATCAGGTGGCCACGTTCCGGATCCTCTGTCGAGGTAAAGATGGTACAGGCCTCCCCGTCTGGCAGCATGTTCGCCGGAAAGAACAGGTCGTCGAAGAGGATGGGCCGACCGAGATGCACGCCGGGGTCTACCGCTCCAACGGCGGTAGTCGCGAGGACCGCGCGCGCACCGAGTTGCTTCAGGGCAGTGAGGTTCGCCATGTGGGGAATGGTATGGGGGAGATGGCGGTGGCCGCTCTGGTGGCGCGAGATGCTCCCGATGGTCCATGGTCCGACCCTGCTCACCGCCACCTTCGCCCGCCCGAAGTCATTCTCGATCAGTTGTGTCTCGGGGTCCCCAGGGAACTCATAGGCTCCCGAACCGGTGATGATGCCTATGTCGATCACAGGCCTATTGTCTCTGGCCTCGAGATCAATAGCGTCGTTAGTCGCCCACGCACGTCGGAACATCACCTCTCATAGCTTCTCGTGCCACCCTTATAGTTCCAGATGCCAAAACCCGCCACCCTTACACTGCGGTTCCCAGTTCCCTACGAAAGCCTTGATCTCAAGGGCATCATCCCCCTATGGATCCAACAGTTGCAGGGCATCCTCCGTGCGGCCAGCGACGAACACGCGGCCGCTGGCCGGGTTCACGGCCACGCTGTTGGGCTGGCGCACCGTAGGATAGCTGGTGACCTTGCGGGGACCGGCGCCGTCCAGGGCGAACTCGACCACACGGTTCTTGGCGGTGAGGGTGACCCACAGCCGATCCCGACGCGGGTCAAGGGCCATGCCGTACGGAGCTCCCCCTGGCAGCGGTACGCTGGCGGCCTGCTCCAACTCGGGGTGGGTCTCGTAGACGAGTAGGGCGTCCCCTCGCGTATCGGCGACGTAGAAGCGGTCATCGGGCCCGGCCACCACGTGTGTCGGGCCCTTGCCCGCGTCGATGATGTCGACGGAATCAAGCGTGTTCGCCTCGTAGACTTCAAGGGCGAGGCCCTTGACGCCGACTATGCCGACCAGGCCGCTCTTCGTCACGGCCACGCCCCCAGGGTTCAGCGGGGTCTTGATCGTCTCGATCACCTCTCCGTCCTCGATCACCGACGCGGTGCTTGCCGCCTCGTTGGCGACGAAGATCCTGCCCCCGGGGGCCGCGGCGACGTTGTGCGGAAAATCTCCTGCCGGCGTCTCGTCCAAGATCCGGCCCTCGGGCAGGCTTACTTGAGTGATGGAGTCGGAGAGTTCGACGGGCACGAGCACGGGCCCGCCGGGGCCCGCGAGACCGAGATGCCTGGGGTACCTTTGTAGCCTTACCTTACGGACTATCTCCCCCTCGTCGCCGTCGACCAGCGCAAGCTCGTCGGGATTGCGGAGGCCGACGGCTACCAGCCCGGTTTCGGGATCGGCGACGACGCCCTCAGGACCGGAACGGACCTCGATCACCTTGCCCACAGGCCTCTCTTGCAGCGGCGGAGAAACGGCTGGCTCGGGCGCCGAAAGGGGCTTCTTCGGCGGGGTGTATTTTTTCTCGACGGTCTTCTCCCCTGCAGCGCTTTTCCCGGAAGCGTTCTCCTTCGCGCTGTCCCGGTCCTGATCCCCCCGCCCGGTACCGCAGCCAGCGACCAGAACCGCAACGACTACGAGCAGAACAAGCGTTTGTTGAGACAGGCGGCTTGTCATAGGGTGCCCTTCGGGGACGGTTCGGACAGGGATTGTCTCAATCGGCACCTTCCACCACGATCTTGCTCCGCTTCAAGTGCCTGGACAACGTCAGGCTCCCAACGAACAGGATCGCAGAAGCGAGAAGTATCCATGGGTTGAGTTGGAAGCCGCTGCTGGCGAAATCCTTCTCCAGGGAGGCCCCGAAGAGCACAAACGACAGGATAGCCGGTAGCGAGCCGAGCAAGGTCGCCAGGACAAAGCGCCTCCAGTCGATGCCCAGCGATCCGGCCAGCATGCTCACGGGATCGAAAGGTGCGTAGACCAGACGTAGCAGCAGCACGGACTCGAAGCCGTTCTCGCGCATGCGCCCGGCGTAGCGTCCCAGCGTGCCCGAGGTTCTTTCGGGGCCGAGGAGCCCCTGGCCGAAATAGCGTCCCATCATGTAGGAGACCACAGCCGCCGCGTTGGCACCGAGAACCGCGAGAACGACGCCCAGGACCGGGCCGAATACGAAGCCGGAGGCGATAGTAAGCAGGGTAGGCGGGAAGAATACCAGCCTGCTCACGACGTAGAACACCACGTAGATCAGCGCTCCCGCAGCGCCGAAGGTCATCAGGTGGATCACCTGCTCCGCGGCTTCCTGCGGCGTGAGCCCACTCTGCCAGGCATAGAGCTGGTAGCCGCCCAGTAGTACGAGCCAGAACAGCAGAGCCGTCAGTCTTCGACGGTGACGGCGGAGAAACGAAGGGCGGGAGGCTGGATTGGGGGTAGATGCGGTCTCCGAGCTAGGGTGCACAACTCTTCTCCCTGTACTACTGACGGCGTTTCTCACAGACGGCGTACTGGTACCAGGTGTCCTGCCAGAGTCGCGTGCTGGCCCAGGGTTGGGTGCCGATCAGGGCCCCGAATTCGCCTGGTGTCATTACCGAGATCTTACCAGGCTCCCTGTAACTTCCGGGGGTGCCATAGAGGTGGGACAGCCTGGCGCGCAGCCTCAGCGCGTAGAGCGGCACGTTTGCTCGTATCGCCGAACGCGGTTCGGCCACAAAGCAGCGCCCGCCAGGCCTGAGAACGCGGTGCATCTCCTCGATCACCTGTTTCCTCTCTGAGAGGACTATGAACAGCCGCGAGACGACGACCACGTTGACAGAGGAGGCTGGCCGGTCCAGGGAGAGGACGTCCCCCTCCTCGAAGGTGCAGTTGCCGAGCTGGCTGGCCGCCTCCCGCGCTCGGCGCAACTGCTCAGAGGAGCGGTCGATACCAGTTACCCGCAGGTGACCGAAGCATGCTGCCAGTCGGCGGGCGTAGAAGCCTGGGCCGCATCCAAGCTCGAGCAGGCTGCTCCCCTCGGGCGGGGTGCCCGTTGGCCAGAGGGCGTCAGCGATCTTCTCGGTGTCGTCCCGAAACAGGTGATCCCGGCACACGGCATAGAGCCAGGGAAAGCGCTCGTAGAGGCTCTCCAGCTCCTCGCCCGCGGGATGGAATCCCCCGCCCCGGTTCTGCGTCGATGCCCCCGACATCAGCCGGATCCAGGGCTTCCGGCGGTGCTCTGGTGGACGATACTTTTCTCCCGCAGGATGCGCTCCGCTTCTGCGAAGTAGTCCCTGACGTCGCCCTGGCCCCTTATCCACTCCAGGTACCGTCCGATGCCTTCGGCCAGGTCCACTTCCGGTTCGTATCCGGCCTCGCGGGCGCGAGAGACGTCGGAGGTCAGGTGGCGCATTTCGCCTGGCCTGAACTCACCCCTGGCGACCGGCTCTATTGTTGTGCCGAGAGATTCTGCGACCGTCCGCGCCACCTCACGGATGGTCTCGGGATGTCCGCTACCGACGTTGACCGGCAAACCGTCGAGTGCATCGGTCTGCGCGGCAAGCAGGTTGGCCCGGGCTACGTCACCGACGTAGCAGAAGTCCCTGGTCTGCCCGCCGTCCTCGTAGAGTACGGGCGGCAGGCCGTTCAAGAGCCGCGTCGCGAAGATCGCGATCACCCCGGTGTAGGGGTTGAAGATGGACTGCCGCGGGCCGTAGGTACAGGAGTAGCGCAGCGCCACGGTCGGTACCCCCGTCTGCCCTCCCCAGTTCAATACCAGCCGCTCCTGGTCTGACTTGGTGATGGCGTAGACGGTCTCGCCACCCATCGGCGCTTCCTCGGGTGTGGGGGTCGAGGTCGATGGCTCACCGCAGACCGGACATCGGACGGCGTAATCGCCGGCGGCGAGTTGCTCGGCGGGACGGGTCTCCGGGAAGACGAGGTCGTGATCCGGACAGATCGCCGCTCCCTCGCGGTAGACGGCCTGGGATGAGGCGACGACGACCTTCTCGACCGGCAGGTTCTCGTCACGGATGGTCTCGAGCATCTGGGCGGTGCCAAAGCTGTTGACGTGCACGTATTTGGCCATCTCCGGCATGTACCCACCGTAGGCCGCCTGGTGGAACACGACGTCCACGTCTTCGAGTGCCGAACGGATGGCCTGCCCGTCGCGGATGTCGGCCTCTACGAACTCCGCGTTCTTTGGAATCCATGAAGGCCTGCCATTACGGTGGGTCTGTGGTTCGAGGTTATCGAGGATGCGCACCCTGTAGCCTTCACCCAGGAGCAGGTCCGAGAGGTGTGAGCCGATCAGGCCCGCTCCGCCGGTTACGAGCGCTAGCTTGTGGTCTTTTCTGGTCGTCATCACTCCATACTAGCCTCGGGGACGGTACTTTCCACAGTCCACTACGATTCTCGGCAAACTTTGGATGCCCTTACGCCTGGACGGCGGCCGTGAGCGTATCATAGCCGGTGGCACCGTCTGAGATCCCATTTGGATTCTTTTCGATCTGGGGTTTTCCGTCGCCGTCGGTCGCACGCACTATGAGCTCGTGGTTACCGGAGTTCTCCGGGCGCCAGGTGTAGCTCCAGAAAGCCCAGACTATCCGGGAGGGCGCATAGTCGATTTTCGCCTCGTCCCAGCTCTGCCCGCCGTCGGTGCTGACCTCGACTTTGGAGATGCCCTTGTCCCCGCTGAAGGCTCTGCCCCTGAGCGTTACCGGCTCGCCCGCTGCCACATTGATCTCCCCTGCTCTGTTTGGCTGCAGGGGATCGAACCTGGCGCTGTCGAAGCGTGAAACGGTCTTGAAGTGCTCCGCCTTCCAGCCCTGTTTGCCGTAGTAGCGGTCCTCGACGGGACGCTCGTAGAGTTCTATGCGGTTTATCCACTTCACGCTCCCCTCGCCGTAGTAGCCAGGCACCAGGATGCGGGCCGGGTAGCCGTGGCGCTGGGGGAGGGGCTCCCCGTTCATCTCGTAGGCGAGGATCGTCGTCTCTGCCATGATCTTCTCGAACCTGACGTCGTGGGTATAGCCGTCGACCGCGTGAACGAGGGCGTCGACGACGCCGGATTTCGGGTTAACGTCTTCGAGCAGGTTGCGTAAGGGCGTGCCCTTCCAGATGGCGTTGCTCATCAGGCCGCCACCGATCCCATTGCTGATGCACCCGAGGGTCGTCTCCTGCTCGACAGAAGGCAGAGAGACGATATCGTCGAAGTTGTAGGTGCGCGACTTCTCCACCGCCCCGTCTACCGTGAGCCTCCAGGCGGCCTTGGTGGGGTTCGGGTCGATGATGTTCTTGGTGACGACGTAGAAGCGGTCGTTGGGCGTGATGTGCTCGACGTCGACGCCCTCATACTTCAGGCCGTCGTAGGAGAGGGTCGAATCGTCGTAGACCTTCTTGACAAGCCCGCCCGATGCCGCGGCCAGGACCACGCCGCCGACCCCGGCCACGAACGCGCGACGTCCGATCGGCTCTCCGACCGGCGCCGGTTCGCGCAGTGGCCGCCGGCTCGTGATAAAGCGGTAGACCAGGACAAGGGCTATCCCGTAACTGGCGTACAAGACCAGGAACCCGATGGCGCTGACGACCACCGCGATACCAGTCAGCAGCCCACGGTTGTTGGTGCCGAGCGTCGGCCACAGCACGGCAAGGGTGACTGCCCAAATGACCAGGAGGGTTACTCCTACGAACAGCGCGCCGGCCATGCTGACGCCAAGCGGCCTTGGCCGTTCGGGATCCCGCCTCCGTCCGAGCTCGGCGATAAACGCATAAAGCACGCCGAACGCTACCCCGACACCGAGTTGCCCTGCGAAGCCGGAAGAGAGGGCCTTCCGCTTTGACGCTATTGGGCCGCCGTTATCGCCGAGCAGCCTGAGGAACTCCTTGACGTCGAAGGTGGGCAGGAAGCGGTCTCCGCCCAACTCGACCGGCAGTCCCACGCCTACGACCAAGCGCAACAACACCAGCACCACCGTCATGAACAGCGCGGCGATCAGCCCTGCGAGAAGGCCAGTGGCCAGAACCTTGACCCAGCGTCCAACGAACTTCATCTCGACTCCTTCCTATGCTTTGGTGACGCGGGCCTGCTCACCGGACCCGTGTCGATAGGTGTGGCGGCGTCGGGTTCGTTCGGGGTGCGCACTCCATCCCCGTACAGGCCTAGCGCCTCCAGGGCCGCGTGGGTTGCGGCCAGATCCGCGCGCATCGCGGCTAGTTGTCCTAGTTGTTCGAGGTCATAGACCTCGTCGATGTCGAACGTGGTCTCGACCCACCCGACCGAGAGTCCTGCTTCTCCGGCCCTGTGCGTAATGTCGTCGAGCACCGTGCCCGTGCTCATTGGTATGCCGTTCAGGATGTCGTGGAACCCGCGCATCCCGATCAGGTAGTAGCCGCCGTCGTACGTCGGCCCGAAGACGAGGTCGTGCGCGTCGAGATGACGGAAAGCCTCTTCGACGACCTCGACGGTGAGGTGGGGCGAATCGGAGGCGACGAGGACCGCCCTCTCCTCGCCGCGGGCTGCACACTCGCGGAAAAGTTGCCTCTGGCGCTCGGTCCAGTCGCCTTCGCCCTGGATCGAGACCCGTGCCGCACGGCCTCTGTGGCCGACTAGTGGAGCGATATCCGTCCAGGCGTCTGAAGGCGTAACGTACCAGCCGAGCGCGAAGGGCGCGTCCGCGAAGCGAAGTGCCAGATCTCTCAGAAACGCCCTGTACAGCACCACGGCATTATCGTGGCCGATAGCCCTGCCGAGGCGCGTCTTGGTGATCCGTTCCCTGGGTGCTTTGGCGGCTATGTACAGCGCGTCCTTCAACCGCCGATGCCCTCTGCGGCCACGCGATCCTTTGTGGGCGTCCAGCGTGAGTAGCGGACGGTGGTGGAGATGATGGCCCAGCCGGCCTTGAGGCTCCCGCGAAGAGTCCCCCCGACCTTCGATATGCCGATCCTGCGATGATAGATTACGGGTACCTCTCGATAGCGGTAGCCAGCACGGGCGGCCTTCACCATCATCTCGACTGACCAGCCGTAGCCCATCTCGCGCATCTCCAGCGCCAGCAGATCGTTCCGCCGGATCGCCCGGAACGGCCCGAGGTCGCTGACCTCGACCCCGTAGAGACGGGCCATCAGGAAGGCGGCGAGGCGATTGCCAAGCATCTGCTGCGGGGTCATCGAACCACGTTCGCGCGTACCGAGCGTGCGGGAGCCGACGACCAGATCCGCCCCGCCTTCGAGCAGCGGCTCCAGTACCCGCGGGAGGTCCTGCGGGTCGTCTGCCGCATCGCCGTCGAGCAGCACTACTACCTCCGCCTCCCTGGCGGCCATGACCCCGGCCCTGCAGGCGTAGCCATAGCCACGCCTCTCCTCTCGCACAACGCTCGCGCCTGCCCGACGAGCCCGCTCCCCGGTCCCATCTGTCGAGCCGTTGTCTACGACTATGATGTCGTGCAGAGAGACGGCTTCCTGTTCGTACAGTCCCCGTACTACACCCGCGATCGAGGGCGCCTCGTTCAGCGCGGGGATGATTATGACTATGCGGGCCATGGCCCGCGGACCGGGTGCCGCGTCCCCGGAGAGGTGGTCGGCGCCTGTAGACACTATGATCTCCTCCCGCACTCCAACTGACCGAAATAATCACTGTACCTCCCGTGTTGCGACTTTAATCTACGCTACGCGCCTGTTCTTACGCAAACCTTGCCGATTCCTTACAAAACCCTTAAAACGTGTCGCATCGTCAAGGACTCTAGTGGCCGACTCAGGGCGAGTTGTTTGTCGAATACGATGGGCCCCGGCTGTTCTCGCGTGCCGTGCTGGCGTTGCAGGGTGAAGTTGTCCGCTCCGACGTACCTGCGCGCTCCGACGCAAGCTTCTTGTAAGATACCGTCAAGGTATTTATGGTCTTCGTCCCTTACTCTATATGGGCCAATATGAGAGAGGTTGCCTGACCCTGATCGAATCACGACGATGGAGCGCCCTGGAGCAGCGGCGAGGCACGTGGCACCCACACGCCGCGTGCGAAGAGGGCCTGGAGGTCGGATGACCCTGGCCAAGTTCTTTCATACCCGGCTGGTCCCTGGCGTCGAACGCTACAAAGATCTTGCCTCAGTATTCTTGCTCCTCATCTTTACCCTGATCGCGGTGTGGGACCTGGTTAGCGGTGGGGTCGTAGTCAGCAAAGACCCGATCACCCAGTACTACCCCTGGTACTCCTACCTGGGTGAGAGCCTGCGGTCCTTAGATATACCGGCCTGGAACCCGAGCCAGTTCTCAGGGGCTCCGTTCGCCGGGGACCCACTCTCTGGCTGGACCTACCTGCCAGCGATGATCCTGTTCACCGTCCTGCCGTTGGCGTCGGCGGCCAGTAGCTTCGTATTCGTACACCTTCTGCTCGCGGGGCTCTTCACGTATGCCCTGGCGCGCAACCTCAGGATCAACGTGGCGGGCTCCATGCTTGCGGCGGTGGCTTACGAGTTCAACGGTTTTATCTACTGGCGCAACCTGTGCTGTTCTCCATATGCCCAGGTTATGGCATGGCTTCCGCTCGCGGTCCTTGGCGCGGAGCTGGCGATACGAAGCTCTCGTTGGCTGGATCGCGGTCTCTGGTGGGGTATCTCGGGTCTTGCGCTGAGCCAGATACTGGCCGCGTGGCCAGGGCAGGGCTCCTACTACGCCCTGCTCGCCCTGGGTGGCTACGTGGCCTACCGCACGCTCGTGTTCCCGCCTGAGAACATCCACGGTACCCTGGATAGGACCCTCGGGCTCTTGTTGCACGGTGCCGCCGTGCTCATCTTCGGGTTCGGTCTCGCCGCCGCCGGTCTACTGCCCCGCCTGGAGTACCAGACCCTATCGAGCCTGTCGAGCGGCTACGGCAACATCGAAGGCGTGAGGGCAGCCTGGGGAGGGTGGACGGTGGGTGACTTCAAGAGTTTGCTGGTGCCCGGCCTCGTATACCCCGGTCTGACTATCCTGGCTCTCGCCCTCGTGGCGCCTTTTGTCGCCCGCGCCAGGCACGCCGTTCCTTACTTCGTCGGCCTCGCCCTCTTTGCGCTTACCCTGGCAGGCCGAGACCTCACGCTGCTGCATTCCGTGCTCTATCATCTGCTGCCCGGTTTCGAGTCGATACACCCGCACGGTCCCGAGCGGATAAAGGTGGTCCTCTACCTCGCGTTTGCCATGCTTGCCGGCGCCACGCTCAGCTCTCTCGGAGAGCAGGGCAGAAGAGCAGGGGCTCTGCTCGCCCTCCCCGTCCTGGCCTCGCTCTACCTGATAACCCGCCTGGGGATACCTCTGAACAGCGATGGCACCCTCGAGAAGGAGGCCGTGAGGCTTGGAAATGCCCAGGATTCGCTCCTCACCAACCTTGGCGTAGTAATTCCCGCGGTTTCGCTGCTGGCTCTCATCGTCTCTATCGCGTGTTGTGTGGTCTACGCCCTCACGCCCGTGGGACGCCGGGCCGTCGCGTTCATACTGATCCTCGTTGTGTTCGTCGACCTGTTCGCGGCAGGCAGGGCTACCATCGCAGACCGCGCGACCGTCGAGGCGGGGAAACGGCTCGTGAAGGTCGACCTTGCCAGCTATTACGAACCTACGGGAGCGGCCACGTTCCTCCGGTCGAAGACCAGAGACGCGCCGGCCCGCTACTTCGGCTACGGTCCGTACCTCCGGGGCAACGGCACGCGAAGCTACCATTACAACAACGACTTTACTGACCCTGATACCATAGCGCTTCTGGCAAGCAATCTGGCGACCCCGATGGGCTTGCAGAGCATCCAGGGCTATAACGCCGTCCACATCGCCCGCTACGACAAGTACATACAGGCTCTCAACGGATTCTCCCAGGGTTATCACGACGCGGATGTGTACCGGGCCGGGCTCGACTCTCCCCTGTTGGACCTACTCAACGTTAGATACATCATCGTTCCAGCGGACACTCAGCCGGACCAGTCTGCACTTCGGGAGTTGAAGGATGCCCATCCGAGCGTATACAGCGACGATAGGGTTGAGGTACTGGAGAACCAGGATGCACTCCCGCGCGCCTGGATAGTCCATTCGGCCAGGGAGACCACGCAGAAAGAAGCGCTGAAGCTACTGAGTTCCGATGCGGTGGATCTTCGCCGTACGGCACTCCTGGAACGGCGACCTCCGCAACTCGCCGAGCCCGACGAGCCTTCCGCCGACCAGACCTCGGTCACTTCGTACGATACCGAGCGGATCCAACTGAAGACCGACACGGGAGCGCCAGGCCTGCTCATGATGAGCGAGATGTACTACCCGGGGTGGAAGGCGTACGTCGACGGACGTCCGGTCTCGCTCTACACCGGCGACTACATGCTGCGCGCCGTTCCGATCCCCGCGGGCAATCACATGGTCGAGTTGCGCTACGAGTCGTGGTCCTTGCGAGTCGGGGTAATGGTTTCGCTGATCGCCTGCCTGGCGCTGATCACCGTCGTGGTCGCCAGAGTGCGACGCCAGCGAAAGAGCGCGAACGAGAGGCCGTCGGAAGGCGCTCTCTAGCATGTGCGATCCACCCGAACCGAGGCCCCCACGCCGAAGATAGGATGGCCCCGGTCTGCCGAACGTAGTCCCCACTTTTATCGCTACGGGAATCAGGGTACGTGATCGAGTATCGCTACCAAGAGCGAGAGGAGGCCTGTGCCAGCAGCGCTTGGATTCGACGTCTACGGTACGCTCGTTGACCCTCTGGAAATGAACGAGCACCTGAGGGCATTCGTTGGCGAGAGAGCCGACCGTTTCTCGGAGTTCTGGCGCGAAAAGCAGATCGAGTACTCCTGGCGTCGCAGCCTCATGCGCGAGTACGCGGACTTCGGGGTCTGCACCCGTCAGGCCCTCGATTACACTGCCCTCTCGCTCGACGTGAGGCTCTCGGCCGAAGACCGGGAGAAGCTGATAGAGGAGTACCAGAACCTCCGGCTCTTCCCCGACGTCGTGCCTGGCCTGGAGAAGCTGAGGTCCGAGGGGCATATCCTGGCTGCCTTCTCTAATGGCGTAGAGCAGACGGTGCGGACGCTGCTTGGAAGAAGCGGCGCTCTCGATTTCCTGCAGGCCGTCGTTAGCGTGGACGACGTGCGCATCTTCAAGCCAGACCCCGAAGTCTACCGCTACCTCGCCAGGCGCCTGGATCGGCCGATGAACGAAGTGTGGCTCGTCTCGAGCAACGCGTGGGACGTGATCGGGGCGAAGTCCGCCGGGTTGAAAACGGCCTGGGTCAGGCGGAGGGTCGACGCCGTCTTCGATCCCTGGGCTACCGAGCCTGACCTCGTCGTCGAGAACCTGGAGCAACTCGCCGAAAAGCTCTAGATAGAGGAGTTCCACCCTGCCGCCTCGCCGGCCCAGGCCGACTCGGACCGAGGCGTCTTCATGTGATGCGCTGGGCCCGGGACAGATCCCTCGAAGGCACTAGCGTGCCAGATGGAACGAGCAGGGGGCCCACAGGCCCCCTGCTCCGAGCAGCAATCCCTGATCTCTACTAGATTATCGCTACTATCAACAAGAGCGTGAATAGCCCAACTGCACCGAATACCAACGCAACCGCAACCGCCAGTACCTGGGCCACCATGGTGAACATGAGAATACCCTCCTTCCGGGTTACCTTCCCTTACAGGATTGATTGTGCCCCGAGTATCTTACGGAGGACTTACATAGACATTAACGTAGCATGAACTCCTGCCTGACCCGGCTACGTTTGCCGGCCGGGATCGGGATGAGAACCCTTGATCGGCGGCAGAAGTTAGTTCGCGAGCGTGCGGCGAACTGCGGCCGAGAAGCAGTCTACGAGCAAGACCACGATCATCGTTGCCCCCACGAGGGTCGCGAAGCTCCCGCTCCAGAATGCAGAGGAAAACGCGCAACCCCTGTACGCACAGGCCCATCACTACGAACTATCATGTAAGGCTTATGGGATCGATAAGCAAAGTTTGCATAATGATTAAGAGAACCTTACATAATGAATAAGAGAACTAGACGAGAGCCAGGAAGAGTATGCCGACTGTACTTCGTGATCTTCGACAAGAACCTCATAGGTATCGAAAGGATCGACTACAGGTAGGAGGAGACGCGAAGCACTCGCGCCCTCGCTTTGGCTCTCGGTTTGATCTCTCAATCTGCCTTTTCTCGTTGTATAGTGGATGGTCACGAACACAGAGTAGAGATCCAGGTGAGGATAAGACGTGCTGGAGAGCAACCGTGTTGTCAGGCTTGTTCTCGGATTGGGTCTGGCTGTAACGTTGTTCGCGGCTGGCTGTGGATCAAGCGGAAACAAGAGCCAGGGCGCTGCAGAGAATGGCTCGACCAATGCGGGAGGAGATCAGACAACGGATACGACAGCGAGGGGTTCTGCCGCCGGGAACTCGGGCGAAGAGATAGAGGTCGGCAATACCGAAGCACTCGTGTGGGGTAAGGGTGATTATGGGGTAGTAATGGCGCATGGGGCAATCTATGACGCAGCCAGTTGGAAATCCCAGGCGCGGCAGATAGCCCAAAACGGGATGGTGGCCTTGGCGGTGGAAGATACATCCGCGGATAATCTTATCGCCGCTGCGAAGTATCTGAAGGAGGAGCGGAGTGTCCAGGGGGTGGCTCTCATGGGCGCCAGCGCCGGTGCCAGTGGGGTGCTGCAGGCCGCAGAGGAGAAGCCGGGAGTTCCGGATCAACTCATTCTGATTTCGGGTTCGGGGGATGTCTCTGGGCTAGGGTCGTACCCGAAGCTCTTTGTGGCAAGCGAGGGAGAGGGGCTCGCGGGAGAGGTGCGCGAGATGGCGGACGAGGCTACCGGGAACCGGAACAAGGCGCTCATCCTCCCCGGTGACGCCCACGCGCAGGCCATCTTCGAAACGAACCAGGGCGATAACCTCATGCAGGCTATTCTGGAGCGTCTGCAGCAGTATCGGTAGGCAGCCGCCCCCGTCAGTTTTGCCATACAATGGGCTCGTAAGGGTTCAATGGGGAAGGAATAATGTGGACCGGACGATGAAATTCATAATTGTGCTGGGTTGTATTGTCTTGGGCCTGGTTGCCTGTACACCAGGCGAAAACGGCCAGCAGAAATCTTCCAGGGCCGAAAAAAGCAGCCCGGCTGCCACCCCAGAAGCATCCAAGAAATCCGCATCCCAAGAGCATGGTGGGGAAAGTACCAGGGCGGCAACTACGACGGCGCAACCGTCAGCCAACACCGGCACGATCACCGGTCGTGTCACCGATAAGAATACCGGAAAGCCGGTCTCCGACATCTATATCACGGTCGGCTGGAAGACCTTTCAGTACGCTGCGATCACGGACGAAAACGGTCGCTATACCGTCCCGAATGTGCCCGCCGGAGAGTCAGCCCCCGTACTCGGTTTCCACGAAGGCCAATACCTCTACCGCAACAGCGCATACCATGACCACCTCAAGATCATGCTCGACCCAGGAGAGACCTATACCTACAATTTCGCTGTCAGGGAGCACGACGACCCAGGGGGCCAGCCGGAAGTGAGCGATCCCTCAATTTCCTCCAAATCCGTCGCGCCAGGCGAAACAGTGGCCTTCGGGCTTACCGCCAGAGGCGGTGAAGGCGGCCTCTCGCGGGAGGTATTCGCGGCGAGCCCGAAACTCGGGCGGATCGTGCTCCTGAAGTCTGCGGGCGGTGATCGCTATCGCGCAGAGTTCGCCATCCCTGACGATACCCCACCCGGGAAATATCCGTTTGCGTTCTTTGCTGCGAGCAACGCATGTTACGATCCTGAGGTCTTTCCCAGGCTGACCCTGCGTGTCACGTAGATTGCAGTTCGTGCTCTCCGATTGAGTGGCAGGAAGCGAGCTGAGTACACAGCACCCGACATCCGGTCTTGCAGAGATCAAGGAGCGCCAGCGGCGGGCGTGGGCCTCCGGCGATTACGCGGTGTTCGGAGCGGCGTTGCTCATCATGAGCGAACACCTCTGCGAGGCCGTGGATCTGCGTCCTGGCCAGAGGGTGCTCGATGTGGCGACCGGAAGCGGCAACGCGGCTCTGGCCGCCGCCCGCCGCTTCTGTTACGTGACAGGCATCGACTACGTTCCGGCGCTCCTGAAGTGGGGGCGGGAGCGAGCCTCCGCCGAACGATTACAGGCAACGTTCAGGGAAGGCGACGCCGAAAACATCCCGTTTCAGGACGCTTCTTTCGACGTGGTGCTCTCGACGGTCGGGGTGATGTTCGCGCCGGACCAGGAGAAAGCGGCCGGTGAGTTGCTGCGGGTCTGCAGGCCGGGGGGCAAGATCGGCCTGGCCAACTGGACGCCGGACAGCTTCGCCGGGGAGATAGGAAGCCTCTTCGGCCGGTACATGCCCCCGTCTCCCGGTCTGGAGCCGCCCGTGCTCTGGGGTACGGAACAGCGGCTTCGGGAACTCCTCGGAGGGGGAGCAAGAGACCTGCGGATCGCTCGGCGCAGCTTCGTGTTCCGCTATCGCTCGGTCCGGCACTATCTGGACGTTCTGCAAACATACCTCGGCCCTACCCGCGAGACGTTCCTGGCACTCCACCCGGTAAGAAGAGGGAATCTCATAGACGAGCTCGGGGACCTCATAGGGCGATTCAACCGTTCTGACGACGAGACAATGGTGGTGCCTAGCGACTACCTCGAGGTGGTGGCGACCCGGCGTTGAAAGCCAGGCAACGGTTGATTTGCCGTGCCAGCCGAAATGTTAAGAGAATGGCAAGATTAGTCGCCATGATTTATGTTAGATGTGTCGTAAAGTGTGGGATGGCGGACGGAAGAGGAGAGAGAATGGAGAGAATGCCCGTTGCTGTTGGCATTGGCCTTACCAACGAGTGCAACCTGGCGTGCCCGCATTGTTACCGGCCCACGCTCACGCGGCAGCGTCTCTCACTGCCGCAGGTCGAGACTATCCTGGACAACCTGGAGGTTGGGTCGGTCAACCTGGGGGTCGGTGAGAACGGGGTACACCCCGAGTACCGGCAGATGCTCGGCCTCTTCAGGGAGAGGGAAGTCAAGACCGCGATCACGTCGAACGGCTACAGTCTGGCCATGCTCACCGACGAGGAGATGGCTGGCTTGCACTCCGTCGAGCTCTCCTTCGACTTTCCCACCAAGGAGGAGATGGACGAGTTCAGGGGGGAGGGAGCATGGGAGATGGCGCTAGAGTCGCTCGAGCGATGCCAGCGCCTTGGCATCCCCACCTCCGTCGCGGCGGTGATGATGAACACCAACTATGACCGGATGGGGAAGGTGGCGCGCTTCGCTTTCGGGCTCGGCTGCGACCTGCGCGTCAACGTCTACCAGCCAGTAATGGGGGAGGAGTTTACCCTCTCCTACGATCAGTTCTGGCAGGGGTTCGCCGACTTGTTCGCCTCGGGGCCCGTGGTAGTGTGCAGCGAGCCGCTGGTCAACGCGATCATGGGGCTGCAGACGACCCGTGGCAACCCGTGCGGGCAGCGGAGCATCAGGGCGCTGCCGGCGGGCACGATCTCACCCTGCCCCTACTGGCCTGCAGCAGCCGGACGTATACCGGACCTCGCAGACCCGGAGAGGAGCATCTGGGACCAGCGCGAGTTCGAGAAGGCCAGGCACCTGCCCAAAACGTGCGAGCCGTGCCGGTTTGCCGAGAGTTGCGCCGGTGGCTGCGCGAGCCGCCGCGCCCTGCGGGGCAAACTGGACGAGCCGGACGAGTACTGCCCGGTGGTACGTGGTGGCGAGGAAGAGGTCAGGCGTATCCAGGAGATGCTCCGCTACACTTTGAGCGACCCGGAGGACGTCCCGAAGGCGGGCAACGCCTGCACGACCGTCATCAAGGGCGCAGATACCCCGCCGGCATGACGTCCGCCCCAGACAGTTTACCGAAAGGAGCATCCAGGTGGCTGAGATAAGCTCTGCAGACAAGCCGGAGCGGCCGAGGGAGGGTATCTACTCCCCGTCGCGTCTGGAGCGGACGATCACCGCAGTGGCCATCACTATCGCGAGCATCGGGCTGGGCTACCTTTTCTTCACGCAGCTCTGGTGGAAGGTGCCCCCAGACTTCGGCTGCCGGCAGGAATTCACGAAGGGCGGCCTGTGCTTCTTTATCCAGGAGGAGGCGGATATCGCGGGTGACCCGAACAAACTGCTTAAGGCCGACATCCTGAGCTCGAACCCAGGTCCCGAGGTGTACGTTCCGATAGGCCTGGCGACGCAAGCGAACGGCATCTTTATCGAGAACGTCGTGCAGCCAAACATCCGCTGGTTCGGGTTCGTGATCTGGGGCACGGAGGCTTGGATCTTCCTGAGCATGTGCCTGGGATTTTTTAGCCGCCTGGGTGCGCTGG
>JBBPYN010000002.1:0-51907 GCA_038199875.1 Rubrobacterales bacterium
CCGTGACGTAGCCAGGCAGGACGGCGACGTTGTTGGTGACGTTGGCGATCAACGGCGGGTACCCGACGGCGATCAGCGCGGGAAACGTGATGAGTGACCCGCCCCCGGCGGCCGCGTTGATTGCCCCGGCTACGAAGCCGGAGAGCGAGAGCAGCACCAGCGATCCGGCGCTCAGATCCATCACAAACGGGCGCCGATCATCGGGGCACGGTGGGTTCGGCAGTCTTGTTGGCCGGTCTCTTGCACGCGGGTACCTCCATCATGTACTCGAAGGGTCCTTTCGCCATTCCTCCCCGGTCGAGGCAGTTTAACAACGTCACCGACCGGCACACCAATCCGCAAGATCGGACTGTTGTGTCTACGATGACCCCCGCAGGGAGCATGTCCGAGCCCCCTCTGTGCAGCGCTTCGATGCACAGCGCCTCGGGCTTGAGGATGTCATCGATGATCTGCTCGTTTCCTACTGCTGCCCGTTCTTCGCTATGCTGCCGCCCTTCATGATGATCTTGAGGTTCTTCTCCTCCTGTAGCACGGATATGTCATCGAGGGGGTTGCCCTCGACGATGAGCAGGTCCGCGAGCTTGCCTTCCTCTACGGTGCCGATCAGGTCTTGCATCCCGAATAGCTCGGCGTTGGTGAGGGTGGCTGAGACGAGGCTCTCCATCGGGCTCATGACCTCGGTCTTTATCTCGAGTTCCCTTGCCTTGCGGTTCTGCAAGGGGCCTAGTAAATCCGAACCCGAGGCGATCCTGGCGCCCGCCTCGTACGCGTAGCGCAGGGCCCTGATGCCAACCTCCCTCGCCTCGTCTATCTTGCGGATGACGTTCTCGGGTACACCGTAGGCCTCTCCTTCCTCCGAGAGAGCCTCGTAGGTGACGAGCGTAGGCACCAGGTAGGCGTTTGAACGTCTGATCAGGGCTGCCGTCTCCTCGTCGATGAGGTTGCCATGCTCTATGGAGCGCACGCCCGCCTCGAGGCAGTTCCTCACGCTGCCGTCGTTGTAGGCGTGGGCCATCACGTAGGTGCTGGCTGCCTCGGCCACCTCCACCGCGGCCCGGATCTCGGCGATCTGGTACTGGGTGGCGGCGAGCTCGTCGGCCGGAGACATCGCGCCGCCGGAGGCCATCATCTTGATCTGGTCTGCCCCGAGCCTAAGCTGCTCCCTCGCTGCCCACCTCACCGCGTCGGCGCCGTCGCATACCACCGAGCGCATCCCTGCCGTTGGGCAGAAGATCTCGGGCGGTTGAGTCTCGCTCCTGCGCCGCCAGTCTCCGTGCCCGCCGGTCTGGGAAAGCGGCTTGTCGCTCACCAGGAGCCGCGGTCCTTCGACCACCCCACGTTCGACCGCGGCCTTGAAGCTCCAGTCCGCGCCGCCTGCGTCCCTTACGGTGGTGAAGCCTTGCATGAGCGTGTCAGTAAGGATCCCGGCCATGAGCAGGGCCGTCAGGTTGGACGGGTACTCCCTGTGCTGGTCCAGGATGTTCACGTCGACCGCGCCGATGTGCACGTGGGCGTCGGTAAGGCCAGGCATAAGTGTCAGGCCCGAGCAGTCTATCTCCACGTCGTGGCCGCGCGTGCGGGGCGATCCTCCGGTTAGTACCTCCCTGATCACGCCGTCTTCGACAAGGACAGAGGCCCGCTCCAGCGGGTCGGCCCCGGTACAGTCGATAAGGACCGCGTTGCTGAGGAGCGTGGTTTCTGTCATTGTCCTGGGTCCCTTTCCCTGACGGGTCGATCGTTGCCGCGTAGGCTACCCTGCACCCGAGACGAGGGCAAATACCGATTGTCGTGGCTTGCGTGACCCACCAGTATTGTTATCATTGTGCCTAGCGAGGTGCAGAGTAGTGGCGCAGCGGCGACCGACAGCCAGGACGATGCGATCGAGCAGTAGAGTCGTTTCGGGTGGGGAAAGCGAGGCGGTTCGCGTCAAGCTGCTCGGCGGCTTCTCCGTCTCGGTAGGAACCCAGATCATCCAACAGAACGAGTGGCGGCTCAGAAAGGCGGCCGCCCTGGTGAAGTTGCTCGCCATCGCCCCTGGTCATCGTCTGCACCGCGAGCAGGTGATGGACTACCTTTGGCCCGACTCCGGCAGGAAGGCCGCTTCCAATAGCTTACGGAGGACACTCCATGCCGCGCGCAGGACACTAGACCCGGCCGGCGGCTCCGGCTATCTGGCGAACGAGGAGGAGTCACTCGTGCTGCGCTCGAGTGGAGGCCTCTGGGTGGACGTCGACGCCTTCGAGCAAGCGGCTGCTACGGCCCGGGGCACCCGGGAACCGGCGGCCCACCGAGCGGCGCTCGACTTGTACGCCGGGGAGCTGTTGCCCGGAGATCGCTACGAGGAGTGGGCGGAGGAGAAGCGGGTAGTCCTACGGAGACTGTATCTGGACTTGCTCGTCGAACTCGCCAAGGTATTTGAGGAACAAGGGGACCTCGCGCGCGCTGGCGAAGCACTGCAAACGGCCGTGACGGAAGAGCCTGCGCTGGAGGAGGCGCATGCGGGCCTGATGCGCCTGTACGCGCTCTCGGGCCGAGAGAGTGACGCCCTGGTCCAGTACGAACGGCTTAGGGATATCCTCTCCAGGCAGCACGGTGCGGAGCCCGGCACCACGACTCACAGCCTGCACGATGACATAGCGGCCGGAAGGTTCCCCATGACTCCTACCCAGCCCGCTGATTCCTCGCGCGAGTACACACTAGATGTTACAAAGCATAATTTGCCAGCCCCCAGAAGCAGCTTCATCGGTCGGGAGCAAGAGCTCGTCGAGATCAAGCGAACACTGGCCATGACGAGGTTGCTGACCCTCACAGGGGTGGGCGGATCGGGTAAGACGCGCCTCGCTTTGGAGGTGGCTCGCGACCTCGCTGGGCCTACCCCGACGGGGTGTGGCTCGTGGAGCTCGCGCCACTCTCGGAGGACGAACTGGTCGCCAAGACGGTGGCCGAGGCCTTGGGCGTGCCAGAGCGTCCCCAGCAACCGCTCTCCGGCACGCTCTCCGACGTCTTGCGCGAAAGCGAGATGCTCCTGGTCTTGGACAATTGCGAGCACCTCGTGGAGACTACCGCGCGGCTCGTGGATGCGCTGCTCGACTCGTGTTCGCGACTGCGAGTGCTGGCCACCAGCCGCGAGGCTTTGGAGGTGGAGGGCGAGACCAAGTGGCCCGTACCTCCACTTTTGGTACCCGAGCGTCAAGACGCGCCCGCTTTTGAGCCGCTAGAAGGTTACGAGTCGATACGGCTGTTTGTCGAGCGGGCCAGGGGACATGATCACTCCTTCTCCTTGAACCTACAGAACGCCAGGACGGTGGCCAATATCTGCAGGAGGCTCGAGGGGATACCGCTCGCCATAGAGCTGGCCGCAGCGAGGGCAGGCACTCTCTCTTTGGAGCGAATCTTACAGAGGCTCGAAGGCTCCCTCGAACTCTTGACGCGTGGGGGCCGTACGGTCTCGGAGAGGCAGCGGACGCTAAGGGGAACCCTCGACTGGAGCCATGAGCTGCTCTCGGAGCGAGAGTGCAAGATTTTCAGGAGGCTCTCTGTGTTCGTGGGGGGATGGACTCTGGAGGCTGCGGAGACGGTGGGGACGGGTGGGGGTATAGATGAAGGAGAAGTCGTGGATCTCCTATCCGGACTTGTAATGAAGTCGTTAGTGGTGGCCGAGTCAACCGAGCAGGGAGGGGCACGCTACAGGCTGCTAGAACCCATCAGGCAGTATGCGCTGGGGAAACTTGATGAGAGCGGGGAGGCAGGGGCTATAAAGCGCTCTCACGCTGAGTACTTCCTAGTCTTAGCAGAAGAGGCAGAACCGGAACTAATCGGGCCGCGGGAGGCGGAATGGTTCGATCGCCTCGGGGTAGAACTCGACAACATCAGAGCTGCTCTCTCCTGGTCACAAGCACGGGATGAAGACGAGTTGGGCCTCAGGCTCGCCGGGACTTTGATGTGGTTCTGGACCTGGGAAGGGCTACTCAGCGAGGGGCGTTTGTGGCTAGAGGAGGCGCTCGCCCAGGAGACCTCCGCCTCCTCCGCGGTGGCGCGGGCGAAGGCTCTTGGGGCGGCGAGTTCGCTGGCGCGGGCGCAGGGCGACTTAGGGAGAGCGAAGGGAGCTGCCGAGGAGGGTCTCAGGCTTAGCAAGGAGGCAGGAACAGAGGGCAGCCGCGGAGCTTTCCTCCTAGGAAGTAGTCCCGAAGCGTACTTTCTGGACCTGCTAGCCCTCGTGTCTAGCGAAGAAGGCGACCATGAGCACATGGCGAAGCTAAGCGAAGAGGGCCTTGCGCTGAGCCGGCAAGCAAACGACGCGCAGGGCATCGCCAACTCAATGCTCACCGTCTCAGATGCGGCGGTCAGACGGGGAGACTACGAGCAGGCCGAAAAGCTCTATGGGGAAGGTCTGAGCCTATCGCGGGAGTTGGACAGCGCGTCCTGGCGCTTCCTTTACTTGAGCAACTGGGGGTACGCGTCGCTGCTTCGAGGCGACCACCAGCGAGGCACCGCGCTCGCAGAGGAAGCGGTGGAGCTGGCTCGGGAGCGGAGACAGGGATTTATGGGTGGTCTCCCATATGCACTCGATACCTTGGGATGGTCGGCGCTCTTGGGCGGCGAGCCAGAGCGGGCCAAGGTCCAGTTCGAAGAAAACCTCACTATCTCTGAGAAGCTGGGTGACAAGGGGATTATTTTGATAAGCCTGGAAGGGCTGGCTTGCGCCGCCGGAGCCGAGGGAGAAACCTTACGGGCCGCGAGGCTCTTCGGGGCGGCTGAAGCGCTGATGGATACGGTGGGCTCACGGCTTACACCCCTAGAAAGCACCATGATAGAGCCGTATCGGGCGAGCGCTCGCTCGCGGTTGGGAGATCTGGCGTGGGAGGAAGCGCTGGCGGAGGGAAGGGGCATGGACTTGGACGAGGCCATAGGGTACGCCCTCTGCGAAGCAGGGTCCACCACGCCCGCGTTCCAAGCGCCGGATCGACAGGTATCCAAGGCCCGATCGCCTTCCCTGACTCATCGCGAGGAGGAGGTAGCGGCTCTGGTGGCGCAAGGTCTCACCAACCGCCAGATAGCCGCCCGGCTGGTCATTTCCGAGTCCACGGCGGAAACCCACCTGTCGAGGATCTTCAAGAAGCTCGGCTTGCAC
This sequence comes from Rubrobacterales bacterium, assembly GCA_038199875.1. GTDB lineage: Bacteria > Actinomycetota > Rubrobacteria > Rubrobacterales > Rubrobacteraceae > Rubrobacter_D. The sequence goes on from JBBPYN010000002.1 coordinate 5,132, forward strand.
TCCCGCACGCAGCTCACCGTCTGGGTGAACGACCGAAGCCTTTCTTCCTCGAGCTAAGGGATACCCGCTCCGGGCGTCCGCGACGCATCTCACTCATCCGACTTTACCCAGAAATACCCGATTTCCTGTACGCTCGAAGGCTCTTCCAGTAACGGTCACGTAACGGCGGCCTCCTATGCTGTTCCCAAGACGCACGAGAAAGTCGCCGGCGGGACGCGGAAGGAGGCAGAAGATGCACCACTACATGGAGTTCGATCCCCACCTGATCGGGGAGCGCAACCGGCAGATCTTCAGGGAGGTGCGAGCGCTGCGGCTCGAGAAGGTGCTGCGAACGAACCACAAGGTGAGCGGCTCGCCACTGGTCGCCTTCGTCCTTCGCCTCAAGAGCACGCTCGATCTGCTTCGCAGGGCGAGGATCGCGGGACGCTAGCTCGGTGCGAGATCGGCAAGGGGGTCGGCACAGGGCCGAGGCGGGAGGGAGGATATGTTCGAGCGAGAGGAACACCAGTGATCGGGTACGTTGGCGTGGAAGAGCAGGTAGACAAGGACTTCCATCGCGCCCTTCTGAAGGTTTCCCTGCACGGCATGTGGAACCGGATGCGCAGGAAATCCGCCCACGAGCACCTTCTCGCGTTCGAGGAGGCGAAGTGCGTCCTGGTTCGATGGAGCCAGGCCTACCGGGGGGTAAAAGCCGTCGAAGTCGAGAAGATCGTAGGCAGCGTCGGAAGATGGCGGGACTTCGACGGGGACTTCCTACCCCAAAAGCGGAGCATGGGCCAGAGGTGGAGACGTGTAGATCGCGCGTACCACCAGGGTGTCGAGTTGCCCGCGGTGAGCCTCTACAAGATCGGCGAAGCGTACTACGTGCGCGACGGCAACCACCGCGTCTCCGTCGCCCGCTACCACGGGGCAGTGGTGATCGACGCCGAGGTCGTAGAACTCAGGGGGCGGATGTTCGCGAACGCTTCGCACGATAGCATGCGTGTAGCGGCTCCACGGACACACCGACCTCTGCACCCTTCCGAGCATAGAGCATCCTGGCTTGACAACCTGTTCCAGCGCCTCCGGCCTGGTCCACGGCGACCGGAGGTTCGACCTCTGGCCTGATCGTAATTGTTGTAAGGAAGCAACGAGGAGGAACTACAGGCGGGCCGACAAACGTGGGGTTTGCCCATTCTCAGTGAACATTAGTAAGATATATACGTAGCATAGGAAAGTAGTTGAGTAAGGGAGCGAGTGATGTACCGCCCACAGCACGATAGGGAAGTAGAGCAGCGCGTGTACCGCCCTGAGCAGGGCCCTCTCTTGCGCGGCATGCGCCGCGCCATTCCCGTACTCACGGTGGTATTCTGGATCGCTGCGGCCATCCTCGCGGTGCTCCTTGCGTTGCCCTCGTTCGTCGGGGGCATGGGGGCCTGGCAGCATGTGCTGACCGGCATATCGTTGCTGGTCGTGGTGGCGTGCTCCGGGGCCATCGCGTGGGTGGAGTTTGGTAGCAACCCCGCTGCGGACACCGAGCGCGGCGAGTGGACGAACAAGATGCTCTTCTACGGGCTCGTCTTCGCCGTCTCATTCTTCGTGGCGTCCCTTTACTGGGCCGGCATCTACTTCGCACGATAGCGTCCGCGGCCGCCAGGAGCGGTCTCCTCAACCCTAATTCACAAGACTGCACGCTGTTAAAGGAGACGCTGGCCATGCGCGATGGACCATTTTGAAGCGGGCGGCCGGGAGTTCGGCGTCGGGCACCGGCGGCCCAGCGCTGGCGCTGGAGTCCAGCGTTGGCAATCCGCCCCTGAGAGTCAACACAGAGGCCGAGAAGAAGCTGCTCCCCGCGCTGCGTGAGCTGTAGCTACTCTATCCTTCTTGCTCGGTCGGGCGGACGAGCAGTTCGTTTATGGCGACGCGGCGCGGACGGGTCACGATAAAGGTGACGGCGTCGGCTATGTCTTCGGCCTCGAGCGTCTCGGTGTCGGCGAATCGCTGCCTGGCCTGCTCGCGGATCTCCTCTCGCAGGTGGCTCTGCAACTCCGTGTCAACCGCGCCTGGCTCGACCAGCGAGACGCGCACGTGACGGGCCGTGACCTCCTGACGCAGGGACTCGCTGAAAGCGCCCACACCGAACTTCGTGAGGTTGTAGACGGCGGATCCCACCCTCGGACGCCGCCCGGCGACAGAGCTGGTGTTGACGAGATCGGCGACCCGCCTCGGCCCGCCCTGCGCCGCTGCGAGCAGGTGCGGCAGCGCAGCGTGCGCGGTGTAGAGCAGCCCCTTGACGTTCACATCCACCATGCGGTCCCACTCATCGGTCGGCGCGTCCTCGACGGGACCGAGCAGCATGACGCCGGCGTTGTTGAAGAGCGTATCGAGCCTGCCGAACCGGTCCACCGTCTCGTCTACAGCGCCGACGGCCTGGGCCTGGTCGGTCACGTCGGCCTCGATGGCGTGGGCCGTACCTCCCTCTTCCTCGATCTCAGCCACCAACGAGTCGAGGCGATCCTTACGCCTGGCCACCACCGCGACCGCGGCACCCTGTCGCGCGAGAGACCGCGCTGTCGCCTCCCCTATACCGCTCGACGCCCCCGTGACGAGCGCCACCGTTCCGTCCAACCGTTCTGCCATGCGTACTCCACCCTTCTTGAATCGTTACGCGCCATCGTACCTGTTGCGTACTTCGATCACCGCGGAATCCACGGTGTACCTACAAACTATTGCGTCCGCTCCACCTTCGGTATCTTCGAAGTGTCGAACTCGCCTATTCGCTCGCGACCGAGTGACTCGAGCTCCTGCAGGCAACGTTCGCTCTCGCGGACTAGCTTCGCCACGTCGAGGCCAAGGGTTTCTGGTTCGAACTCTTTGAGACGAACGGTTCCGTTACGAAGGAGGCCGGTGGCGCCGCGCCAGTTGCCGTTCTTGAGGTGGTAGAAACCAACGCCGACCTGCAGGATGCCCTGGTAGAGGAAGCGAACGCGCCTGGATTCCTGCATCCAGGCCTCTTCGAGGTACTCGTGGCACTCGTAGAACTCGCCCCTGTTGAACTCTTCTATGCCATCCAGCGCGAGGTCTGGCAGTCTTTCGGGAGATCCCTCAGGTGCCCCTCCGGCCAAACTCTCTAGCCGCAGCCGCAGCCTCCGCCACAGCAGCCGCCCCCGCCGCCGCTCGCCATGCGGGCGTCCATCACGGGGTTCGTCGAGAGGGCCGAGGCCCCGGGGGTTATGGAGGCGAAGTTGGAGATCACACGCCGCGACTCCGTCGAACCACACTCCGGACACTCCGCCGGATCGTCAGCATCGCTCATCGGGCGCATGAGGTCGAAGCGATCCTCACATCCAGCGCACTTGTACTCGTAGAGGGCCATCTCTATCCCACCTCTCGGTCGACCGATCTTACACCACCCGTATTGTACCGTTCCAGGCGCCGCGATGGGAGCCCGGCATCCGTACGCACGTGAACGCGTCGGGCCGACACAATATCCAGGCATCTTACGCGGCGTTAAGGTTCCGTTAAGTCTGCCGGGAGTACTCAGGAATTTGCTGGTGCGGGATGGTAAGCTGCCCGGACAAGGAAGTCGGTGCCCGCCTTCAGGGGTAATGGGGAAAGGGAAAGGAGAAGCGTGGGCACCGACTACTATACTCATATCTCATATAGTCGTCCTGTCAAGGCCGGAAGCCGCCCAAACTCTCACGAACAGTAAGTTGTCAGGCGCAACAACCGCCGTTAGTCCACTTCGCACAACTGCGGTAAACTCGGCTCCCCAAGCTCGTTCGGGGCCGTAGCTCAGTTGGGAGAGCGCCGCCTTTGCACGGCGGAGGTCAGGGGTTCGAATCCCCTCGGCTCCACTTCTGAAATACGCTGATTTGCGGGTGAGAGGCGAACTGTTTAATCGTCGAACTGCTGTCAAGAGCCAAGCGCTCGTAGGACGACGTGGCCTCTAGATTTCCTCTCGCATGCCCGCGGCCGAATCCAGGTGCCCCTTGGCCGCCAGCGCCGCTTGGTCGAGGTTGATCAACATGGCCGTGATGTCGGCTTCGGTCAGCCGTGTCGAGGACCCGAAGGTATCCTTTATCTGTTCGCAGGCGTCGGCCAAAGCGTCTTTGGCCAGGTCCGCGTATCGTGGCGGTCCCAGTCCCATGGCCTACCAGGTGATGTAGGTTTGCATGGCCCTCTCGTCTGGTCGAACTAACAAATGAAGCGGGCTGTAGGTAACGGCCGCGCCAGAATGGATTCGCTCGCCGGTTACCCAGTAGACAGTGACCTTCTCGCCAAGCGCGTATCCGCTCGAATACGAACACCGCGAGTACGATTCCGGAAAGATGTTCGGTGAGGTCGAGGGCCGGCAGGGACAACTTGCCCTGTGCTAGGGCGAGGACCAACGCTATAAGGAATACCGTTACCAAGGCGGCCGCAATCACGACCGGCCCGGGGTTACGTCGCGACTCTCTCCTGAGCCACCTTGAGTACGCCTCAGCACGCAACCTCCCGCTCTACGGCTCAAGCTGTGACTCGGATAGGGAACGCTCCAGCGTCACCAGCGTGATGTCATCTTCTTGTTCCTGGTCTTCGCCGGTGAACCGCGACAGTGTCTCCATGACGTAGCCGGTGAGGCCGCTTGCACCCTCCGCACGTTCGTTTAGGAGACGCTGCAAACGGGGTGACCCAAACATCTCACGTCCGGGGTTGTGGGCCTCCACGAGACCGTCGGTATAGAATAGGATGCTGTCTCCGTGCAGGAGTAAGGATTCTTCCTCTTCGTAGCTCATATTGGGCATCAACCCCAAGGGCATGCCGGTCGCCCGAAGCTCGTACGCTTGGCCCTGGTGCCGCCAGCATGGCAGGTTGTGTCCGGCGTTGGCGTAGGTCAAGCGACCGCTCCCAGGATCGAGTACTCCACAAAAGCAGGTCACGAACATGTTGGGCGGTATGTACTCTGAGAGGACATCGTTAGCCTCCGCCAACAGTCGGCCTGGGGTGTGATCTCTATGGGACACAGCACGTAGGACGCTCTGCGTGTTCGCCATCACGAGGGCCGCCGCCATCCCCTTGCCGGAGACGTCGCCGATTATGAGTGCCACGTGACCGTTCCCTAAGGGTAGGAAATCGTAAAAATCGCCGCCCACCTCTCGCGCGGGCTGGTAGTGGGGAGCGATGTTCCAGCCGTCGAGTTGAGGGCGTTCCTTCGGGAGCAGGGCCTCCTGGATGCGTCGCGCTACCCGCAGCTCCTGCTCGACCCGTTCGCGTTCTCGCACCTCCTGCTGGAGGAGCTGTTGCATCATTTCGTGCATGCCCCCGCTCTCGCTCCACTCCTCGACGATCTTGCCGCCAACCACCCGGTTGAAGGTCATGCCGGTCGTCGCCAACTGTATCCCCGTGGGCTCAATACCCGCGAATGCTCCACGATCGTGGGTGCCAAGGATCGTGATGCGGGTTGTGACCTTGTCCCCTTCGGCAACCTGATCTTCGATGATGAGGTGGGCTTCGGAGAACGCGGCTCGGTCCTCGGCGACACCCTGTATGTAGTCTTCTCGGGTGTGACCTTGGCTGGGAAGGACGCTGCGGTCGACGAAGTCGGGAGCCATCATCTCCTCCAGCGCGGCAAGGTTCCCCTTGGCCTGTGCCCGGAGATATCGGCGGATCAGGGCTTTATTCTCTGCGAGAGACATGGAGCTTGTACCTCTCCGTCCCTGTAGTTTCTGCGGATGTGGCTACTCAAGCGTTCAGGATGCAACATGGCGGGGCTGGAGGCAAGTGCCCGATCGCTCCTTCGTCGCACCGCTTTGCGTCGAGTACGGATCCTCGGAGGTCTGCGTTCGCCCGAATTGCCCAAGAATCACCCATGTGGGGTTGCGCTTGACCCTTGGGGCTGTGTAAGCTGCTACACGCCGCAGTGGGGCGGGGAGAAGTTGCTCCTAAGCTCTGCCCACTAGAGGGGGCAGCGAGGCCTCGCGGCTGGAGTACTAGAACTGGAAATTGGTGCCAAGAGGGAGGGCAGTTCATGCAGTCAGAAGACAGCAAGGCCTTGGTCCGCCGGTTCCTCGTAGAAGGTATTGGGGAAGGGGATACCGCCGTGGTAGATCAGGTGTTCGCCTCCGACCACGTACTCCGTAGTCCTGTGCTCGGCACGGGAGAATGGATCGGCACCGACCCGATCAAGGAGGCGATCGAGGAATTCTGGAGCGACGGAGGTGGGGTAAGATGCACCATCCGCAGGCAGATCTCCGAGGGAGATCGGGTAGCCACAAGTTACACTTTGAGCGAGGAATACAACGATCACACAGGTATCATGTTCAGCCGCGTCGCCGAAGGCAAGATCCAGTCGAGCCTCGTCGTGGCAAGTGAGGTCTCGGAGCCAGAAGAAGAACGGGTCCTGAGAAGAAAGGTCTTCAACTGATCGACGCGCCCACTTGTGAGCAATTGGCCCTCACGCACGAAGGACCGTCTTTCAATAACGGCGCGCAGAGCTCGACTATGCTGGAGAAGGGCTCTCGGAAAATCCAAGAGCCCGGAGTCTTATAGACTCTGACAGAGATTTGACAGTGACCGAGGCGAACATCGGCAAACAACGAGAAACGTGAGTTGCGATAACACGGAACGCTGACCCCCGTGGACGTCGCGGACATGGCGGGGGCGAGCGGATCAGCAGGGAGGGGTGTTACCGGTCTTCTGCCAGCCGAGCGGCTCGGGCCGAAGGGACCCTCATTTCCCGCCTGCGGTCGAGACCACGAGCCCCTCGGCTTCCGCGAAGGTCACGAAGATGGCATCTTATCACGGGTTCCCGAAGCTTGCGACAGGCATTCATCGTTCCTGAAATATTCAAGCCACCTGAGGGGCGCCTGGATGAAGAAGCGGAGGCCGGGAGGCTATACACTGTGGTCCATGAGCGAGAGCGCCGAGCATGAGGTTCCCCTGGCCCTGATGGTCAGAACCCCCGACGAGCCGGGAGCGCTGCACGCCCTGACCGAGGTGCTACTCGACTACGAGGCGAACATAATCCACGTCGACATCGCCGAGCGGCGCGAGAGGCTCTCGACGGTCTACTTCGAGCTCGAGGACGTCTCTGGCGATGAGGCTGACGCGCTCGTCGGCGACCTGGAGGCGCTGCCCGTCGTGCGGTCGGTAGAGCGGGCGCCCTCGTTCCGGAAGGTTTACGGCAAGCGGATCATCGTGGTGGGCGGCGGGGCGCAGGTCGGGCAGGTCGTGGTCGGCGCGGTCGCGGAGGCCGACAGGCATAACATCCGTGGGGAGAAGATCTCGGTTGACACCATCCCCCTGGTCGGCGAGGGGGAGATCGCGGCGGCGGCGAGGGCCGTGGCGCGCCTTCCGCGGGCGGTGGCCCTGGTGCTGGCCGGCGCTTTGATGGGCGGGGAGGTCACCCGCGCGGTACACGAGATCCGTGAGAAGGGGATTATCGTGCTCTCGCTCAACATGCCAGGCAGCGTGCCCGCCGCGGCAGACCTGGTCGTGAGCGACCCGGTCCAGTGTGGCGTTATGGCCGTGATGGCGGTGTCGGACTCGGCCAGCTTCGACATCGCCCGCCAGCGGGGCAGGCGCTATTAGCCCGCATTCGTAGAACTTCTCCCGTCAGGGCGGCTCTGAAGAGTTCTATCTTCCGCCCAAGACCGTTGCAGAAGGCCCCGTCCTCAGGCCAAAACGCCGTCGAGTAGGCGGGAACGCCGAGCCGGTCGACACCCGTATAGGGAAAGTCCATCAAGTCACCCGGCGGCAGGTTTCCGCGGTATGCGGTGAGCGGTTCCGTCCTGTTGACAAACATAATCTTTCCAATCGAAGTCAGGGAGACGTTTGGATCACCCTAATCCCGTACCCAGGCCGTTACTGTCAACAGCCTCACGCCCGCCCCTGCGAAGTCCGGTTGCCGAGGCATCAGGAATTGTCTGGAACAACAAGAAGCTGAAAGCGAGGCCTGAAGGGCCGTAGCGTGCTACACGGAGGCGACTGACCCGCCGTCGATGCGGTAGTTGGACCCGTTGATGAATGATGCTTTCTCGGAGGCCAGGAATGCCACGAGTGGGCCCACTTCGTCGATGCGGCCTGGACGCCCGAGCTCGATGTGCGGCCTGTTCTCCTGTAGGAACTGCTCTACCGCCTCTTCTCGGGAGACGCCTTGCTGTTCGGCGGCCTGTTCCATCATGGCGGTTACCAGCGGAGTCTCGATGAAAGCTGGGCTAACCGTGTTTACGAGGATGCCGTCGGCGGCGTACTGTTTGGAGAGGGCCTTTGAGAAGTTGTCCAGTGCGCCCTTGGAGGCGCTGTAGGAGATCATATCAGGGTAGGGCTGCGTCCCGTTCTCCGAGGAGACGTTGATGATGCGCCCCCATCCCTTCTCACGCATGCGGGGAACGAGCCGCTTCACGAGGTCCACCGCCGCGAACAGGTTCAACTCGAACAAACTCCTCCACGCCTCGAGCGGAGTGTCTTCCAGCGTTCCCCCTTCGCCTATGGTTCCCGCGTTGTTGACCAGGATGTCTACGCGGCCGAACTCGCCCATCGTCTCTTCGACGACCCTCTCGCGGTCCTCATCGTTCGTCAGGTCGGCAACGACAGCAAGCGCCCTGGCACCGTTCGCGCCACGCTCTTCGAGTTCCGCGGCCGCCTGCCGCACCTCGTCCTCGTTGCGGGAGCAGATACACACGTGGGCCCCCTCGTCGATCAAAGCGTCGGAGACGCCCCGCCCCACACCTTTGCTCCCGCCTGTTACCAGGGCTACCTTACCCCTCAGTGCCAGCTCCACGGTCGACTCCTTCCGATAAAGGTCTCTGTAGACGCACTCGCTATTGTTGCACCCTAGCCCCTTCTTCAAACGGCTTGCGGCCTTCCCCGTAGTACCCTTGTTCTTGGAGATGACGAGCAAGAGATCACGGACGGCTAGTCCCGTCGCCGGGTGGGTAGTCCTCGGTGTCGGGTCATTGCTTGCGGGTTTGATCGCCCAGCGTACGGGCCTGCCCGCGGGTTGGCTCGTGGGCCCGATGCTCGTAGCGCTCGTCGTCGCGCTCGTCTGGGAGGGGCACCCGGCGGTGCCGCGCTGGGGGCGGACGGCGTCGCTCGCGGTCGTTGGCGGCGTGCTCGCTTCCGCCTTCGAGCCCTCGGTCCTGCCTTTGATCTTCCGCCACTGGCTGCCTGTAACCCTGGTTGTGTTCGGCACCCTGATCCTGAGCCTCGGGGCCGGACTGTTGCTCTCGGTCCTGGCCCGCCTCGACAGGAAGACGGCGGCCCTCGGAACGCTGCCGGGCGCCGCCTCGGGGATGCTCGCCATGAGCGACCCTCTTGGCGCCGACGCGCGCCTCGTCGCCCTGATGCAGTACACCCGCGTGGTCGTGGTCTCGGCCACGCTGGTCGGCCGTCTCGGGCTTGTGCCTGGAACGTCGTCACCTTCGACTTCGAGTCAGGGCCTGCAGATCGCCCCGGGAGGGACTGACATCATCATCCAGGGCACCCTGATGACGTACGCCCTGACGGCCCTGATAGCCGTGCTCGGCGCCTGGGCGGGGACGCGATTCAAACTACCCGCGGGCGCGCTCATAGGACCTCTGCTTCTTGGGGTTGCCATCGAGGAGCTCGGGGTGGTGCACCTCGCCTGGCCCCAGGGCGTGCCGCAGGCGGCCTACCTCGTCCTCGGGTTGTGGGTGGGGCTGCTCTTCGACGGCGCCTCCGTAAAGAGGGCGGGAAGGCTACTTCCGGTCGTGCTCGCCTCGGCCGTGGGGCTCGTCGCCGCTTGTGCCGCCCTCGGGTGGGTGCTCGCCGCGCTTACGGGCATCGACGGGATCACGGCCTACCTTGCCACGACGCCGGGCGGGATAGACTCGGTCGCGATCGTGGCCCTCGGGAGCGGCGCCGACGCGGCGCTCGTACTCGCTGTCCAGATGCTTCGGCTCCTGGCCGTGGTGCTTGCCGGCTCGTTTCTCGGATGGCTGTGGTCGTGACGATCCGAAGGCTCCAGGGCCGTTCGCGGACGGCCCCTACGGGCAAACTGCGCTCAAAGGTGCTACAAACTGGTCGATCGTTTTTGCGAGGTAGGGATCAGGTAACCTCATCGGCTCCACTATATCTGGAAGGTTTCATTTGGGCGCGGAACACAGGGGCATTAGGAACGGGTTGGCCTTCGATCTTGGCGCCTTCGACCTCGACGGGACCGTGCTGCGACGGAACCTGCGGATTACACGCAAGACCGTCGCCGCCCTGCAGGGCCTAAGGGATAGCGGGATGCGGCTCGTAGTTGCCACGGGAAGACGCTTCGAGGACGCCAGGAATTACGCAGGGAGGCTTGGGTTCACGGAGGAAGACCCCGTGATCTGCTACGGCGGTTCGATGGTAAGGACGATAAACGGTGAGACCCTCCTGCACAGGAAGTTGCCAAGGGACCTTGGCATAGAGGTGCTCGAATGGGCCGCATCAAGGGACCTGCACGCACGCATCTTCGTCGACGGGCGAATCATCACCTCGCCGGATACACCAGCTGCGCTCGAACACCTGCGCAGCTATCCTGAGCCCGATGTCTCCGTCGTAGATTCCCCTGCTGACTGGCTCAGGGACGGTGGGGAAGAGCCGACGAAGCTCGTGATCGTTGATTTCCCCGACAACATAGGACGCTGGCTCGACGAAGCGCAGAAAGCCTTCTCAGGAAGGCTCTTTGTCACCCGCAGCCTGCCGCACTACGTCGAGGTCGGCGGCCTGGAGGGCACGAAGTCGAAAGCCCTAGGGTTCTTGTGCGGGCGGTGGGGGATAGAGCAGGAGCGCGTCCTCGCCTTCGGCGACGCCGACAACGACATAGACATGCTCCGCTTCGCCGGGCACGGGGTCGCGGTCGGGGGGATGACAGGCGAGGTCCGCGAGGCCGCTGACGAAGTCGTGCCAGGCGTTGATGAAGACGGGGTCGCCCGCTACGTCGAGAAACTGTTGAAAGGACCCTAGATGCCCGAGATGCCCGAGGTCACCGTTATCTCCGAAGACATGGCCGCGCTCGCGGCTGGACGCGAGGTCCTGCGGGCCGCCGTCTTCAGGCCAGACGTTACCAACGTCGAGCCCGAGGAGTTCGGAGAACGGCTCGTCGGCAAGACTCTACGGTCCACGGGACGGCGGGGCAAGATCATCGTCCTCGACTTCGGGGATGTTGTCGGCCTCGTGCACCTGGTCATCTCCGGAAGGGTATTGCGCCTTCCCGAGTGGAGGGAGCCCGACAGGATGAACACGGCCGTCCTCGAGTTCGGGGGCGAAGGAGAGCCCGTGGTCCTCGCTTTCACGCGGCTCTGGCTCGGGTACTTCGACCTCTACGAGCCTGGGAAGGAAGAAGAGCACCCCCTGATCTCACGCCTCGGACCCGACCCTTTCTCCGAGGACTTCACGGTCGAATACCTGGCCTCAGCCCTGGGACGCAAAGCAAGCGTGAAGGCCCTGCTCCTCGACCAGTCCGTCGTTGCAGGACTCGGCAACATCTACGTGGACGAAGTCCTCTTCGCCGCCGGCGTCAACCCCGCGCGCAAAGCCAGCACCCTCAACATAGAAGAGATAGAGAACATCCACGCCGCAACCCGGGACATCCTGCGCCGCGCCATCGATCTCCGCGGCACCACCTTCGACTCCTACCACGACGCCTTCGGGGAGGCCGGCAAGTACCAACCCCAGCTCAAAGTCTTCACCCGTGCCGGCCAGCCGTGCCCGAATTGCGGCACCGAGATCACAAAATCACGCGTCGCCGGCCGGGGAACCTACATCTGTCTAGCCTGCCAGCAGGCAGGCTAGCCTGCTTCTATTAGCTTGGGATGTGAGTCGGCGAGGTCCTGTGCTTCGGCGTAGGTTGCCTGGGCGCTCTGGTAGCCGTCGCCGACCTCGGCGAGCAGGTCGAGGGCCTTCTCGCGGTTGTCCTGGAGGGCCGGGTCTTCTTCCAGGATGCCGTAGAACTCTATCTCTTTGGCCTCGGCGTCGAGCTGGTCGTCCATCGCCTTCGAGAGCAGGTTTGCGTACTCCTTGACCGCGGGATCCACGTCGAGATCGTTTACGGTCTCGAGCGATCCCCTGGCGTCCTGCAGGTCCTGGCGCGCCTTTTCGAGGGTGTTCTTCGCCTCGGTTATGTCGTCCTTCTCCTTCGAGGGGTCGTCGCCGGCTTCGATCTTCTTCTTGACGCCTGAGTAGGTCGAGCGGGCCTCGTCGAAGAGCTTGTTGTGCTCGGAGATAGACTTGTTGGCGCTGCTGATCGCCTCGTCGGCCTGTTCGCGCGGGGTGTCTCCGAAGATACCGGAGCATCCGGCGAGTACGAATGCAGCGAGCAAAATCACGACAACGGGCGTCAGGCGGTTTATCATGTGGGTCATGAGTGAGATCAGTCTACCTCTACTAAGGTCTCTCAGGCTACGTTCCTTCCCTGGAGTTGCCAGGCGCATGCTCGGCAGGTTTTTCGGACGTCGAAAGAGGGAACAGGCTCCCGACCTGGCTCTGGTCTCGCAAGCGGCGTCCCTCATAAGGGAGTACGTCAGGGACCACGCAGCCCTCTTCGAGCGGGCGCAGCGCCTGGGGGAGAAGGCTGATCGGCTGGAGAGGGCAGGAACGCCGAGCGAGAGCGCTGCCAACCGCGCGGAGCGTGCCAGGATGGAGGTCGAAGCCGGACTCCTCGCCCTCCGCGATGCTTTCGCGCTCTCCGTGGAGGAGAGGGAACGCGCCTTCGACCACGAAATCGGGCGCCTCTACCCGGCGCTCGGAACCTCCGTCCGTTAGCCCTGACACCCCTGGCGAGATTTCCCGTCGGTGACTTTGTCCGGCTCTTATTCTCCCGAAGTCAGGGAACCGTAGGTATCCCTGGCGAACTTGCGCGCCTTGGGGCCCGTCCTCGGGCTCAAAAACAGGAAGCCCGCGGCCGCGGCGAGGAGGAGGAACAGCAGACGTCCGCCCCTGCCGCCGCGCTGGCGGACCTTCTGGCCCCTCACCCGCTTGCTGCCCTGGCTGGCTGCCCCAGCCGCCGCCTCGACCTGGCCGCGGAGCTTGTCGTCGTCCCAGAGCCTGGTGATGATCTCCGTAGGGTCCTCGCCTGAGAGCTCGTCGACTATGGAACGGGCCGACTCTATGAAGGTGCGGATGTTGTCCCTGAGGTCGTCGTCGTAGAGTAGACGCTCGACCACCGGTTTGGCCCCGGCGTAGGCCGCGGCAAGCGTCGCCATCGGGACTAGCGAGTTGGACTCGGCCTGCTCTCTTAGCTTCTCCGCCCGGCTCTTTCTTCCAAACAAGCTAAACCTCCCTCTCCTGGTCTCTTCGTACCCATAGCCTGTACATCATACCCGTTTCGCCGTTCGTCTACCCCTGGGTGCCTGACGGAGCACCGAGCGGTTCCATCCTTACCCAGAGAGCCTCCCCGTCTACCGTTACCTTCTCGAAGCCAACGTCGTTGGCACCGACGGCGAGGTCGAGTTCCCCGGCCAGCACCTCGGCCTTGAAGTACTCGCCCCAGCGGTCCGCAAGAAGCGCAGCGACCCTGGCGTTGCCGGAGAGGACCACGCCGATGCTCTCCTCTATCTCGAAGCCCTTCTCGCGCCTGAGATTCTGCACCCTGTGGACGAGCTCCCTGACCAACCCTTCATCCAACAAGTCCCGGTCTAGCTCCGTGCTGAGGGCGACTGAGAGACCTCCCTCGCGCTCGAGGGCGTAACCATCCCTCTGTCTCGGCTCGACGAGCAACTCTTCGGCAGGGAGCGTGATCTCCTCCCCTTCCACACGTACTCTCACGTCCTCTCCAGCGGCGGCGCGGGCGCCGACCTCGGGGGCCACCCCGGCCAGGGCGGTCCTGATACCAGGTACGAGCGTGCCGTACTTCGGCCCGACGACGCCGAGGTCGGGCTTGAGGTCGTAGACGAAGACGTCTTCCGTCTCCCCGAAGGCGAGCTCCTTGACGTTGAGCTCGTCGAGTACGATTTCCTTGAGGCTCTCCACGCCTTCCCTGATCCACGCCCCGTCCGAGCCTTCGTCCACGACGACGACCTCCCCCAAGGGCTGGCGGGTCTTTATGGCGGCTGCGTTGCGGGCTGCCCTCCCGAGGCCGACCACCCGTCTTGCCGCTGACATCCGCTCCGAGAGACCGAGATCTACAAGCTCTTCCTCATACTCAGGCCAATCGGCGAGGTGCACGCTCTCAGGCGACTCGTCGTCAGCCACCAGGTTCTGGTAGACGGACTCGGCGACGAAAGGTGTAAACGGGGCGGTAAGCTTGGTGACACTCACCAGGCATTCGTAGAGGGTGGAGTGGGCCGCCTTCTTGTCCAGGTCGTCCTCCCCTTTCCAGAAGCGCCTGCGGCTGCGTCTCACGTACCAGTTGGACAGCTCGTCCACGAACTCCCCGATGGCCCGTCCGGCCGCCGTCACGTCGTAGGCGTCCATCCTCTCCGTTACGGTCCGTACCGTAAGCTGCAGTTCGCTCAGTGCCCACTGGTCCATCAGGCTACGGTCCTCCGGCTCGACGTAGTCCTCCTTAGGGTCGAAGCCGTCTATGCGGGCGTAGGTCACGAAGAACGAGTACGTGTTCCAGAGGGTTAGCAGGTACTTGCGTACGGCCTCGTCGACCTGGCCCCGCGAGAATCGCCGTGTGTTGCCTGGGCTTGTGGCGGTGTAGAGTGCCCAGCGTAGGGCGTCGGCGCCCTGCTTCTCGAACACGTCCCAGGGGTCTATTACGTTGCCGAGCGATTTGCTCATCTTCTTGCCCTCGGAATCCAGTATGTGTCCGAGGACCAGGCAGTTCCTGTACGAGCTCTTCCCGAACAGCATCGTCGAGACGGCGAGCAGCGAGTAGAACCAGCCCCGCGTCTGGTCGACGGCCTCGCAGATGTAATCCGCTGGGAACTGCCTCAGGAACTGTTCCTCACTGGCCTCGCCGTGTGGGTAGCCCCACTGGGCGAAGGGCATGCTCCCAGAGTCGAACCACACGTCCAGCACCTCGGGGACGCGGGTCGCCTCCTCGCCTGTCTCTGGATGCCTCACGCGCACCCTGTCTATGTAAGGCTTGTGCAGGTCGTCGGGTACGGGGTCGATGGCGAGTTCCTCGAGCTCCCTCGTGCTGCCGACCACGACCGTATCGCCCGAGGCGGTGCGCCAGATCGGCAAGGGTGTCCCCCAGTAGCGCTCGCGGCTCAAGGCCCAGTCTATGTTGTTCTTGAGCCAGTCTCCGAAGCGGCCCCACTTGATGTGCTCGGGGATCCAGTTGATGCCCTCGTTCTCCGAGAGAAGCTCGCCTAGCACCGCGGTCGTCCGCCCGTACCAGGCTTTCTTGGCGTAGTAGAGCAGCGGCGTGCCGCACCGCCAGCAGTGCGGGTAGGCGTGCTCCAACTCCTCAGCCCTGAACAGGAGCCCCTTGTCCCCGAGCTCCTCTATCAGACCCGCGTCCGCGTGCTTGACGAACTGTCCTGCGTAGGGTCCCACCCGCCCATCGAACGTGCCGTCAGGTCTTACGGGGTGGATCGTGGGTAGAGCGTACCTCCTGCCTGTGCGGGCGTCGTCCTCACCGTAGGCAGGCGCTGTGTGTACCAGGCCTGTCCCCTCCGTGGTGGTTACGTAGTCCCCCAAGACGACGGTCCAGAGGTTCTCGGTCTCCTCGACAGGAACGTAGTCGAACGGACGGCGGTAGCGGAGCCCCTCGAGGACCTCACCCTTGCGGGTTTCGATCACCTCGTAGTCCTCTTCGCCGAGCACCTTCTCGAGGAGGTCTGTGGCCAGGATCAACCTTTCGTTACCAACCAGGACGGTCGCGTAATCCACGTCGGGGTTCGCGGCGACCGCGGCGTTGGAGATCAGCGTCCACGGCGTGGTGGTCCATACGAGTAGGCTCGTGTCCTCCTCGGCTTCCAAGGGTAACCTCACGTAGACGCTCGGGTCGACCACGGGGTCTGGGTACTGCTGGTAGCCGAGGGCGACCTCGGCCGATGAGAGGGAGGTCTGGTCGCGGGGACAGTGGGGGCTGACCTTGAAACCCTCGTAGAGGAGGTCTTTCTCGTGCAGGGTCTTCAGGGCCCACCAGACGCTCTCTATGTAGGAGTCGTCGAGCGTGCGGTAAGGGTCCTCCATGTCCACCCAGAAGCCGAGCCGTTCGCTCATCCTCTGCCAGTCCTCCACGTAGCGGAAGACCGACTCGCGGCACAGGCGGTTGAACTCCTCGACGCCGTAGCGCTCGATGTCAGCCTTGCCCTCGAGGCCGAGCTCTCTCTCCACCCCTATCTCGACCGGCAGACCGTGGCAGTCCCAGCCGCCCTTGCGCTCGACGCGGTAACCCCGCATGGTCTTGTAGCGTGGGATCAAATCCTTGAAAGCCCTCGAGAGCGCGTGGTGGAACCCAGGCCTCCCGTTTGCCGTAGGCGGCCCCTCGTAGAAGACGAAGGGCTTCTCCTCTGGCCTTCTTTGTACGGACTTCTCGAAGGTACCCGTACTCTGCCAGAGGCCCAGGACCTCCTCCTCCAACCTCGGAAAATCTACCTGCGGGCTGACCTTATCGAACTTCATGCCGCGGACCTCCTCGTACAAAAGCTCCCACCCCTCGGGCGGAGCGTCGCTCCACACCGTAGGGACGGGAGCCTGAAGAGCCCTCGCGGTACCACCCTACTTGCCCGAAGCCTCGCGGCCCGGTCCTCTCTACGGCGTCGCGGTCTCCCGGAACGCACGCGCTGTAACGGGCTCGCCCGGCCGGTCCTACTAACCGTCTAGACCGGGACCTCGTCCCACGCCTTCCGCTTTCGGCCGGCGGCTCGGGGAGGATGTTCGGGCCACGTCCCGCGCCGGGCTTCCACCGCCCCCGGCTCGCTCTAGCGGGGTTCCGTGACCCTACTCGTTCCCTTCATCGCCTGTAGGAAGCTTTGTAGCCCCAAAAGGCACTTGTGTCAAGTCGTGCCATGATCCGATTAGCAGAGGGAATTCGTAATGTACTTGTAAGGACTTATAGGGTCCTATCGAACGTCCTGGGTATAGACTCGAGGGAGAGCATCCCGAAGCTAGAGGTATTGGAGAGCACCAGCATGGGCAAGAAGCAGACAGGAAACAGGACGGGGGCGGGAATCGCTGGTGCAGTAGGGCTCGTGGTCGCGTTCGGGATCGCGGAGCTCGTGCACGGGCTCTATTCTTCCGTTCCTTCGGTCTTCGTGTCGATAGCCCAGCAGATAATCGAGCTGACGCCCGGTACCCTCGTGACACAGGGCATAGAACTCCTCGGCACGGCGGACATACCGACGCTGATCACTTCGGTGCTCATCGGCACCCTGGTGATCGCAGCCCTCCTTGGCAACCTCGCCGTGGGGCGGCCGGCTCTGGCCCTCGCCGGCGTCGCCGTTCTTGCGGCCATAGCCATCGCCTCAGCCCTGGCCGACCCGTTCGTGGCCACGGTGCCGACCGTGATCACCATCGTCGGCGCCCTCCTCGCCGGCGCCACAGTCAGCGAACTCCTGCTCCGCGCAGCAGGCCTCCGCCCTGCGGCGGAGGAGGAAATACAGGCTGGCGCACCTGGCAGCGCGGCCTCCCCAGCCGTGAGGTCGAGGGAGGCCGGCTCCAATGAGGTGATCTCCGTCGGACGCGGCGGGTTCCTCCTCTTGGGTGGCGGCGCAGCCGTGGCCGGGCTCGCGGCTGCGGGCGTCGGACGCTTGCTCGCCGGCAGGGCCGCCCAGACCGCGGCCATACCCAAAAAGCTGAACCTGCCAGAAGCATCCGACAAGAAGATGGCAGGGCAGGGTGAGGAGGCGCAGAAGGGCGCAGGGAAGGCCGCAACGCACGAGACGCTTCCGCAACCCCCGGCGGACGCCTCCATAGACCTGCCGGGGATGCCGAAGCTCATTACGCCGGCGAGCAGCTTCTACCTTATAGATACTGAGTTGACTTCGCCGAGGATAAACGCGAACGACTGGAAGCTCTCGGTCAAGGGGGCGGTGGATAACCCGGTCGAGTTCTCCTTCAAGGACCTCCTCGGTATGCCCACCCGCGAGGCCGACATAACGCTCTCGTGCGTCTCGAACAAGGTCGGGGGCGGGCTGGTCTCCAACGGGCGCTGGACCGGGGTGCTGCTCTCCGACGTCCTCGAGGAAGCAGGGATGAGCCGCGAGAAGATCACACGCGCCTCCAGACAGCTCGTTGGCCGCAGCGTGGACGGCTTTACGACGGGCTTCAAGACGGACATCGCGCTCGACGGCCGCAACGCCCTCGTCGCCTTCGGCCTGAACGGCAGCGAGTTGCCCATAAAGCACGGCTTTCCCGTCCGCCTCGTCATCCCAGGCCTCTACGGCTACGTCTCGGCCACCAAGTGGCTCACGGAGATAGAGCTCACCAACTGGAACTTCGACGCGTACTGGGTCCAACGCACCTGGTCGAAGGAGGGCCCGGTCAAGACCCAGTCCCGTATCGATACCCTGGCCGCCGGCGACAACCTCTCCGCCGGTAAGAACCCCGTTGGCGGCATCGCCTGGGCCCCGCACCGAGGTATCGAGAAGGTCGAGGTCTCGACCGACGGCGGCGAGACCTGGAACAAGGCCAGCCTCGCCAAGTCGCTCGCCGAAGATACCTGGCGACAGTACGTCTACGACTGGGACGCCACCCCAGGCGATTACACCCTCCAGGTGCGCGCCACAGACGGCAACGGCGAGACCCAGTCCGCCACAGAAACACCTCCACATCCCTCAGGCGCTACCGGATACGACACAATAGACGTGACGGTGGGCTAGGGCGCCAGGGCGGTCCGCATGTAGGGGCGGGTCGCGAACCGCCCTCGCCGCACCTATAGGCATCACCCATAGGTACAGGGTTAGGCGTATGCCTGGTACAAAACGAATCACTACCGGGTAGAATACGAATTTCACACCGATGACACCGGTCTGTAATCAAAGTGTTTCCGTTACGTTACGAGACCGTAACATTACAGTAATCATAACGTAACAGGTTAAGGGTAAGATTCAGATTAAACCGAGCCCCGGCCGATGGAACCGTTCCCCCCTCCAGATTCCATCGGTCGGGACGGTCTTTTTTGTGGGGTTTTCTGTGGACCGTTTATCGGGGCTTTCGGCCAGGCGTACTTATTTGTTAACGTAGTGGGATGAAGGTCGAGGGGCTTCATGGCTTTGGTCGGGTGCGCCAAGAGCCGGCTCGTGGGCAGCTTCGAGGAGCCAGGGAGGCAGAAGGGTAGCGCCACGGACCTCGTGCATCGCGGCGAGGTCGTCGGCAGGGTGCTCAGGACGAGGGAGGGAGTCTCTCCAGTGTACGTCTCGGTTGGGAACCGCATAGATCTGGGGAGTGCCGTGCACCTCGTCCTGGCCTGTTGCACGAGGTACAGGTTGCCGGAGACAACCAGGCGGGCGCACAATCTCGCAAACAGGTTGCGAAGGGGGGAGGAGTTCGGAGGCAACCCTCGGTTGCTGTAGCGCCGCTCTCGAATGGATGTTAAGTTTACGGCACGATTTCATCGTACGGAAGAATGCTCCGTATGAATAATACACAGGGGCTTGGGAAAGGGGCTATTCTTGGCACGGGCGCATGAGACAAGGACGATTAGCCGCCGCGACTTCCTCAGGTTGAGCGGATTCGGCCTCACAGGGGTGGCTCTGGTCGGGATCGCCGGGTGCGGCGGTGGAGGAACCATCGGCGGAGGCGGAGGTGGCGGGGGCAGTACGTTCGTCTTCGGCAGGGGGACGGACTCGATCGGGCTGGATCCCGTCAACGTCACCGACGGCGAGTCTTTGAGGGCTACCCGCCAGATCTTTGACTCGTTGCTACGCTTCAAGCCGGGGGGCTTCGAATTGGCACCGGCCCTGGCGACGGAGATTCCAAAGCCGGAAAACGGCGGGCTTTCCTACACCCTCAAGCTGCGCAAGGGCGTCAAGTTCCACGACGGGACGGACTTCAACGCCGATGCGGTGAAGTTCAACTTCGACCGCTGGCGCGACACCAAGAACCCCTACCACAAGGGCGGTGGGAGCCAGACCTCGTTATTCTCCTACTACAGTAGCAGTTACGGGGGCTTCGACGACGACTCCGTCATCGAAAGCGTCGACGCCGTGGACGACTACACCGTACGGTTCTCCCTCAAACATCCGCTGGGACCTTTCGTCGCGAACCTCACTATGTCGCCCTTTGCGATAGCTTCTCCTGCGGCCATAAAGAAGAACGTCGACGACTTCTGGCAGGAGCCGGTGGGTACCGGGCCGTACAAGTTCGTCGAGTGGGAGAGAAACTCCCAGATACGCGTGGAGGCCAACGACGACTGGTGGGGTAGTAGCCTCCCCGCCAGCCAAGGGTACGGCGGACCTCACCTTAAACAGGTTATCATCAAGTCTATCCCGGACAATACCCAGCGGGTCGCGGCGCTAAGCGGCAACCAGCTCAACGCGGCCGACGGGCTCGTGCCCGACGACGTGCCCACCGTGGAGGAGCAGGAAGGGTTCACGGTGAAGTTAAGGCCGCCTAACACCATTGGCTACCTGGCGATGAACAACGAGAAGGCGCCCTTCGACGACCCCAAGGTGCGCCAGGCTTTCAACTACGCCATCAACATAGAGCAAATCGTTGCGAGCGTACTCCGGGGCCAGGGAGAGGTCGCCTCCAACTACATGCCCTCGCTTCTGCGGTTCTTCAACAAGAGCATCAAGCCCTACCCCTACGACCCCGACAAAGCGAAGCAGATGCTCAAGGACGCCGGGGCCGCGAACCTCAAGACAGAACTGTGGTACATGCCGATACCGCGCCCCTACATGCCTGATGCCAAGAGCATGGCGGAGGTCATGCAGCAGAACCTCGAAAAAGTGGGCGTCAGCGTAGAGCCCAGGACCTTTGAGTGGGGCAACTACCTGACCAAGACGAGCAGCGGGGAGCATACGATGTGCATGCTAGGGTGGACCGGGGACAACGGTGACCCGGACAACTTCCTCAACCAGCTGCTCAACAGTTCGGCAGCCACGCCTGAAGGTGCCCTCAATGTTGCCTACTACAAGAACCCGGAGGTAGACAAGCTACTGCTGAAGGGCCAGACGACCGTGGACGAGGCAGCGCGCCAGGACGCCTACTACAAGGCGCAGGAGATCATGCACCAGGACGCCCCCTGGGTGCCGATCGCGTACGTCACGCCGCCTCTCGCCATGCAGGACACGGTTGAGGGCTTGGATCCTAACCCGACCAGCAGTGAGCCTTTCAATACCGTGGACTTCGCAGGCGGGCAGTAGAGGCCGAGTGGCGATGGCTGCCCTCGCTGTCCGGACGGAGGTATAGGCTCTGGCGGAGTACACAGGACGCAGGATCCTGCAGATCATCCCGGTACTTCTCGGGGTGTCGATTGTCGTGTTCTTCATGGTGCGGGCCATCCCTGGAGACCCAGCCCAGATAATGCTGGGTCAGCAGGCCACCCAGGCGCAGATTCAGCAGGTCAGGGAGAACATGGGTCTCGACAAACCTCTCTTCGTCCAGTACGGGCTCTTCCTCAAGGATGCCCTCAGCGGCGACCTGGGCGATTCCATAGTCACCGGCCGTCCGGTGACTACGGAGCTAATGGTGCGGTTGCCCGCCACCTTCGAACTCACGGCATTCGCGATGCTCCTCGCGGTGCTCGTAGGGATTCCCGTAGGCGTGATCTCAGCTGTCAAGCAGTACTCGCTGCTTGACAAGACCACCTCGGTCCTGGCGCTAACGGGGATAAGCATGCCCATCTTCTGGCTGGCCATGATCCTGGTCGTGATCTTCGGCGTCAACCTGGAGCTCCTGCCGTTTCCGGGACGCCTAGGTCCCACGACCGCCATCACCTCCATAACCGGGCTCGTGCTCGTGGACTCGCTGCTCACGCTGAACTTCGCGGGGTTCTGGGATGGGCTACTGCACCTCATAATGCCCGCCCTGGCCCTCGGGACCATTCCGATGGCGGTAGTGATGCGTATGACGCGGAGCAGCATGCTGGAGGTGATGGGAGAGGACTACGTGAGGACGGCCCGGGCCAAGGGGGTCGTCCCGTGGCGGGTAGTCTTCAAGCACGCCCTGAGAAACGCCATGTTGCCGACAATAACGGTAATCGGGTTGCAGGTGGGACTGCTCATCGGAGGTGCGATCATTACCGAGACGATCTTCTCGTGGCCAGGGATAGGCCTGTACGCCTACCAGTCCATATCCGGCCGGGACTACGCTTCAATACAGGGTGTGGTCCTCTACGGGGCCTTGCTCTTCGTGCTGATCAACCTGGTCGTGGACATACTCTACGCGGTCTTGGACCCCAGGGTGAGGTACTGAGGTGGCCGAGGCGCAGGTGCAGAAGGACGCCGTAGCCTCCACCGAGGTCGAGACCCGCAGCCGCAGGGAAGACTTCCTCAGAGCCTTCTTCTCCAACCGGCTGGCGGTCTCCGGGACGGCCGTCATAGCTGTTTTTGTCCTGATGGCCGTCTTCGCGCCGCTCCTGGCACCCTACGACCCGCTGCAGACGGACCTCCCCCAGAAGTTCGATGGGCCTAGCCTGGCACATCCGTTCGGGCAAGACGAGCTCGGCCGCGACATCCTCTCGCGCGTGATCTACGGCGCCAGGATCTCGCTGACGGCCGGGCTCGCCGCCGTGGCCATCGCGACGACCGCGGGTACCCTCATCGGGGTCATCGCCGGGTTCTTCGGTAGCTACACTGACTCGTCCCTTATGCGGTCGATGGACGTCGTACTTGCCTTCCCGAGCATCCTGCTCGCCATCGTGATCGTGAGCGTCCTGGGTCCGAGCCTGGCGAATGCGATGCTGGCGATAGGCATCGTATTCGTGCCCCAGATCGCGCGCGTGGTGCGCTCGGCCGTAATCAGCGTGAGGGAACGCGACTACATCGAAGCCGAGCGGGCCCTGGGCGCCTCGAGCGGCCAGATCATCTTCTCCGGCGTGCTCCCCAACTGCATGCCCCCCCTGATCGTGCAGGCCACCCTGACGCTCGCGACGGCGATCCTCGACGTCGCCGCGCTCTCTTTCCTCGGCCTCGGTGCCCAAGCCCCGACCCCCGAGTGGGGCGCTATGCTGACCGACGCCTTCCGTAGCGGGTTCGGTGTCTTCGTCGAGGGCCAGCACGCCATTATCTTCCCCGGTATTGCTATAGCCCTCACTGTCCTCTCCGTAAACTTCGTCGGCGACGGCCTGCGCGACGCCCTTGACCCCCGCCGCAGGGGATAGCGGAAGGGTGACGGCCCCGCGAACTATCGTTAACGCTTCGCGTTGTTTTGTTGCGCTGGGGCTGTATCATATTTCTCCGTGAGAACAAGACCATACGAATCGTGGACGCGCGAACGCAAGAGAACGCGCTACTACAGGTCCATGTGGAGGCCTGACCGCGGCCTGCTCGTGCTTGCCGGGCTGGTGCTGATCCTGCTCGCCGCCGGGCTCGTGTTCCTTGACATCAGGAGGGCGGGGGAAGCGGCGGGGACGCCGCCGCCCGTGAAGAACACGACCATGAAGCTGACGATCCCGAGCTTGCAGCGGGTGAGAAGAGTCCCCGTATACACGGGCGCCGCCGACGACAAGTCGGCCCTGCACGACGGGGCGCTGCACCTGGAGGGAACGAGTTTCCCCTGGCAGCGGGACGCGAACGTCTACATCGCCGGCCACAGGCTCGGCTATCCGCACACGAAGAGCTGGCTCGTGTTCTGGGATCTCAACGAGCTCAGCCGCGGCCGGAGGGTGGTCCTGACTGACTCCGAGGGCAAAAAGTACATCTACACTGTCTATGACCGTTTCATCCTTGGACCCAACGACACTTCGGCCACCAAACCGGTCAGGGGGATGAACGTCATCAGCCTCCAGACCTGCACGCTACCCAAATACACGGACCGCCTGATCGTACGCGCCGAACTCGAAAAGGTCGTGCAGAGCCCTCCCCCTCAAGCAAACGCCAGATAACCCCCCCGTAGGGGCGGGTTTCAAACCCGCCCAAACACGAACCGCCCAAAAACCCACCGCCCAAATACGAACCGCCCTTACAATTTGCGAGCCCGCAAGGAGTACATGAGCGGGATGCGGGGTGTGCCCTCGGGGAGGCGGTAGGTATCGAAGCCCGATTTCTCCAGGAGCGGCCATCGCTCGAACTTCGTGTAGTCGAACTCGTGCAGCAGCTCGACGCCGAGGCCGGCGGCGCTCACGGCGCTCACCACCTTGCCTAGAGTGTGGTTCCACTCGTAGGTCACGTTGTGTACAGTCTCGGCGTCGAAGTCGGCGTAGGTGCCTGGCTCGTCCCATACCCTGGGGTCGTCGTCCTGGAAGTAGTCGTGCTCCACTGTCAGGTCATCGTCCCCGAAGACCTCGGTGAAAGGATGAAACTCCGTCAGGTACAGGAAACCGCCTGGCCTGATGAGGCCGGCTACAATCCAGGCCCATCTCCCGATGTCGGGGAGCCAGTTCAGCGCGCCGCGGCCCGTGTAGACGATGTCGAAGGTTTGATTCCCCGTGGCGCTCACCGCTTCGTAGACGTCGGACTGTACGAACGTCGCCTCCAGGCCAAGGTCTGAGGCAAGCCCGCGGGCCGCCTCGACGGCCGGGCCCGAGAAGTCAAGACCGGTCACGCGGGCGCCGCGGCGGGCCCAGCTCAGGGTGTCGATCCCGAAGTGGCACTGCAGGTGCAGGAGATCCTTGCCGCTCACGTCGCCGACCTCCGCTATCTCGAAAGGTTGCAGGCGCTCCTGGCCTGCCTTGAAAGAGTCGATGTCGTAGAACTCGCCAGAGACGTGGATCGGGACGCGCTCGTCCCAGCTGGCCCTGTTTGCCTCCCGCCACTCGCCGCGCCATTCTCCCATCACCGGCTCCTTCCTTACATGTTTTCGATCGGTACGGGCTCGACGGGGTCGGCCAGGTCGAAGCCGAAGACCCGCGAGTAGAAGTAGAGCTCGCCGTCAAGTGCCCGCCTGATGTTCTCCGCGCGCCTGAAGCCGTGCTGCTCACCCTCGAAAGGTACGTAAGAGACAGGCAGACCCTTGTCGCGCAAAGCCGCGAACATCGTCTCTGCCTGCTCCCTGGGCACGACCTCGTCTTCGAGACCCTGGAAGAAGATCACCGGGCAAGAGAGCCGCCCCGTATAGTGGATCGGTGAGCGTTCCCTGTAGAGGTCCGCGCGCTCGGGGTAGGGTCCGATCAGTCGGTCCAGGTAGCGCGATTCGAACTTGTGGGTCTCCTTTGCCAGAGCCTCCACGTCGCTTACCCCGAAGTGGCTCGCGCCAGCGGCGAAGGTGTCCGTGAAAGCGAGCGCGCAGAGCGTCGTGTAGCCCCCTGCGCTGCCGCCGGTGATCATGAGCCGCCCCCCGTCTACGAGCCCGCGCCCAGCCAGGTAGAGTGCCCCGTTCTCGCAGTCCTCGACGTCGACCACGCCCCACGCGTCGTCGAGGCGGCGACGGTACTCCCTTCCGTAGCCCGTGCTCCCGCCGTAGTTCACGTCGAGAACGGCGATGCCGCGGCTGGTCCAGTACTGCATCTCAGGGTCGAGGGCCGTCGATGTCGCAGACGTAGGTCCACCGTGGCTCATTACCAGGAGCGGCGGGAGGTCGCCTTCAGGCGCCACGTAGTCCGGGTTCTTCGGCGGATAGAAGAAACCGTACGCCTTCTGTCCGTTCTCCGTCGGAAACCCTACGGGCTCGGGAACGGAGAGATAGCCAGGGTCTATCTCCAGGTCGCCAGCGCGGCGCAGGACCTCGTGATGGCCTGTCGACGTGTCTAACCTCACGATACACGCGGTCTCCGCCGGCGAGCTACCGCGGAACACTACACCGCCCGTCACCCCATCAGCACGCACGTACGTGATGCCCGAGTACGGCGTCTCGACCGGCTCCAGCTCCCCGGTCTCCGTGTCGAGGAGGGCGAGGTGCAAGCTTCCGCCCTCGCCGTACGCGCAGACGATGCGCTCCGGCGAGACGAAGGCGTAGGTGGACATCCCGAAAGCCCACTGCGGTAGGCCGAACTCAGCGTCCTTTTTGCAGAGCAGTTCGGTACGTCCATCGCGCCGGCGGTAGAGGTTCCACCACCCGGTGCGGTCCGAGACGAAGTGGAGCGTGCCCTCAGGCGACCACTCCGGCTGGAAGATTGATTCGTTCTGGCCGCCTGCGACCTGCTCGACGTTCTCGGGGAGTCCTTCCGCGTCGAGATCGCAGACCATAAGCTGCGTGCTGTCCCAGGGCATGTTCGGGTGGTTCCACATCAGCCACGCGAGGCGGCTGCCGTCCGGGCTCAGGCGTGGTGAGGAGTAGAAGTCGTTGCCCGAGACGAGCACGCGGTCCTCCCAGCTTTCGAGGTCCACGGCGGCGATCTCGTTTACGGGTTCGCGCTCAGCCACGCTGTGATCCTCGCGCACCGCGATGAGGCGCCGGCGGTCCCGGTCGACCACCATGTCAGCGTATCGCCTGCCCGTCTCAGGCGTCAGAGGACGGGGCTCCTCGCCAGGGGACCGGCGGTAGATCCTCTGGTCGGCGAAGTTCGAGAAGTAGACAGCGCCCCCGTTGACGGCGAAGTCGCCCCCGCCGTACTCGTGGACCCGCGTGCGCGCGTTGAAAGGCTGCGGCGTCACGTCCTCGGTGCGCCCGTCCGGTGCGCGGAGCACCACGACGTTGCGCCCGCCCTCGTTGGGGCGGCCCTCCAGCCAGTACACGTCTCCACCGTCGACCGCTACCCCCGAAAGCCCCACCATGCCACGTACGATCAGGTCAGAGGAAATCGGAGACCCCCACGAACCGTAGGGCGCGACTCTGCGTTCGGGCATGGTTCGGCTCCTCTGCACGGCGGATCATGTGGCTCTTCGTGGGCGTCTTCGGTTCCCACCCGCGAATACTACAGGCTGCGTACTACGATGGCCACGCTGCCGGCTTGCGGGTCCCAGTCGGGACGTTTTATGTACACTTGTGGTATGAAGCGTAAGGGCTATACAGTAGGGTTGCCGGCCGCGTCCGGCGACGCGCGGGTTCTCCCCCTGGAGGCGTAGGATGAGCGGCACCGGGCCTCGCGGCGCCGAACTCGAACCTGGATTCTGGACGGCTGAAGAAGAGTTGAAGGCCCGATTACGCCAGCAGGAGGCCACGGGCAGGCTCGGTCTGGCTGCGCTCTCCGGTATGAGCCTCACAAGCCTCATGGACGAGGCGGTGACCGTGGTCGCCGGGGTACTAGCGGTCGAGTATTGCAAGATCCTGGAGCTCACGCCCGAGGGCACGACCCTCCTCTTGCGAGCCGGCGTGGGATGGAAAGAGGGGCTCGTGGGGAGGACCACGGTCGGTACGAACCTCCAGTCGCAGGCCGGATACGCCCTGATCTCCACTGGTCCCGTCGTGGTCGAGGACCTGAGGACCGAGAACCGCTTCGAGGACGCGGATCTGCTTCGCGAACACGGGGTGGTGAGCGGGCTCAGCACCACGATCCACGTCGGCGGGCGCGCTTTCGGCGTCCTGAGCGCACACTCCGGGGAGAAGAGGGTATTCACGGAGGACGAGATCCTGTTCCTGCAGGAGTTCGCCGAGGTACTGGGCGCGGCGATCGAGCGCAGTCGCGTGGAGCGCGACAAGGAGAGCCTGCTCGGCGAACGCACCGCGTGGGCCACCGCCGCGGAGAGGCGTTTCTCCTTCCTGGCCGAGGCCAACGCGCTCCTCTCGGCCTCCACCGATTACAGAACCGTGCTCACCACGGCGGCGCGCCTCACCGTGCCGGCCGTCGCCGACTGGTGCTTTGTGGACGTGGTCGAGGAGGCGGAAAGCTCCGTGAGCAGGTTCGCCGTCGCCCACTCCGACCCCGGAGACGAAGCTTTGGCCCGCGCGTTACAGAGCACCTACCGCCTTGACCCTGGGAGGGCCCACGGCACCGCAAGGGTCTACAGGACCGGTGTTCCCGAGTTGATACCCGACCTGGGTGAGGATGTGCTCGAGGATATAGCCGTGGGTGACCCTGAGTACCTCGATCTCCTGCGAGGTATGGAATCAGGCTCATATATGTGCGTCCCGCTCCGCATCGGGGGCCGCGCCTTGGGCGCGATGGGTTTGATCTCCGCCCGCTCGGGGCGCCGCTACAGCTCTGAAGACGTGGCGCTCGCCGAAGGCGTGGCCCACTGCGCGGCCCTCGCGCTCAACAACGCCCGCCACCGCGCCCCCGAGGTCGAGCTGGTCAGGCGCGCAAGCGAGGGACAACGTGTGATCTCGCTCCCCCGCAAGGAGGCTCCGCAGATCACACCCCGCCAGATGGAGGTGCTGAATATGCTCTTCTCAGGCCACTCGACCAGGGAGATCAGCCGCGAGCTCTACCTCTCCGAGGCCACGGTGCGCAACCACATCCGCGGCCTTCTGCAGGCCTTCGGCGCACACTCTCAACTGGAGGTACTTGCCAAAGCGCGCGAGTCCGGCGTACTTCCCTGAGGTGCCTGAAGGGCCTCTGGGGTAGGGTGCTCGAAAAACTACCGTTGCCTGTGTCCGGCCCCAAGGATAGAGTCCACGGAAGCTTTCGCAGCGCTTGCGCAAGAAGCCCTTACAGGTTCGAGGAGTCCGTCTTACGAGTCCCCGGGTTCCTGCTCCGATCTCTCGAAGACTAGCCACGAGCCCTTGAGGCCCTGGCTTATCGTTTCGCCCCCCCTGCGGGGCACCACGCTCACTAGTCTGTCACCCTGACGGGCGAAGTCCTCGAGCGTCTCGATCATCTCCTCACGGTGCAATACGAAGACCACCCGGTTCTCTCTCGTGAGCTCCTCGATGGACTCCCGGCGCTCCTCCTCGGCGCCCACGGCCTCGGCCAGCAGCCGCTCGCGCTCGGCCGCCTCAGCCCACAGCCGGCTCCGGCTGGCGTCGGCCTCGGCCTGGAGGGCGGAGTCCCGCCTGCGCCAATCCTCCACGTGCTCCTCGATCCTGTGCAGTATCCGCTCTATGGCGGAGGGACGCCGCTCGCCCATCGCAAGCCTCCTCTATCTGTGTGCCTGAATGCTACCCAACTGTACCCCGACTTCGCCCATCGTGCCGGATCTCTCACGCTGAAGAAGGCAGCTATGCCCCCGGCTCCTCCTCGCTCCTAACCACGAGGACGGGCCCGTGGGCGTGGCGGACCACCGAATCGGAGACGCTGCCCATGAGCGCCCGACGAACGCCGCCGAGACCCCTGCTTCCGACAACGGTCAGTCCGGCCCTGAGCTCCTCGGCCAGCTTCACGATCTCCGCATCGGGCCTGCCGACGGCAATGTGCGTGTCCTCGACCTCGCCGCCATGGGCCTCGATCCATCCGACCTGCTCGTCGAGGAAAGCTCTGACATCATCCTCGGCATGTTCGCGGACGGACTGCTTTATCTCCTCGGAGTAGACATGGGGCCCGTACAGGTGCTCGGCCGTCGGCATCACGACCACGACGTGCAGCCCCGAGCCAGTGGACGCCGAGATCTCGACCGCAGCCTCGGTCGCGACCCTCGCCTGCCTTGACCCGTCGACGGCGAGCATGAGCCGGCCGGGCAGGCGATGTTCGTCTCTTACAACGAGGACCGAAGAGTGAGCGTGGTGGACCACGGAGCGGGAGACGCTACCCAGCACGGCGCGCCTGACGGGGCCGAGTCCCCTACTTCCGATGACCACGAGCCCGGCCCCTAGCTCCTCCGCAGCGCGTACTATCTCCGCGTCCGGACGACCCGTCCTGGCGTGGACCCCGGAGATCTTCCCGCCCATCGTTCTTATCTTCTCCGCTTCGCTTTCGAGCGTCGCGCGGGCCTGATCCTCCGCCCGCTCGCGGATGTCCTCTTGAAGATGCGGCGACATGACCCTGGCCTCGGGCCAGGAGAGAGGGTCGGGCATAGGCTCCACGTAGACCACGTGCAACTCCGCACCGATCTTTTCCGACAGCACCGCGGCCGTCCCGCCGGCGTGTTCGGCCTCCGGGGAACCATCCGTGGCCAGCATTATCCTGCCCCTGAACACGCTCATGCTCTCCTCCTTCTCGTGTCTCTGACCGACCCACCATCTCCTGATCTTCGATCCCTTACGACAATGTAGCCCGGGGTGGCGGAGATGACCTGAGCAAATTGGCTCATCTACCTGGTGCGCATTGACCATATAGGCGAGGAGCGGGACGCGGGGCGTAAGATGATGGTCAAATCAGATAGGTTTGATCGTCAAGATAGACCATGCGGGACCGTGGAAGTGCCGCTAAGCTTCGGGATCACATGTACCGGAAGAGAGGTGCTTGAATTGATGGAAGACCTTAATGAAGCGATGCTCGAGGCTATCGAAGGGGCCTTCGGGGACCGGCTGAAGCGCAGAAGGCCTGGGAGACCCGCCGCGGACGGCGCGCTCGCCTCCGTCTTCCCGACGAGCGCCGATGAGGTCGCGCTCCTCGCGAGGCTGGCCGACCGTTACTCCGTGCCCCTGGCAGCGCTCGGCGCCGAGACCGCCCCGGAGAAGCCGGCGAAGGAGGGGAGGATCCTGGTCCGTTTTGACCTGATGCGAGGCCTCTGGCTCTCCGACGAACCCTGGGCGGAGGCGGACCCGGGCGCGCTGTGGCTCGAGCTCGACAACGACCTGCGCGTTCGCGGACAGGGCCTTACGGTCTATCCCACGAGCGCCCCGAGGGCCACCGTCGGGGGCTGGCTCGCCCAGGACGGCGTGGGAGTCGGCTCCTTCGAGTACGGCTGGTTGAGCGAGAACGTCGTCTCGGCCGACGTGGTGATGCTGGGCGGCGGGCGTCGGACCGTGGGGAGCGATGAACTGCGGTCCATCGTCGGCCCCGAGAGCGGTGGGGCAATGGTAGTGGGCGCCAGGCTACGTACCAGGCGAGCCGATGACGACGTACCCTACGCCCTGGCTTTCGGAGACTGCGAGAAGCTGGCCGCTGCCGTGGCGGACGTCTTCCGCAAGGGAGTACCGCTCTGGCACCTAGGCTTCTTGAGCCCCGAGATGGCGCGAATCAGAGGTCTCGGAGAGGAATACCTGCTCTTCGGCGCCTACCCCGGCGAGCGTGGCGCGGGGGTCGAAAAGGAGCTCCGGGGGATTGCCTCGTCTGTCGACGGGCGCCTGCTTCCCTCAGCCGATGCGTACCGGGCTTGGGGAGAGAGGTTCTTCCCCATCGCGCCCTCGCGCCCCACGCCCATCCTCTCGGACAGGACGTTCATTCCGGTCACGGAGATTCCGGTTGTCTTGAAAGGTCATGCGAAGAAGGCCGTTCAGGGTACGGTCGCCCGCTCGGGCGAGGTATTGCTGCTCGCCTTCGATCCTCACGAACAGAACTCGTGACGATACGTCCGACCAAGACCCCGGAACGACTTCGCGACCGCTCTGGTCGATAGTGATCAGAGGTTTAATCAAATTTGGTCGTGGCAAGTCCATCTCCCCATCCTAAGATTTCTCTTAGGACGAACCCGACGCTACCGGAAGGAGATGAGCCTCATGATGAACGGGTTTGGTGGGATGATGGGAGGCTTCGGGATATTCACGGTGCTATTCTGGATCGCGCTCTTGACGATCGTAGTCTGGGCGGTAGCCAGGATCTTCCCCTCATGCACAGACACAAAGCCTCCTAGCGTGGAAGGTCCTGATCCTGCGGTCGAGGCCCTGAGGGTACGTTTCGCTCGGGGCGAGATCGATGCCGAGGAGTACCGGCGCGCCCTCGAAGTTCTGGACGTCAGCCCCTCAAGGCCAGGCAGCGAGGTATCGGTGCGCTAGCCGTACCGGCGAGACGTCTTTCAGCCGCCGATCTGCAGCGGTCCTCTGCGACGATGGACGCTGAGATAGGAGAAATCTCCGGACGTGCTCCGGACGGAACGCCGGGCGCCTCGTGGAACGAAGGTCATGGTCCCGTTCGATACGGGATGCTCTTTACCGTCCACTTGGACCGAACCAGAACCGGACACGCCCACGATGATCACGTCTACCTCGTCGTTGACATGCTCCCCAACTCCGTCTCGCACGCCGAAACGCACCAGGTTGGCGTTGAGCTCACTGCTCTCCTGAAGCGTCCAGGCCACCCCGGCTCGCCCTGAGGCCGACGCGGCGATCTCACCCAGGTTTACCGAACCCTGCTCGTGCATACGGTCGTTACCCTACCCCGAAGCACGTCCTTTGTCTCCTGCCGCGACGTGTAGCAAACAAACGGCGTCGCTCAACGCTTCCACCGAATGGCTTACCCCTGCGTCGCAAGTGAGCATCGTCTCCGTCCCGGCCTCGACGATCTCGTCTGCCGCCGTAAAGCGTACGCGCCCCTCGCGAACGCTCAACGAGATGGGACCAGGTGCGGAATGCTCATCGAGCCTGTCCCCGGCCTTCATCGCCAACAGGACGATGCTCAAGCCCCCGCCTTTGCGCAGCGTGATCGAGTTGCGGCGGCCCTCCCGCCACTCCTTCTCCTCGCGCAAACGTGCGAGTTCCTCGTCGAGATCGAAGCCCTGCACCTGGCCACTCAAGGAACGATCAGATCCCGGACGTTGCCCGCTCGAGGAATCATCGGATCCTGGTCGTTGCCTGAACGTCATACAGTCTCCCTTCGTCGCCGAACATCGACATTCATTATTACAAAAGGAGTAATGTTTGAACATCCTTGCGTGGACCGGGACGGGGGCCTGGTAGAAAATGTACGGTGACGGGGTCTACTCAAGGGGTCTGGGTCTGCAACTAGAGTTGAGCAGCGAGGGGCGGTACGCTTTACGGGCCCTGGTGTACCTGGCCCGGTTGGGGGAGCAGGCGACGGCGGGCAGTATCTCCGCTGAGGCCCGTATCCCGCGCCGTCTGCTGGCCCGCATTCTGGCCGACCTCTCCCGGGCCGGGCTTGTCGAGAGCGGCCAGGGGCGCGGCGGCGGTTCCCGCCTCGCGCGCCCCGCACACGAGATCACCCTCCGCGACGCCGTCGAGGCGGCCGAGGGACCCTTCGGCGTCACGCGCTGTATCATGCACAACCGCGCCTGCGGAGAAGGTACCCCCTGCGCCCTGCACGACGCCTGGGAAGAGGGCCAGCGGGCGATCCTCGAATACCTGGATACCCAGACCCTCGACGAGTTCATCGAGCATAACCCTCTCGCCAGGCGACCTCCCCAACCCTAGCGCTCCCGCACGAGCTCTTCCCAAGGAGCACCCGAAAAAACCTTGCATACCGATCGCGGTCGAAGTTATATTACCAAATAGGTAATATTCAGGGTGGGATTCGTGTCCTGCCGGGATCTCTGGGGGTGGCTGGTGGCGGGAGGATCGCAACGGACGGAGTTGCTGATTTCCAGGGGCTGGATCCAGGCTGTGGTGCTGACGCTGCTCTTCGGGTTCTTGCTGCTTGGGATAATGGGTTACGGGACCTACAGCGGGCAGCCGCCGATCCCGGAGAGGGTCGTGGACCCCGCGGGCAACATCGTGTTCACCGGGGAGGACATCAAGGAAGGCCAGAAGATATTCCTGCGCAACGGGCTGATGGAATACGGCTCGGTCTTCGGGCACGGCGGTTACCTCGGTCCTGACTACACCGCCGACTACCTGCACCGTTCCGCGCTCGCGGTACGCGAGGATTATGGAGGCAGTGGTTCCGATCGGGCAACGTCGCGTACCGTAGAGGACTTCAAGAACAACCGTTACGACCCGAGGACGCGGACGCTGGAGTTCACTGAAGCCCAGGCGGCCGCCTTTGAGAAGGTCAGCGACCACTACGGCCGCTACTTCGGCGAGTCTACGACCAGGTACGGCCTGCGTCCGGGGGCGATCACCGACCCGGCCGAGATAAAGCAGCTCACGGCCTTCTTTGGTTGGTCGGCCTGGGCGGCGGCGGCCGAGCGTCCGGGGAAGAACTACTCTTACACCAACGACTGGCCTCCCGAGCCGCTTGTCGGCAACGAGGCGACCGGGAACACAGTCGTGTGGAGTGTGATCTCCCTGATCGCCTTGCTCGGCGGCCTCGGGCTTCTCTTCGGGGCGGTCGGACGGTGGAGCTTCCTCGGCTGGCAAGGTCGAGACCAGCAGAGTCTCTCGTTCCGCTCTCCGGGCGACGTGGCGCTCACGCCGGCCCAGCGGGTGTGCGCCTGGTTCTTCCTGGTGATGGCCGCACTCTTTCTCATCCAGACGCTCGTCGGGGCCGCCTCCGAGCATTACAGGGCGGATATTGCCAGCTTCTTCGGGTTCGACCTTGCCAGGTTTCTGCCCTTCAACGTGGTTCGGACCTGGCACGTGCAGCTCTCGATCTTCTGGACTGCGACCTCCTTCCTCGCCGCCGGCATCTTCCTCGCACCGATGATCGCGGGTAGGGAGCCCAGGGGTCAGAAGTGGCTGGCATATGGGCTGCTCGGCGCCCTGGCCGTTGTGGTGTTCGGCAGCCTCATCGGCGAGTTTGCCGGCATCCACGGTTGGATGGGCGGCCTGTGGTCCTGGTTCGGCAACCAGGGCTACGAGTACCTCGACCTCGGACGCTTCTGGCAGATACTGCTCTCGGTCGGGCTCTTCTTCTGGGCCGTCATGCTCTTCCGGGTTATGCGCGGGCGTCTCGGGAACGAACGCCTGGGCAACATGCCCTGGATGTTCTTCCTCGCGGCCCTTGCCATCCCCGCCTTCTACGCTGTCGGCCTTCTCGCCAGGCCCGACGCGAGCTTCCCCACCGCGGACTTCTGGCGCTTCATGGTCGTGCACCTGTGGGTCGAGGACTTCTTGGAGCTCTTTACAACCGTCATGGTCGCCTACATCTTCGTCTTGCTCGGGGTCGTCGCCGAAAGGGTGGCGCTCACGGTTATTTTCCTCGACATCGTGCTCTACTCCGTCGGAGGGGTGGTCGGCACGCTGCACCACCTCTACTTCTCAGGGACGCCAGCTTCGGCGATGGCCCTCGGCGCCTTCTTCTCGGCCGCCGAGGTCATCCCCCTCACCTTCCTGACGTTCGAAGCCTGGAGCTTCCTGCAACTCGGGGCGCACCAGGAGTCGCGGTCGCGCACGCCGTTCCCCCACCGCTGGGCCGTCATGTTCCTCGTAGCGGTCGGCTTCTGGAACTTCCTCGGCGCCGGCATACTTGGGTTCCTGATCAACCTGCCCATAGTCTCCTACTACGAGATAGGGACGGCCCTGACCGCGGCCCACGCCCACGGGGCGATGATGGGTGTCTACGGGATGCTCGCGGCGGGCTTCGCCCTGTTCTGTCTGCGCTACCTGATCCCAGAGGAGCGCTGGTCCGAGAGGGCGGCGAAGTGGAGCTTCTGGTCTTTGAACCTCGGGCTCGCCTGGATGATCTTCGCAACCCTCTTCCCCCTTGGCATTCTGCAACTCTACGAGTCGGTGAACACGGGGTACTTCGAGGCGCGTTCGCTCGAGTACATAACCAACCCGACGAACGCCCTCATAGAATGGCTGCGCCTGCCGGGGGACATGTTGTTTATCGTCGGCGGCGTGCTGCCGCTCCTGTACCTCTGCTATGTCGGCGTACGCCATACGGTCCCGCTGGTGACGATGGAGGAACCGGAGGACATACTGTTCACCGATATCGCCGAGCCTGAGCCGGCTGAGCCGAGGGGGCGTTAGGGCGGTGGGCGTACACGTCGAGGTCTTCCTCGCGGCTGGCTACGCCGCCTTCCTCCTTTGCGTGGCTACGGGCCTCGACCTGCTGGCCCGACACTCGCACGCCCGCTCGTTGCGCTACCGTACCGCGGGGTTCACCTATCACCACGCGCACGACGCCTGGATCTGCCCGGAGGATCAGATCCTGAGCCGCAGCGAGACCGACCACGAGCGGCGTCTCGTGCGCTACCGCGGGAGGCCCCAGATCTGCAACCATTGCCCTTCCAAAAGCGACTGCACAGACTCGGATATGGGCAGGGAGGTCGTGCGCGCCATGGATCCCTGGCCACACTCCGAGGCGGGACGCTTTCACCGCGGCATCTCGCTCGTGGTCGCCCTCATAGCCGGCCTGATCCTCGCTGCAGAGTCTCTACGTAATCACGCCCCGCTCGAACTGGTCCTCCTCGGCGCCGCGCTCGTAGTTGTCTTCCTGACGCTCTGGCACCTCCACGCGGCCTTCCGTACAACCCCGGCCAATTTCCCGGTTTTCCGTGCCACGCCTTCGTCGCCCATCCCCAGAGAGGGTCCGCGCACGGGCTATAGGAAAAGCAAAGAGGTCCGTCGTTGAAGTCGGGGATCTGGTCAATGCTCGCCAGCAAACTAGGCAAAACTGTTCAGGCCGGACTTTCCTCTTACCGCTAGAGTCGGGACGGACGCACAGCCCTACCCCAAACACGTCAGGACCGCGCATATAATGTCACCGAATCGGTAATAGGTGGGAGGTAGGTATTGCTAATCGAAATCTTCCACGTCGCGCACGTCGTGCTGGCAGGCGTCTGGCTCGGGGGTCTGGTGTTCACGACGGCCGTCGTCTCCCCTGCTTTGAAGGCGATGAAGTGGTCCGACGCCGAACGCGTTGCGGTACGCTCGGTGATAGGGCAGCAATACGCCAGGGTGGGGATCGTGAACCTGATCCTCCTGACGCTCTTCGCCGTTCTAGATGGGGCCTTTGGGGGTTTCGGGGCGAGGTTCTACGCGGAGTACGCGTTGCTCCTTCTTCTCTTCGGCCTCGCCGCCGCGCACGGGGCGTACTTCGGGCGGCATCTCGCCGAACTGGCGAAGGCCGAACGGGAGGCGAACAGTGAGGAGGCCAGAACCTTCGCCGAGCGGCGCAGCTCGTTGCAGAGGGTTTCCCTGCGAATCTCCTATCTGAACCTGCTGGTCAGCGCGGTCGTTTTGGTCCTGGCAATCGGCGCGCGGGCGGGATGATGAGGCGTTATCATGGCGTGACAGTGATTACAATGTTCAGGGGGTAGGCTGTGGAAGACGCGCTTGTGGTATCCCGCCTGCAGTTCGCGTTCACCGTTACCTACCATTATCTGTTCCCTATGCTCACGATGGGGCTGGCGTTGCTTGTTTTTGTCCTCAAGAGCATCTACACGCGCAAAGGGGACGAGATATACAACAAGTCGGCGCGGTTCTGGGCCAAGATCTTCGCGGTTACCTTCGTCATGGGGGTCGTCACGGGCATACCCCTAGAGCTCCAGTTCGGGACCAACTGGGCCGCCTTCTCCCGCTTCGCCGGGGACATAATCGCCCAGACCCTGGCGATGGAGGGTGCCTTCGCGTTCTTCCTGGAGTCGGCGTTCGTGGGGCTCTTTCTCTTCGGGGAGCACCGCTTCGGGCAGAGGGTTCACTGGTTCTCTTCCCTGATGGTCTTCCTCGGCACCTGGGCCTCGGGCTACTTCATCATCACGACCAACGCGTGGGTGCAGCACCCCGTCGGCTACAAGACGCTTTCCAACGGCAACATAGAGCTCGACAACTACTGGGCGGTCTTGCTCAACTCGTGGACCTTCGCGCAGTACGCGCATAACATGGGAGGGGCCGTGGTGTGCGGGTCCTTCGTAATGGCCGGCCTTGGGGCATTCTACGTGCTCGGACGCAGGCACGAGGAGTACGGGCGCGTCTTCCTCAAGGTGGGAATCATAGCCGGCGTGCTCGCGAGCCTCTGGATGCTCTTCCCGAGCGGCCACTTCTCGAGCGACCAGGTCGCCAGGCACCAGCCGGTTTCGCTCGCCGCAATGGAGGGTCTCTTCCAGTCGGAGAGGCAGGCCGGAATAGTCCTCGTCGGGCAGCCAGACATCGAGAACCAGACCATAGAGAACCCCGTCGTCGTTCCGCGCGCCCTAAGCTACCTCGTCTACCAGAACTGGAACGCCGAGGTCAAGGGCCTCGACGCCTTCCCGGAGAAGAACTGGCCCGATAACATCCCGCTCCTGTACTACAGCTACCACGTCATGGTCGGCCTCGGGACTATCTTTATAGCCATCATGGTCGTAGCCGCGTTCCTGCTCTGGCGGGGTCTGCTTTACCGCGCCCGCCCTATGCTCTGGATCCTGATGCTCGCCATGCCCTTCCCCTTCATCGCGAACACAGCCGGGTAGTTCACCGCGGAGTTGGGAAGGCAGCCCTGGCTGGCTTACGGTCTGTTCAGGACCTCGGAGGGCGTCTCGCCACTGGTCTCATCCGGTAGCGTGCTCTTCACGCTCATAGGGTTTGCGGGGATGTACCTCATAATGGGGCTCCTCTACATCGTGCTCATAGTTCGCGAGGTCGTCCATGGACCCGAAAGCGAGCAGGAGACGTTGGAGTCTACCGAAGGCCTGACGGCCTAGAAGGGGAGGAACGGTGGAGACGATCTGGTTCATCTTCGTCGCGTTGATGATCGCCATGTACGTGCTCCTGGACGGCTTCGACCTCGGGGCTGGGGCCATACACCTCTTCGCCGCAAGGGACGACCGGGAACGGCGTACGATCATCCGCGCCATAGGTCCGGTGTGGGATGGCAACGAGGTCTGGCTGATCGCCGGCGGCGGCACCCTGTTCTTCGCCTTCCCGGTGCTCTACGCCTCCAGCTTCTCCGGGTTCTACCTGCCGCTCATCATCGTGCTCTGGCTGCTGATGCTCCGGGGCCTCTCTGTAGAGCTGCGCGGGCACATAAACGACCCGATGTGGGCCTCTTTCTGGGACGCAGTTTTCTTCGTCGGAAGCTCGCTGCTCGCCGTCTTTTTCGGTGCCGCCCTTGGCAACGTCGTACGCGGCGTCCCGTTGGGCGAGGACGGATACTTCTTCCAGCCGCTGTGGACAGATTTCAACCCCTTCTCCAGGACCCCTGGCATACTCGACCCCTACACGATCCTTATCGGGCTACTGGCCCTCGCGACGCTGATAGTGCACGGGGCGAACTTCATCGCCATCAAGACGGAGGGCGATCTGAACGCCCGCTCGCGCATGATCTCGCGCCGCTTTGCCTACGCGACCGTCGCGCTCACCGCGCTCGCCACGGCGGCCACCTTCTGGGTGAGCCCCTGGATGCTAAAGGCCTTCAACGAGCGTCCTTACGGATACGTCCTCCCGCTCATCGCCATTGGCGGGCTCGTCGGCATGATCCTCTTCAATCTCAGGGACGACGGTAGAGCCGCGTTCCTCTCCTCTGGCGCCTACATAGTCGGGATGCTGACGAGTACCGTATTCGGCGTCTACCCGAAGGTCCTTCCCGCGGTAGACCCGGCGAACAGCCTCACGATATACAACGCCTCCGCCTCCCAGTACGGCATGGCGGTCGGCCTGGTCTGGTGGAGCGTCGGCATGGTGCTCGCCGCCGTCTACTTCATCGTCATCTACCGCCTCTTCCGCGGCAAGGTGAGCCTGGAAGACGAAGGGTATTAGAGGCGTCAGGTATCAGCTTTTTGGGCTTGCTTTCGCTCGGGAGGGTAGATGAATAGGGATCTAATACGGGCGGTCCGGTCGGCGCGGGTCTTGCTGGGCCTCACCGTGGCGCTCGGGCTTCTTGCCGCCGCTGCGACGATAGTCCAGCTGGTCTTTCTGAGCAAAGTGGTGAACGGGGTGTTCCTCGAAGGAGTGGACCTTGGTGAGGTCGGCGGGTTGCTATTCCTCTTGCTAGGCGCCTCCTTGTTACGTTCTTGCCTGTTGTGGGTTCGGGAGGTCGCCGCCCAGTGGGGTGCCGCGCGGGTAAAGTCCGAGCTGAGGGAGCGGCTGTTCGCCCACGTTCTGTGTCTGGGTCCATCCTACACCGTGGGGGAGCGTACCGGCGAGCTCACGACGACGGCGACTGAGGGCGTAGAGAAGCTCGACGCATACGTTGGCCGCTACCTGCCTCAGACCCTCCTCAGCGTGCTCGTCCCCCTGATTTCGGGCAAGAGCACGCTGGTGAACCTGCTGATGCGCTTTGCGGACCCTGAATCGGGTACGATCCGGGCGAACGGCTTGGAGATCATCGATCTGCCCGCGAAAGCCTGGCGGGAGAACCTCGCGCTCGTCCCGCAGAGACCACACCTCTTCCACGGGAGCGTGCTCGACAATATCTGCCTGGCGCGGCCAGGCGCGAGCCAGGATGAGGTCGAAGGTGCCGCGGAGCTGGCCGGAGCTACCGGGTTCATCAGACAGCTCCCTGATGGCTTCGACACCCAGATCGGGGAGCGCGGGGCGCGACTGAGCGGGGGGGAGGCCCAGAGGATAGCCATAGCCCGCGCCTTTCTCAAAGGCGCCCCCGTGCTCGTCATGGATGAGCCGACGTCCAGCCTCGACCCCGAGAGCGAGCGTTTGATCCGGACCGCGCTCGAGCGCCTCGCCTCCGGCCGCACGGTACTGGTGGTCGCCCACCGCCTTGGCACTGTTCGCAGGGCTGACAGGATCGCCGTTCTAGACGAAGGCCGGCTGGCCGAGATGGGTACGCATGAAGAGCTGATCCAACACGGAAGTCTCTATTCGAGCCTCGTGAACGCCTACGGAAGGGTGCCGGCTTGAAGACCTTCCTGCGGCTCGTCGGGTTCCTGAAGCCACATCTCCCTCGCGTGATGCTGGCGGTCTTGCTCGGTGTTGCGACGGTGGTGAGCAACGTCGGGCTGCTCGCCACGGCTGCGTACGTGATCTCCGCCGCCGCGCTGGTCTCTTTCCTGGGCGCCCTGGTCATCCCTATCTACCTGGTCCGTATCTTCGGTGTCTCCAGGGCTGGCGCGCGCTACGCCGAGCGCCTCGTCTCCCATAACCTCACCTTCGGGTTGCTCGCGGATTTCAGGACGTGGTTCTATACTCGCCTCGACCCCCTCGCCCCTGCCCGCCTTCTACGCTACCGCGCGGGGGATCTCCTCTCGCGCATCGTCCAGGACGTCGAAGAGCTGCAGAACGTCTACCTGCGTATCGTAGCCCCCGTCACCGTGGCCTTCGTAACCTCGCTCCTCACCTTCGTACTGCTCTACTCCTTCGGCCCGCCGCTCGCCTTCGCCGCACTTGGCTGTCTGCTGGTTGCGGGCATCGGGGTGCCTTTGCTCGTAAAGAGCCTGGTGCGGGGGCTCGGGCAGAGGCAATTGGAGTTGAGGGGCGAGCTCAACGCCAGGATCGTGGACGGCATCCAGGGCGCGCAGGATCTCATCGCTTTCGGCAGGGAGGAGGACCAGGAACACGCCGTCGCCACGCTGAACCGCAAGTTAGACACTCTGCAGGGAAGGATGGCCTTCATCACGGGTCTGCAGAACGCCCTTGGCGACCTTCTGATGAACCTGGCGATGCTCTCGGTGCTGGTACTCGCGATCCCGCTTGTCTCGGGAGGAGAGGTGCGGGGGGTGTACCTGGCCTTCCTTGCGCTCGTGGTGCTAGGCAGCTTCGAGGCCGTGCAGCCGCTAGGTACCGCCTTCCAGTTCCTCGGCCGCTCAATCGGGGCTGGAGAACGCCTCTTTGAGATCGTGGACGCCGAACCCGAGGTAAGGGACCCTGCACAGCCACTTCCACTACCCGGAGACCACAAACTCGAGTTCGACGGGGTGTGCTTCCGCTACGGGACCGGGGACAGGCCCGCCCTCGAAGACATCTCGTTTACTCTGGAGCGGGGCAAAAGGGTTGCGGTCGTGGAGCCTAGCGGGGCGGGGAAGAGCACGCTCGTCGGCCTCATGGTGCGCTTCTGGAACCCGACGTCGGGCCGGATCGTGCTCGGTGGCCACGACGTCCGCGGGTACGCCCAGGACGACGTGCGCGGCCTGATCGGTGTCGTCTCCCAGGACACGCACGTCTTCAACGACACCCTGCGTGCCAATTTGCTCCTCGCGAGACCGCAGGCGACCGACGACGATCTGCGAAGAGCACTGACGCTTGCCCAACTCTCCGGTCTCGTGGAAAGCCTGCCAGGTGGTCTGGAGAGCCCGCTCGGCGAGCAGGGCCTCAAGCTCTCCGGGGGCGAGCGTCAGCGTCTCTCCATGGCCAGGACGCTCTTGAAGGACGCGCCCTTGCTCGTGCTCGACGAGCCGACAGCCAACCTCGATCCCGTGACAGAGCGCAGGCTACTCGATGCCGTCTACGGGCTGACAAGGGACCGCGCCACGCTCGTCTTCACCCACAGGCTCGTGCGCATGGAAGAGATGGACGAGATCCTGGTTCTCGATGCGGGAAGGATCGTAGAACGAGGCACGCACAGCGAACTCGAGAGCAGACGGGGGATGTACCACCGCATGCTCGATGCGCAGCGCGAGCTTCTGTTGGCTTCGTAGAAGCCTCTAGGCCTTCAGCCGGTACCCCGTCTTGAAGATCCACCACACCGCGGTCATGCACAACACCAGGAACAGAAGCGTCATACCTAGGCTCACGCCGACGCCCACGTCGGAGAGCCCGTAGAAACTCCAGCGGAAGCCGCTGATCAGGTATACGACCGGGTTGAAGAGCGTGATCTTCTGCCACAGCGGCGGCAACATGCTCACCGAGTAGAAGCTGCCGCCGAGGAAGATCAGGGGCGTGAGGATCAGCAGCGGAAAGATCTGCAGCTTCTCGATCCCATCGGCCCAGATCCCGATGATGAAGCCGAAGAGGCTGAAGGTGGCCGACGTGAGAGCGAGGAACGAGATCATCCACAGTGGATGGTCTATCTGGATCGGCACGAACAGGCCCGAGGTGAGCAGGATGATCATGCCGATGATCATGGACTTGGTCGCCGCCGCCCCAACGTAGCCGATAACGATCTCGATGTAGGAGACCGGCGCGGATAGAAGCTCGTAGATCGTACCCGTGAACTTGGGGAAGAAGATGCCGAAAGACGCGTTGGAGATGCTCTGTGTGAGTAAGGTCAGCATTATAAGACCAGGGACGATGAACGAACCGTAGCCGACCCCCTCAACGCTCTCGATACGCGAGCCTATCGCCGCGCCGAAGACGACGAAGTACAACGACGTCGAGATGACGGGCGAGACGATGCTCTGAAGCAGTGTGCGGAAGGTCCTCGCCATCTCGAACTTGTAGATCGCGCTTATCGCGTAAAAGTTCATCAACGCTCCTTGACCAGATCGACGAATATCTCCTCGAGCGAGCTCTGTTTGGTCTGGAGATCCCTGAACCTGACCCCAGCCTCGCCGAGGTCGGCTAGAAGATCGGCTATCTCGATCCGGCCCGCTTGCGAGTCGTACGTGTAGACCAGCTCGCTGCCGTCCGATGCCAGCTCCAGCCCGTAGCCGGCTAGTGCGGTGGGTACCTCTTCCAGCGTATCCTCCAGTTGCAGCGTTAGCTGTTTCATGCCGAGCTTGCGCATCAGCTCGTCCTTCTCTTCGACGAGGATGATCTCACCCTTGTTGATGACCCCCACCCTGTCGGCCATCTCCTCGGCCTCGACGATGTAGTGGGTGGTCAGGACGATGGTCACGCCGTTCTCGCGCAGCCGGCGCACCATCTGCCACATGTCCCTCCTGAGCTCGACGTCGACGCCTGCCGTCGGCTCGTCGAGAAACAGGATTCGCGGCTCGTGCGAGAGGGCCTTGGCGATCATGACCCTGCGCTTCATGCCGCCCGAGAGCGTCATGATCTTGTCGTCCTTCTTGTCCCACAGCGAGAGGTCCCTTAGAACTTTCTCCACGTAGCCAGGGTCAGGCGGTTTGCCGAAGAGGCCCCTGCTGAAGCTGACCGTGGCCCAGACGGTCTCGAAAGCATCGGTCGTCAACTCCTGCGGGACGAGCCCTATAAGGGACCGTGCCGCCCGAAACTCGGAGATGATGTCGTGGCCGTCGGCCAGGACGACGCCTTGCGTCGGGTTGACGATCCCGCATACGATGTGTATGAGCGTCGTCTTCCCCGCGCCGTTCGGGCCAAGCAGCGCGAAGATCTCACCCCTGCGGATGTCCAGGTTGATCTTCTGTAGCGCCTGGAATCCGGAGGCGTAGGTCTTGACGAGGTTGGACATGGAGATGATGGGCTGCAAGATCAGGCGCCCACTTCGACTCTGATCCCCCAGGACCCCCGTCCGAGGTGGTCGTTCGTCTCTTCGCTAGAATTTCTCGGCGCAGCGCAACGGGCTGGGTGCATTTCGAATCTCCTGAACCGGTAGCTTCCTTATCCTAATACTCTCAAGGATACGAGACCGGCGCGCCTGTCGAAAGTACGATTTTCAGCACGTACCTTCGTACAGGCCGATGTTGCCAAAAGATCAA
The DNA here is from genome assembly GCA_038199875.1 of Rubrobacterales bacterium. GTDB lineage: Bacteria > Actinomycetota > Rubrobacteria > Rubrobacterales > Rubrobacteraceae > Rubrobacter_D. The sequence continues at coordinate 48,988 of JBBPYN010000002.1, forward strand.
GGCCTTCCTGGCCGTCTCCCGCTGGCAGGAGGGTGGTCGGGGGTGCACCTGGGAGCGTCAGGCGTCATTATGTAAGGAGCCGGTCTGCTCTGGAGAGGTTTCGTAATGACCGAACACAACGGCGCGGGTGGAGCGTCGCCGTCCGGACGGGACTCGCGGCTGGAGCGCCTTCTCTTCCTGAGCGACGGCGTCTACGCGATAGCCCTGACACTCCTCGCCGTGGAGCTGGTCCTACCCGAGGCGGCCGCGGATCTTCACGGTCGCGCCCTCCTCACTAGCCAGGCGAGCACCCTGGGCCAGGACTCGAGGATCCTGACCAGTTTCACGGTCATCGCCAACTTCTGGGTGGGGCATAACGTACTCTTCCAGCACGTCAGGCGCTTCGACGGCGGCCTGATGTGGCTCGCCCTGCTGCAACTCCTGTGCGTCGCCTTCATACCGTACCCAACCTCCGTGATCGGGGGGCACATAGGCGACCGAGTGGCCCAGCAGTTCTACTTCGCCACCCTGCTTCTGACCGGGCTGGTCATGATGGGGCTGTGGTGGTACATGAACTCGGGCCGCAGGCTGGTAGATCCCGACCTGAGCCCACAGTTCGTCCGTCGGACCTACCTTATCTCCCTGGTTTTGCCGGTGTTCTTGCTGGCCTTGATGGGGCTCGTGGCCGTTGGTATCGGCCGGCTCATCAACCCGCTACTGCTGTTCGCCCTGGCGACGCTCTGCTTTATCGTGCTCGGGGTACTCGAGTGGCGTGGGGAGGAAGACGAAGTGGAGGACGCAGGGAAACGATCGGTCCCCGCAGATACTACAGAGGAGGGCTTAGAGGATCGGGAGAGAGAGCGGGTGAAGAGACTAGCCGGCGAACGCCCACCGACCGTCCGCTTCCCCGACAACGAGATCAAGCGCGTGCAGGACTTCTACGGCGTCGCCCCCTTCATCGAGGATGAGAAGCAAAACATCCTCCCTACGTCTGGTGTACGCTGCTAGAAGGCCGCGTCGAGGTCGATGGTGACCAACGAGAGCCCGCTTCGACCGATCGCGTCGAGCAGTTCCTCGTGGGTTGGCGGACGGTCGACGTTGATCCTGATCCCCAGACGGCGCCCGGCCTGCTCGTGCCCGGACTCCTCGATAAGGTTCGCATAGACACGCGCCACCTCCTCGGGGTTCTCCACGAGCTCGGCGTGTGCGCGCCGACGCTCACCTGCGAGGGTCACCTCGGCGGGCGCGCCGCCACGGAAGTTGACCCGCCAGTCGCTGTTGGTAAGAACGCCAAGCTGCCCGTTGATATTCCGGTGTCCCACTACCACCGTGTAGGCGCGTCCTGTCTTGCGTCCCCGAAAGTGCAGCAGCAGTAGGTGCTCGTCTACGAGCCCGTGCAACGGGGATTCGAGTACCCAGCCGAAGATGGGGTTGGCGACCCTTACCATCGCGTCCGGCGGCTTTACCCGCTCGACGGCGGGTCGGTGGTCGGGGGCCTGTGGCATGCGTCTCCTGTTCCGTAGTCGTCCGCAGGGCATCATCCTACATCTCGAGCTTCCGACAAGCCGTCGCGGAAAAACGGACTGCGGAAACTAGTCCATTTGGGGGATCCGCCTGGTCCCCGCTTGGGGGATACAATCCACGCTGGCTGAAATCTCGAGTAGAAAGGAGTCTTATGAGCGTAACCCGAATCTCTACCGCCGTCTTGTGCTCGGCGCTTCTCAGCATAACGGCCAGTCCTGCTTTCGGTGCGGCCAATCCGCCCGATCCGAGCACCACCGTCTACGAGGCCGGCGGCCCTCCTGGGACGGGCGCACCGTAGGACGGGATCCTCGGAAGGTTAGTCCCTGCTCCCGAAGTCGACCGTGTACATGACGTATCCTTTTATGCCTTCGTAGTTGCCTGTGTAGGTCCCTACGCCGACCCGCCTGAACCTCCCGTCCAGGATGTTGGCCCTGTGATCCGCGCTGGTCATCCAGCGTTCGAAGGTGGGGCCCGCTCCTGCGGGCGCACCGTACCCCCTGGCGATGTTCTCTCCGTGGACGCTTCCGTCGAAGCCGAAGCGCCCGAGGCGGGCGCCGACGCTCTCCCCGTCGTAGGAGTTGTGGGAGAAGTAGTCCTTCTCGACCATCTCCCTGGAGTGCGAGCGGGCGGCCCTGGTGAGCCTTGGGTCCACGCACAGGAGCCTGAGACCGCGGTCAGCGCGGGCCCTGTTGTGTAGCACAAAGGTGCGCTTCTCTCTGGCTTTGAGGGCGATGCTACCGCCACCACAGGTCTTGACCGTGGCGGTCGTCGCCCCGGCCATCCGTGGTCCGACCGCGGTAGACAAGAAGGCGGTTGCACACACCAACATAACCGCCCCGAGAACGACACTAACGTACCTCGAACCCATGGAGCCCCCTCCTACGGTGCCGACGAAGGGAATGTTAGCATCGCCAGCGCATTGTAGATACTCGAAGATCGTGTGCCCGCCCACGACCAACCGGACCAGACCCTCGCGAGTGTTCCATCGTCCTGAGATCGTTGATGATCGAAGCGATAATGACCGTAGGGGTTTATGTGAGCTCGACGGGTGGGGGAGAGGCGGGCGAATTCCTCGTCCTCCGCGCTCAGCGAGCCGTCCCACCGTCGCCGAGTGGCCCCGGGGCGCTGGCACCTGGACGCGCCAGCTCGGTGAGCCCGCATGCCGCGAAGCTCAACCCCGCCTGCCAGGAGGTGTTCACCGGCACCAAGATTTCGAGGCCGAGGAGGTGCCAGAAGGCCACCTCTCTAGCGCACCCCACATCCATGAAGGTCACACCTGATACGCAATCCGGATGTATACTTCCAAGCATGATCGAGAAACGAGATTTACGGGAGACGGAGTCCTCGCGGTTGGAGGGTCTCTACCGCAAGGCGAGCGACCCGGTGCTGCGTACCCACCTGTTGATGGTCTGGCGCA
>JBBPYN010000003.1:0-21840 GCA_038199875.1 Rubrobacterales bacterium
AGATTTCGTACATCACGATCATCGGGACGGCCATGAGCAGCATGCTGTAAGGGTCCTGACCAGGGGTCAGGGCGGCTGCGAGGACGGTGTTTACGATTATGGCGTGCTTCCTGTATCTCCTCAGCAGCGGTGCGTCCACGAGTTCCAGCTTCGCGGCCACGTAGGTCGCCGCGGGTAGCTCGAAGACTATGCCGAAGGCCAGGAGGAACCTGGTTACGAAAGGCAGATAGCTCTGGGCGGTAATTATGGGATCGAAGCGGTCCGTGTCCCAGTTGAGCAGGAACTGGGTGCCTATGGGCAGCACGACGAAATACCCGAAGGCGACCCCGGCGATGAACAGCGCGGAGGCTAGCGAGATGATGGTGTATGTGAAAGCCCGGCCCATGTCCCCGACCGCGGGGGCCACGAACGCCCAGACCTGGTAGAGGAGAATTGGGATCGTGAGCAGAAAGCCGACGTAGAGCGCCAGCTTCATGTCGGTGAAGAGCTGCTCCGTGACCCCGGTTACGTTCAGCTTGCCTTCGAGGGCACCGCCAGCAGGGGCAAGTATCCACTCGAAGATCCGCTCCCGGAAAAACCAGGCGATGATGGAGACGCCGAAGAACGCGATACCGACCTTGATGAGCCTCGACCGAAGCTCGTCGAGGTGTTCGATCAGGGTCATGCGCATCTCGTCGCGCGCGCTGCGCGACGGACGCGAGGGAAGTCTCAGGCGACCTGCCATCTAGACTCTAGAGCCCGTGGAGAGTCTAGCTACGCTGCTGCTTGGCCTTCTCGGCGGGGGAATCGTCCTCAAGCCCGACCTCGTCGTCGTTCTCGCTCTTGCTTGCCTCGATCTGTTCTTCCTGCTCCTCTTCCTCTTTCTTCTTGTCCTCGACCTCACCCTCCGTGGTGCCCTTCTTGAACTCGCGCACGCCGCTACCGAGGCCGCGGGCCAGCTCGGGGACGCGCTTCGCCCCGAAGAGAAGAAGAATTACTACCAGGCCGATGATCAACTCCGGCATTCCGATCGAACCAAACACCTTTCCTCCTAACGAGCTATCTACCGAATCTCACTCAACATTATACGCCTTCCGCCCGAACCTGGATCACGGCTGCGCGCTGCCGGTGCTCTCCTTGCCTTCGAGAAGGGTGGAGATCCTGTCCTTGACATCGGCCGCGTTCTCACCTTTCGGGTCGCGATCGAGGTATCCGTTGTAGTACTTTATGGCCTCGGCTGGCTGGCCGGCCTGGTCGTATGCCTGGCCAGCAAGGAGGTAGGGGTCCGCGTTGCCTGGCTGCGCCTCCACCGACGCCGCGAAGGCGTCCGCCGCTTTATCCTGCAGGTCTTTCTGCTTCTTCCCCGTCGCGGCCTGCGCCTGCTGGCTGTAGATCTGGCCAAGCAGCGCGGGTATCTCCTCGTCTTTCGGGGCATCCTCGCGCCCTTCTTGCAGGACCTGGATCGCCTCGTCGTAGCTGCCAGCCGTGTAGTAGAGGGCGGCGAGGTCTTTTATCTTCTCAGGGTCCTTGGGGTCCTTTTTCAGGTCCTTCTTGGCCGCGGCGATCTGCTCTTGTGTATCAGGCGTCTGGTCGTCCTGCTGCTGGGTCTGGTCCTGGTTGCCGAACAGCTCGAAGATGTTGTACGAGATGTTGGTGCCGATGCCGAGGAAGATGAAGGAGATGAGGAAGACGGCGGCGAGCAAGATGGAGACCAACCTGACCCAGAAGCTGAGCTTGTCCCGGTTCATCATCATGGCGGGCTACCCTCCGAGGTCTCTAACCACCGTGACGATTGTATATCACGTCGCCCCCGACGACCGTGGCCACGACCGCCCCGCCGGCCGCGGCCTCGATGACGTCCCGCTCGGGGTCTCCTTCGCCTGGAGAGATCTCGACCAGGGCAAGATCCGCCCACTTGCCAACCTCTACAGTACCCGTCTCGGCCTCGATGCCGAGCGAGCGTGCCCCGCCGAGCGTCGCAAGCTCCAGGCCAGTCGCTCCACCCAGACCGTGCAACGCTACCGCGAAGAGCGTCTCCTCGAAGAGGTTCATGCTCGGGCTGCTCCAGAGCCCGTCTGTGCCCATCCCTACCCTGATGCCGCGTTCGATCATCCGCGGCACCGGCGAGACGCCGCACCCGAGGAACTCGTTCGAACGGGGGCAGTGCGCCGCCGCGACCCCCGTCTGCGACAGCACCTCCATGTCCTCCTCGGAGACCCCGGTCGCCAGGTGCGCTGCTATCGTCTCGGGGGCGAGAAGCTCCACGCCCCTGGCGTAGCGGACGGGCGAGACGCCAGCTCCCCCCCACTCGTTGCTGCCGAAGATGCCAGCGAGGCTGCCTGTACCGTCCCTGACGAACTCGACCTCCTCAGGGCTCTCGGAGAGGTGGATCGCCAGCCTCCACCCCATCTCCCTGGTCCGTCGCGCCGCCAGACGAGCGGACTCGGGATCTACGGTGTAAGGGGAGTGCACGCTGACCCGCGCATCCACACGCTCGGGCAGGCCTTCTCCGAGCCCGCGCGCCTTCCCGACGATAAACTCGACGGCCTGCTCTGGCGTGCCGATCTCATGCGGGAAGAACTCGGCGAAGACGGTCCCTGCCATCCCGCTTTCTGCGAGCTGCGGCAGGCATTCCCCGTATGGGGAGGATTCGGCCATGTACGTGGTCCCCGCCTCTACGGCCTCCCTGGCGGATTCGCTGGCCGCCTCGGCCGTCCAGGCCTCCTTCTCGGGAAGACGCTCTATGAGCCTGCCGAGCCATCCGGAGAACGTACCGCCCTCTGGAGCGTCCTCGTGCCTGAAGCCGAGGTGGGCGTGGGCGTTGACGGCGCCTGGGATCAGAGTGTAGTTGGGGAAGAACCGGACCTCGACGTCGGGGTTTTCGCGCCCGACCTCAGAGAGCGGTCCTACGGCTTCGATGCGCCCTTCCCTGACGAGCACGGCGCCGTCCTGCACAGGGGGCGACGAGACGGGCATGAGGGTCCCGGCCGCGAAGATCACAGGCCAGGACTCGCTCTCAGGCATCCCTCCCGACCACCTCCGAGGCTACGGACTCAAGGAACTCGCGTTCGGGGCAGTCGGGCAAGAGGCCGAGGTCTTCGAGGGCTGCGTCGATCTCACCTTGCGCCCACTCCTCGGTCCTGGCGACGGCATCGGTGGCAAGCACCGCCTCTATGCCGGCCTCGAGCAGGCCAGGGGCGGGGCTCGGGTCAGCGAGGACACGCCTTATGGTGTCTGCGCCCCCCTCCTTCAAGGCGAAGATGACGGGCAGCGTCACAGTACCCTCGACGAGGTCTGTGCCTATGCCCTTGCCCATGAGGCCGGGTTTGCCGACCAGGTCCATTATGTCGTCTGACATCTGGAAGGCTATACCAAGTGCCTGGCCGTAGCTCGCCAAAGCGTTTATCTGCACGAGCGAGAGCCCACCGAGGGTAGCGCCGGCCACGCACGCCGCCTGGAAAAGCCCTGCGGTCTTCTTCCTTATGTGCTCCAGGTACGCCTCGACCTCGACTGTCGCCCCGTTCGCGCGGTACTGCTCGAGCTCACCTGCCGCGAGCCCTACGGAGGCCTCGGCGAAAGCGCGGACGAGCCTCGGGTCCCCGATCCTGGCCAGCTCCGAGAAGGCCTCGGCGAAGAGGTAGTCCCCCGTGGCTGCGGCGATCTCACGCCCGTACCCTGCTACGGTTGTGGGCACACCCCGCCTGCTCTCGGCCCGGTCCACGATGTCGTCGTGGATCAGGGTCGCCGTGTGGAGGACCTCGATGGCGGTTGCGGCCCCGAGCAGATCCTCCCGCTCAGGCTCGCCCATGCGCGCGCTCAGCACCAGAAGGAGCGGCCTCAGACGCTTCCCCCCCGACGTAAGCGACCCAAGCGCCGGCTCGACCAGCTCAGAGGGCGCGTCCTCTGCGACCCCCGCTAGTAGGCCCTCGACCTCGTCGATGGCCTCGAAGGCCTCCTCCGGTACCGCGGAGTGGAGCCTGCTAGCTTCCGGGAGGGCGTCTGATCCCACGATGGAGCGTGATGATGCCACCTGCGAGCCGCCTCCATGTAACGTCTTGTAATCCATTGCGCCTTATTATGTCAGCTAATTCGCCTGGTGCCACGAACTCTTTCACGCTTTCGGGCAGATAAGAGTAAGCTGACGCATCTCCGGAGATCAAACCACCCAATTTTGGAACTATTCTGTCGAACCACAGCCCATAGAACCTGGACGCCACCCTGCCCTCGGGTCGCGCTATCTCCAGGCACACCGCGACGCCGCCTGGCTTAAGCGTGCGGGCCATCTCCGAGAACAACGCGTCGAGGTCGGGTATGTTCCTCGCCCCGTAGGCGATGGTGACCGCATCGAAGGCCCCGGGAGGGACCCCATCCAGGTCGGTGGCGTCCCCGAGCCGGTACTCGACGTTGGGCAGGGGCCTTGCCCGTGCCACGCACAGCATCTCACCTGAGAAGTCCACGCCTAGCACGTGGCCCTCGGGGCCTACCTTCTTCGCAAGGTCGCGCGTCAGGCTGCCCGTGCCGCAGGCGAGGTCGAGCGCCCCGCCGCCGGCCCTCAGTCCCGTGGCGCTTAGCACCCTCCGGTTCCAGAGGCGGTTGAGTCCAGCGGTCATGACGGTATTCATGAGGTCGTAGCGGCCCGCGATCCTGTCGAACATCTCGCGTACCAGGAGTGTCCGCTCCGTCCCCGAGGGCAGCTTACCCACCCGGGTCACGCAGCTCCCTGGCGGCGTCCGTGATCCTCGCCTCCGACCTCTCGGCGCCCTCTCCTGAGATGATGTCGAGGAGTCCGGCGAGGTGGGGCGTCCACATCTGTACGGTGACCGCGCCGCCTGAGGCGATGCGTCCAGCGCCGTCGCGGATCATACGGCTCGCCACGGCCACGAACCTGGGCTCGTCGAGGTGCGCTATGGTCTCGACGGCAAGCGCGTAAGCGTTGTCCCCGACCAGGATATCGTCGTCGCCAGCCCCTCCCCCGGCGTAGTGGGCGTCGAAGCCGCGTTGCAGATACCCGAGCGCCTCGGCCACGACCCTGGCCCGCCCGTCGTCCCTTACGGGAAGGCCCCTGGCGGCCCTGAGGAACGTGTCCTTGAGCGAGAGATCCGGCGTCCGACGTGCGGTCTCCTCCACCTAGTCCCCCCTCGCGAACCACTCGTTGGCCGCCTCGAAGGTCCTGTCCAGGTCCTCATCGGAGTGCGCCGTCGAGATAAAGCCGGCCTCGTACTGACTCGGGGCCAGGTAGATACCCCTGGTGAGCATGTGCCAGAAGAAATCCTTGAACGCGTTCGTGTCCGACGCGGCCGCGGAGCCGAAATCCGTTACGGGGCCATCGGTGAAGAAGATGCTGACCATCGAGCCGACCTGGTTTATGGTGAACGGACGGCTCCCCGCCGAGGCGGCCTCACCCATACCTTTACGCCAGCGCGAGCCGAGTTCCTCCAACCGGTCGTAGAAACCAGGCTGTCCTGCGGCGCGCAGGGTCGCGAGGCCGGCGGCCATCGCGAGTGGGTTTCCGGAGAGGGTGCCCGCCTGGTAGATAGGACCAGATGGCGCGATGAGGTCCATGATCCCACGCTTCCCACCGTACGCCCCCACGGGGAGTCCACCGCCGATGATCTTACCGAGGCACGTCAGGTCGGGCGTGACGCCGTAGCGTTCCTGCGCCCCGCCACGGGCGAGCCTGAAGCCCGTCATGACCTCGTCGAAGATGAGGACGGTGCCGTACTCGTTCGTGATCTCCCTCAGCCCTTCGAGATAACCCTCCTGAGGCGGCACGCAGCCCATGTTCCCCGCGACGGGCTCCACGATGACGGCGGCGAACTCCTCCCCTTCGCGCGCGAAGAGGTCCCGCACCGACTCGAGGTCGTTGTACGGTAGGACGGCGGTGTCCTTTGCGGCGCCCCTCGTTACTCCGGGGCTGTCGGGAAGCCCTAAAGTGGCAACACCGGAGCCGGCCGACACTAGTAAGGCGTCGCCGTGGCCATGGTAGTTGCCGTCGAACTTCAGGATCCTCTCCCGCCCCGTATACCCGCGGGCGAGCCGGATGGCGCTCATCGTCGCCTCAGTCCCCGAGTTGGTCATCCTGACCATCTCGACGGAGGGGACAGACCCGCACACGAGGTCCGCGAGTTCGACCTCGGGCTCTGTCGGGGCGCCGAAGGTCGTGCCCTTCCTGGCCGTGTTCTCGATAGCCTCGATGACCTCGGGATAAGCATGCCCGAGGACTAGCGGCCCGTAGCTCATCACGAAGTCGATATAAGAGTTGCCGTCCACGTCGAAGATGCGCGAGCCCTCGCCCCGCTCCATGAACAGCGGATTCCCACCAACAGAACGGAAAGCCCGCACGGGGCTGTTGACGCCGCCTGGCATCAGCCTGACAGCACGCTCCATCAGCCTCGCCGAACGGTCCATGGCGAGCATTGTCCTCGCGTCCACGCTCTCTCCGCTACCTTGCAAACGCGCCAGCCCCCTTCGCTACGTCTGGTTAGAGTCTATTACCCTAAGCCTGTACCGGTCGTGACAGAGCTTACCCCACGTGGTGAAACGGCGGGCTGTCCTCAGCGGCGCCTGTTCAGGCGAAACCCGGCGAGGACGAGCGATCCTCCGACGGCCAGAAGGACCGCGCCCATTACGGCCCAGAACACCTGTCCGGTCATGAAGCTTCCTGGCAGGATGCCTATGCCCTACAACAACCAGACGGCGCCCACAAAAGGGCCATCAACCCTCCCACTATCAGCAGCACGTAGCGCATACGATACCTCCAACTCTATATCCGGACCTCAGGCCTTGCACCGTTCGACGAGCCCGCGAAGTACATGGTAGATGGAAGCCTGGACTTCCTGGATGCGCGGTATGTAGTCCGAGCGGACGACGACCGCGTGGTCCGCAAGCCGCTCTCCGACGATCCTACCTCCATCGTAGCCCACGATGCCGACCGTCAGCAGGCCCCGTTTCCGGGCTTCGGCGAGCGCGGCGAGTATGTTGGCGGAGCCCCCGCTCGTCGAGATACCGACCGCGACGTCCTCGGGCCTCGCGTGGGCGATGAGCTGGCGGGTGAAGATCGCCTCCGTACCAATGTCGTTGGCAATGGCCGTTATGTTGGCCGGCTCGGCTGAGAGGGAGACCGCCGGAACCGCGCCCAAGCCCTGCGGCGGGTCCACACAGTCTGAGACAAGGTCGTTCGCGTCCGTGGCCGAGCCCCCGTTGCCGAAGGAGATCAGCTTCCCCCCCCGCTCCAATCGTTCGGAGATGGCCACCGCCGTCTCGACGATGGCCGCAGCCTCCGATTTGGCAGCCGCGGTGCGCAGGCGGTTCACCTCCTGCATCTTCTGGAGCATCGAGCCCTGCACTTCTTTCACGACCTCTTCGAGAGGTTGCTGTCCTTTGCCGAGGAACGGATAGAGGAACGAGGAGTTGCCGACGTCGTGGCCCTGTTCGCGGTGCTCGAAGTACACGTGCACCGTCTCCCAGAGAACGTGGTAGAGGACCTCGAAGACCTCCTGAACGACGAACGGGTCCAGATCAGGCGGCGCGAAAGAATACTCCCCCGCCTCTCCCGTCAGGGCGAACGTCAGCGCCCCCCGCTGGCCGGCCGCCCGGAGCGCCCGTTCGACTGTTTCGTCCACATCGGGTGATGCGAAGCCCATCACCATATCCTCGGGCCGCAGCACGACGGGCAGGCGTCGCTCGAAGTCAGGGCCGAGGTCAAGCGCGGGCAGCGCCCGCTTGCCAACGATCACAGGATGCACGAACTCTACCGAGACGTGCTGCGCATCGGTGGCCGCGGAGCCATTTCCGAACGCCAGGAGGCGCCCACCGGCCAGGAACCGCCTGGAGATCTCGTCACAGGCTTCGGCCAGTCGCGGAGCCTCGGCCTCGAAGAAGGACTCGAAGATCGAATTGCGCCGAAGCAGTTCTGTCCTGCTCTGGGCGGCGAGGGTATCTGCATCTGTCCGCACCACTTGCGCCCCCAGTCGTTTCAGAGCGTTGAATTCGTCTACAGTCAAGCCTGACTGCCGGATGATGGCTCTTAGCGTGCCCTTTGCTAACGAACCTCTACCAACTCCTCAGTGATCGATGGCGGAATAGGCTCATCGTGAGCCTCCAGGCTCTCTATGTACGCCGCGATGGCCTCTCTAATGCCGCACGCCGCACTGCTATTTCCGAAGGTCGATTGGCGCTTTGGCCTGCTGCTCGACGACCAGTTCGACGACCTTCATCGTCGTGTCCACTATGCCCGGAACGCGATCCTCATTCAAAGTAGTATGTTCGTAGCGAGTCTCCATAAGCAACTCAGCATACCTCACCGGCATCAGAGCCTTCTACGGCATGTAGGGGATCAGGCCCAGCCGATACGCTTCCTCCTGTACTTCTCTGGGCATCATACGCGCATCCACGGGCAGACCATTTACCTCGACGATCCACGCCAGCAGGTTCTCCCCCAACATGCTCGGCGGGCACCAATCCGGGTGCAACTGCATGAGGCCCAGCCTCTTCCATATCTCCCTGGACTTGCTCGAAGCGTTGCTCTGGCTCACGCCGATCTTCTCGCAAAGCTCGCCCATGGTCATGTGCGGCTCCCTGCTATCGTCGGAGAGGAAGTTCACCCGACCGAGCGCGTAGACGATACCGGCGGCCCATGACCTTGCACGCCCGCTTTCGAGTGGCGATGGTCTCTCTCTGCTAAGGGCAGCGGCCATCTTTCGAGACAGGTCCGCGTATTCGTCGTTCAGATGCTGTTGGCAGAACTCGTCCGTGATCCCGACAACGGCTTCGTATCTCTCCCTTATTTTCCGAGGGACCTTGTATCCAGCTCCCGCGCTCATCTTGATCGTCTCCAAAACGTCGAGACCACAGGTAATGCTTTCGTACTCGTTTCGCGATATGATCGCACAAACGGGCCGGTATTATAGCGGGCCGTGGTAAGAGGAGGACCAGCCGAAGAGGGCGCGCAGCTTCTGACCGGGGTTGAACTTGAACGCCCAGCTCTCTCGTCTCCGATCCAGGTAGAAGCCTCCGAAGCCGGGCAGCGTGAGCCCAAGGCCGGAGCGGAAGGTCTGGTACATCTCCTCCAGCACACCATCCAGCCACCGCGTGGCCGTGGCTTCGTCGGTCTGCATCCGTCCGGCGAGGCGGCGGATAAACTCCTTCTTCTCGATACGTTCAGCCACAGGTTTCCTTTCACTCGAGACCTAACCTTCACCCCAGGTCGGGCAAGTCCGAGCGGGGTACAATCAGCCGCACGGACCTGGGCATCCTGGGGACCCGTTCGATGAATCCCCTTGCCTCCAGGGTGAGGATCATCTGGTGCACCGCCGGTGGCGACACCCTGAAATAGCGCTGCATGTCAGCTTCCGACGGAGGGACGCCGTGGATCTTCGTGTAGTAGTGGATGAAAGAGAGATATTGGCCTTGCTTCGGCGTGTACCGCGCCTTCGTATGTTCGGTTTCCGCGAGACCTTCCAGGAGCCGGTGCGCCAGAGAGGCACGCTCCCGAACCGGGAGTTCCAATGCTTCGGCTTCGAGTTGTTCCGAGGACATGCTCATGGTTTCAAGCCCTGGCGTGGTCTAACGGCAAGTGCGTGGTTGGCAGACATCGTGTCACAGATCATCACGGTCTATCGTATAGTAGTCGCACCAGAAATCCACGATGTCCATGACCAGTGGCGCCGATTCGGGAATGAGCCCCGTCCCATACCGCGGATCGTAGCGCTCGGCATAATCCCGTGCCAGATGGTATGCCTGGCTCGGGGCAGTGTATGGTGACAGTACGCACTGGACCGCATCCTCTACGATCAAGACGTTCTTGTCCTGGATAATCCTCACCATTCCGTACGGGATGGATTTGTACTCGTTATTCACGCTCTCGAGCTCGCGCAGAACCTCCCTGAGTGCTTCGCGTTCCGGATCGGAGGGTCTCTCGACATATCTCCCGAGCCGTTCGACGGACCTTGTGATCAGTTCGTTGTGCGATTCATCTTTTCTCAGGTGCCGTGAGTTGACTCTCCGGCTGGTATGCCTGGCCAGGAACACCGCAAAATGGGCTGAAACCTCGGGGGCTTCACACAAGGACTTGAGGGTCGTCAACCGCGTGATAGAGAAATTCGCGCCTTCGGACAGATCTCTGGCGATCCGCGCGAGCTTCCGGACTCTGCTCAGTACAGCTTTTGGAGGCTTTTGTCTCATTCGACTTTCGGTTTAGCGATTCGCGAACCAGAGTGCATAATCCGAAACGATCTGCTCGTTTACACCCTCACCGACTACATCCAGGTCACACAGTGGATAGTCTATACTTCGACGGCCCCGCTTACCCGAAACAATCACCCCGTAGAGATCATCCAGAAGCGAAATTTCCTGGACCCGGATCCTGTCACCGCGCTGCAGTGCCCCCTCGTCTTGATATTCACTAACCACAGCTTCGAATGGAAACCTCAAGTTCTCCGCGAGGTATCTTTCCCACGCTTTGAATGCTTCCCATTCCTCTTCCACGCCAGAGAGGACTACTTGAATACGCTTCCCCTCTTCCCCGAGAGAATACCAACCTATACGGGAGTAGATCTCATCTACAACCTCATCGACATCCCTTTGGGTATCCCTGCTCTGGGTATGTTCTATATCCTCGATCAGCAAGAGAAACCGTTGCCAATCCATCCCTTCCATCTCGCTTTGTTCCAGGTATGATCGGGGCATCTCTTTGAGAGTGTAGCTATCCCAGGCGACGAAGATCAACGCCTGGCCGCTCTCGTCTTCAGCGATTTCCAGGACTCTGCCCTGCCATCCGCTAATATCCACATCCGAGTCCAGGTCACCTACCCCCTCTCTCACCTTTACGCAGTCGCCTACCTCGAAATTCAGATCGGCTCTGCTCATGTTCTACTCCTCAACGCGAGGCTGTCTTCGATCTTCATCGAGCGCCGCAGCATTTCTTGTACTTCCGCCCACTACCGCAGGGGCAGGGATCATTACGGCCGACCTTCACCGGGTTTCTCAACGGCGTAGGATGGTTGAGGAGCATCTCGACGTCCGCAATGTTTTCCGGTTCGTCCGGCTCCACTCCGACAATGACCTCCCAATCATTTCTAGTACAAATGGAGAGGATCTCCTCAGCCCTTCGGGGCGTCTGCACGCGGACAACGGCGGGGTGGTTTGAACTACCTAGCTTCTTCGCCACTCTTAAGCACCTCACGTAGAGCCATTGGATATAAGAATACCCAGCTTCGCGAAGCGCCGCGCTCCAGCGAAGTACCCAGAAGCACGGGCGCCTGTGTCGTCACGATGTGCGGTCGCCAAAGAACGTGCGACGCTCGAGGGAGATCCTCTCAACCTCGTCGATCTCCTCTTCGGAGAGGCCATCATACACTCTCTCGGAGAGTGCGAGGACATGGTCTGGCGTTCCTTCTGTCTCGACCGTAAGGCGAACGTGCTGGCCATCGACGAGCGTAACCGCCGATGGCTCTAACAAGCGAAACGTTCCATTCTCGGAAACAGCTTCCAACATCTGCTCCATACCTGCCACGCCCTTCAACAAGACGGTACTCTCAATGGATTATACGACCTCCTTCCAACGCCGAACGCCGGACTTCAGCCGCTCGCTGCCCAGAATCCACCAGCCAAATAGAGCCTATGAGATCCAGCTTCCCACTCTTCCGGCTTCGGTCCATTGCCCGTCGAGCTTCGAGAAAAGCCAGAAACCGCCGGAGCCCACGTTCCAGTCGAACTGCTGTCCGGCGTAGAGCATCGCCTGCGTCAGGTCCCGGTCGACCCCGACCCGCGAGAACCGGAGCGTGCCGTCCGATTCGGGATACTCCAGGCGAAATCGAGCCCATCCCTCCCCGTCCCGGAAGATGTACTCGAACTCCTCGTCGCCCACGCAGACCAACCGTCCACCGGGATTCAGATCCGGCTCGACCAGATGCTGTTCACGGTTCTTCGCGAGAAAGTCGGTGAGCGTCTCTTCGATTAGTCCTTCGAGGTTCTCACGCAAGTAGGAAAGCATCCGCTCATCACCCGGCAATTGCAGACCGCTGCGGGTCAGGGATCGCACGACCTGCCTCTCGCCGAGGTGTAGTGGGGCGAGACAAGCCGTCACGACCTCCCTCTCGTCAGCGATCGTTCCGTTGAACAATCTCCTCTTTTCGGATCGCTCTCAATGTACTCGCTCTGAACATCAGAGGCCTCCCGGGGCAAGTCCCGAAACTACAGAATTCGGGACTTGCCCCCCTCGACACGGGCCCAGCGAACAGAGATGAGCCTGACCCTCTCCGCGGTACGTGATGACCGCGGACCAGTGCTATTCGTAGTGACTCCATAGTCGCAAAACCTTGACGACCCGATCTTTCTCCAGCACCTGATACACCAACCGATGTTGGATGTTGATTCGTCGCGAGTAGGCGCCCGAGAGATCTCCCACAAGCTTCTCGAAAGGAGGTGGTTTTTGAAGAGGATCTTCTGGGAGTATCGTCAACAACTCCTGTGTTTTGGGTTTCAGCTCCCTTGTGGCCAGCTTCTTTGCGTCTTCCTGCGCCTGTTTTGTGTATACAAGTCGCCAACTCACCAACCCGGATCCTCGTCGCACTCCTCAACAGGCGTAGCCATCCCTTCCCGGATGGATTCACGCATGCCGGGCACAGAGAGCAGGGAAAGGGTCTCCTGTATGGCTGTCCAATCCTCCTCGGCTACCAGTACTGCCTTGTTTCTCTTGCCTGAGATAAGCAGCGGCTGATGGGAAGATGCTGCCTCATCGATCAAACGGTACAGATTGGCGCGGGCTTCGCTGGCCGAAATCGAAGTCATGACACACCTCCGCTAGTCGATTGATGGAATTGTACGCTGTAACCTACGTACGTCAAACGGTACGTCTTGGGTTTACACAACTTTGGAGTTCAGGGGACACTCCGCAACGCTGTGCGCCTATAAACCTCTGACCTAACAGATCCTGGGCAGCGGGTCACCGACGAGCATGTCGATCATGCGGGTGCCGCCGACCTTCGTGTGCATCTGGGCTCGTGTGACGTGGGTAGAGGTTGCTCACGTGTCATTCGATCGCTAAAGCTGGTCCGGCCAGGTCCATCCCGTACGCACGAAACAGCTTCTGAAGCTCTTCGCGTGATGGAGTTCCCTTCACCTTAGCCAACTCATCGAAGAACGCCTCCAGCTTCCCTGCGGGCTGGACGGTGGCGATCAGCTTGCCTGTCCCTTCTCCAACGTGAGCCCAAACATGCGGCACCTTTCTCGGCGCGAGGACGGAATCGCCGGGCCCCAACCGGTATCTCTCGTCGCCGATCTCGATGATGTATTCACCCTCGACGACGTAGAACCACTCCTCCTGTTCATGATGGAGATGCCGCGCCGGTCCGCCCTTGAGGCCATCGATGATCTCGGAGATGAAGAGACCACCGTTCGTATCCAGCGTCGATACTTTGTAGTCGATCCTCCTGGTGCCGAACACCTCACGATGTTCCTGAAATCGATCGCCGCCAGCCGGGACGTGAACTCCCTCTTGCACCTGATCTACCTTCCTAACAGATTCTCGGCAAAGGATCGCCGACGAGCATGTCGATCATGCGGGTGCCACCGAAGCCGGTGTGCATGATGACCATGCGCGCTGGCTCCTCGCGGACCTCACCGATTATCTGGGCGTCCTCGCCGCCTTCGACGCCGCGCAGGGAATCGAGGGCGGCGTCCGCTGATTCCGGAGCTACTACGGCGAGGAGCTTGCCTTCGTTGGCGACGTAGAGAGGGTCTATGCCAAGGATCTCACAAGCCCCGTGCACGACATCCCTGATGGGGAGCTTCTCTTCCCAGAGCGCGACACCGCATCCGGAGTCGCGGGCGAGCTCGTTCAAAACAGTCCCGACACCTCCGCGCGTGGGGTCGCGCATGAAGCGCAGGCCCGCTCCGGCGGAGTCTTTGAGCGCCTGTGTGAGCGGTGTGAGGGGCCTGGTGTCGGAGAGGACTTCGGCTTCGAGCTCCAGGTCTCCGCGTGCGATCAGGATGGCAGCACCGTGATCTCCCAATGTGCCTGAACAAAGGATCTTGTCTCCCGGACGGATGGCAGCGGAAGACAGGTCCAACTCCTGGTCCGCGACGCCTACTCCGGTAGTTATGACGTAGAGCCCGTCGCCTTTGCCGCGTTCGACCACTTTGGTGTCGCCCGTGGCGATGGGTACGCCGGCCTGCTCGGCGGACCTCGCCATCGCTTCGATCTCATGGGTAAGTACCTCTGTTTCGAGCCCTTCCTCGATGATAAGGGCGGCGGAGAGGCCGAGCGGGGTCGCGCCGGAGACAGCGAGGTCGTTGACGGTGCCGTTTACCGCGAGCTCCCCTATCGAGCCGCCGGGGAAGACGAGGGGGCGCACGACGAAGGAGTCGGTGGTAAGTGCGATGCGGTTGTCTCCGAATGGAATCGTCGCCGCGTCGCCGAGCGGGGCGAGGGCGGGGTTTTCGAGGGTCGGCAGGAGGAGGCCCTCGATGAGTTTGTGGGTCGCCTTACCCCCTGCGCCGTGGCTCATATCTATGCGGGGGGCTGTGAACTTCGGGGGCCGGCGGCGGTTCTCTTCGAGAGAGTCGAGGACGCGCTGCTCTCTGTCGGTCATCCTTTGGACCCGATCTCGACCTTCTCGTAAGACTTGCGCCCGAAGTTGTAGTAGGCGGCGCAGGCTCCTTCCGAGGAGACCATCAGTGCGCCAAGCGGGCGCTCCGGCGTGCAGGCCGTGCCGAAGACCCGGCACTCGTGGGGCTTGAGTACGCCTTTCAAGACCTCGCCGCACTGGCAGGCCTTGGGGTCAGCCACCCGCACACCGGGCGTGGAGTAACGCAACTCGGCGTCGAAGTCTGCGTAGGCCGGGGAGAGCTTGAGCGCGGATTGGGCGATGAAGCCAAGACCCCGCCACTCGAAGTAAGGGCGCAGCTCGAAGACCTCGGCCATGCTACCCAGGGCCGCGAGGTTACCTTCCCAGGGTACGATCCTGCTGTACTGGTTCTCGACCTCGCAGCGCCCGTCCTCGAGTTGATGCATCAGCATCAGGATGGATTGCAGGAGGTCCAACGGCTCGAACCCGGCCACCACGCAGGGCTTGCCGTAATCTTCGGGCATGAACTCGTATGGCCTGCACCCGATCACCGTCGAGACGTGTCCAGGCCCGATAAACGCGTCCAGGCGCAGATCCGGGGAATCGAGCAGCGCCCGCACCGGAGGGACGATGGTTACGTGGTTGCAGAAGACGGAGAAGTTCTGAAGCCCCTCCCTCTTCGCGCGTTGCAGGGTGAGCGCCGTCGATGGGGCCGTCGTCTCGAAGCCGATGGCGTAGAAGACGACCTCGCGGTCCTGGTTCTCGCGGGCGATGCGCAGGGCGTCCAGGGGAGAGTAGACCATGCGGATGTCCGCGCCTTCGGCCTTTACCTCGAGCAGGTTCCCCCTGGAGCCGGGGACGCGCATCATGTCTCCGAAGCAGGTGAAGATGACCTCGGGCAGTTCGGCGATCTCTATGCCCTCGTCCACCCGGCCCATCGGCAGGACGCAGACTGGACAGCCCGGGCCGTGGACCAACTCTATCTGGTCCGGTAAGAGGTCCTTGATGCCGTGGCGGTAGATGGTGTGGGTGTGGCCGCCGCAGACCTCCATCAGCTTGTAGTGTCTTGCGGGGTCTGTGATCGCGGCTATCTCGGCCGACACGGCGCGGGCGATCTCGGCGTCTCTGAACTCGTCTACGTATTTGATGGTCGCTCCCTTCGGTCGCTCAGGTTTCAGGCATCAGGTTTCAGGTTCGACTTTGCTGATGGCGACGCCGCCGTGCGTTAGCAGGACTTCTCCCACTGTTACGGGCCTGACCAGTTCTACGGCTATCTCGGCGCGGTTTCCGATTGTGTCTTCGCAGAGGGCGTCGTCGCCGTCGATGGAGACTATGCGAAGCGGGATGCCTGCGTCGGAGCAGACGATACAGCCGTCGTGGTCCAGGGTGCAGTAGGAGTCCGGGAGCATAGTTTCGCGTTGCACGGCTACTCTATCTGGGAGGCGCGCAGCTCGGCCAGCTCCTGCTCGTAGGCCTCGCCTATGTCTTCGAGCGCCTGTAGCTGAGACTGCGCCTCGGTTTCGTTCAGGTGGGACATCGCGAAGCCGACGTGGATCAAAACCCAGTCCCCGACCTCTATGCGCTCGTCCTCGTTGTGGACAAGCCCTATGTTTATGTTGCGCCTGACCCCGCTCACCTCGGCTTTTGCGAGCAGAAGGTCCTCATCGAGTATCTCGACTATCCTACCGGGAATTCCCAGACACATTGCTTGCCTCCCTTCGTGTTCAGCATTTCAGCACGCTACGCCCTTCGGGCTCCGCTTGTCAGCATTTCAGCTTGTCAGCATGTCTTATAAAGACTCTGTCCGCTAGTATTGCTTGTCCTAGTGCTAATCCGCCGTCGTTGGCGGGGACGCGGTGGTGTCTGTGGACCACGAATTGCTTCTCCTCTAGTAGATCTGTTGTCTGGGTTAGTAGGAGCATGTTCTGGAATGTTCCTCCGGAGAGGGCGACCGTGTTTACTCCGTCTGACTCCCTGACCTTGTCGCAGACTCTGGTGACTATGTGGGCGATGGTGCGGTGGAAGGTGGCTGAGATTTCGGACGCAGGGCGCCCGGAGAGCAGGTCTTCGACTACGGCGGCAACTACTTCGCGGGTCTCGACGATCCAGGTGTCTCGCTCGGGACGCAGGTGGACGGAGTAGCTTCGGTTCGTCGGGGCGTCCGCGGTTAGTTCCAGCTCTATGGCCGCCTGTCCTTCGTAGGTCGTGCGAGTGGAGCCGGCCACGCCGACGAGCGCGGCCACGGCGTCGAAGAGGCGGCCCGCGCTGGAGGTGGGCGGGGTGTTCAGTTTGTGCTCCACGAGACGGGCGATGAGCCGGACATTTCTCTCTCCGGCCTGTCGCACCACCGCAAGCGGGAGCTTCAGCACTTCTTCCTCGCCGTAGAGCGTTATCAGTTGCGCGAGCGCCATGCGCCACGGCTGGCGAATGGCCGCCGATCCCCCTGGCAAAGGGGCGTATTCGAGGTGCGCCCGGCGCGTGAATCCTTCTTCCAGGCTTCCCTCGAAGAACTCCCCGCCCCAGACGGCGCCGTCCGTGCCGTAGCCGGTCCCGTCGAGGGCGACCCCGATCACACGCTCATCCGCGGGACGTTCGTTGTCCGCGAGGCAGCTCGCGACGTGTGCCTCGTGGTGCTGAATGCCCACGGCAGGCAGCCCGGCTTCCTCCAGTTCGCGGGCGTATTTGGTGGACAGGTAATCTGGATGAAGGTCGTAGGCGACCAGCTCCGGGCTCACGTCGAAGAGCCTGCAGTAGTGCTCGACTCCCTCCCTGAACGACCGTAGCGTCTCGTAGTTCTCCACGTCACCGATGTGGTGGCTCATGAAGGCGTGGCGGCCTCTGGCCAGGCAGAACGTGTTCTTGAGCTCTCCACCGCAGGACAAGGTGTGGCTGGCGACACTTTCGGCCAGCCGGAGTGGCGCCGGGGCGTAGCCTCGGGAGCGCCGGATCGGGTACGGTCTTCCACCCGCTGTCCTGACAACCGTGTCATCGCAGCGCATGTGGATCTCACGGTCGTGGATGAGGAAGTAGTCGGCGATGTCGCAGAGCTGATCCAACGCCTCCTCGTCCCGATACGCTATGGGCTCGTCCGAGTTGTTGCCGCTGGTCATGACGAGCGGGATGCCCGCGTCGCGCAAGAGCAGGTGATGCAATGGCGTGTACGCGAGCATCACACCTAATGTTTTCTGACGCGGGGCGACCTCTTCGGCGACGCCGGCATTCTCCCGACGTTCAAGGAGCACTATCGGGCGGGCCGGCGAGGTGAGCAGCGCCTCTTCCTCGGGCGAGACGCGGCAGATCTCACGTACCTGGGAGAGGTCGCGGGCCATGAGCGCGAAGGGCTTGTCCTGGCGTACCTTGCGGCCCCGCAGCATCCTCACAGCCTTCTCGTCGAATGGGTCGCAGGCCAGATGGTAGCCGCCGAGACCCTTTATGGCGACGATGGCCCTCCCGCGCAACATCTGCGCCGTTCTCGAGATGGGGTCATCGGGCCTGGCGTGAAGCTCGTGCCCGAACCTGTCGAGCAGCCTTACCCGCGGCCCGCAGGCGGGGCATGCGTTGGGCTGGGCGTGGAAGCGGCGGTTCGTGGGATCTTCGTACTCGCGACGGCAGTCGGGGCACATCTCGAAGCCGGACATCGTGGTCGTGGCCCTGTCGTAGGGGACGGAGCGGGTGATGGTGAAGCGCGGGCCGCAGTTCGTGCAGTTGGTGGAAGGATAGCGGTAGCGCCTGTCCGCGGGGTCCAGAAGCTCAGCCAGGCAATCGTCGCAGGTTGCGACATCCGGCGAGACGAGCGCCTGACGGCGGAGCCCCTCCCGGCTCTCCTCGATGCGGAACTCCCCGTCCCCGAGCGCCGCGAGCGGCTGCCAGAAGACGGACTCGACCACGGCAAGGGGTGGGGCGTCCTCCCGTAGCGCGCGCACAAAGCGTTCGAGCTCCTCCGGCGCACCTTCGACCTCGATGCGGACGCCCTCGGCGTCGTTGCGGACCGTCCCCGAAAGCCCGTGGTTGCGCGCCAGGGCGTAGACGAAAGGCCTGAAGCCAACCCCCTGCACGATGCCACGTACGCAGACCTCGCGGCGCCCTACGATGGAAGTCTTCACGATACGGCCGGCTCGTGTGCCAACCGGACGATCAGCTTTCGAAGGCGTTCGATGGCTTCGGTGACGCCGCGTTCTACCGGCTCGCTCAGATCCATTCCGAGGCCACACTCTTTCGGCTGGCAACCCAGGATATAGACAGTCGGCGGCAGGATGTCGAGGGCGCGAGCAAGGGTCAGGGCTTGCGAGGGGACGGTGAGATGCGTGTCGGCCAGGACCTCCTGCCGGTCCTCTTCGGTTAGCTCTTTCCTAGCCGGGACGTCGGCCTCCAGCATGAAGACGGTGCCTGGCTCCGCGTTACGATCCGTGGCGTCCACGATGACGAGGGCTTCATAGTCGTCCATCAACTCCTGGACCAGCCCGATGCCGGCGATGCCCGCCTCGTATACCCGGACGCTCTCCGGCACGCCGGACTCCGCGTAGCGGCGGGTTACTACTATCCCGAACCCGTCGTCCTGGCGCAGGTCGTTGCCCATTCCCGCGACGAGCACGCGGGGCTTCACTCCGGCCCGACCTCTTCCGTACCGAGGGCGACCTTTACCTCTCCGTCTCTTACCGCGACGGGGAGCACCGACAATTTTCCTTCGGCGTCCTCGCGCTTACCGGTTCGCAGGTCGTAGCGGCAACCGTGCCACGGACAGACTAGCGTTACACCCTCCACGCGACCAAGTTGCAGGGTGAGGGCGCTGCCTGGGGGGCAGCCGTCCCGGTAGGCGTAGACCTCTCCGTCCAGGCGGGTTACGAGCAGAGGCACGTCTTCGAGACGCAGCGGCCGTAACGCTCCAGGCTCCAGGTCATCCATCTGTCCCGCCGAAACCCATCGCGGGCGGCGCAGCGGACGGCGGCCGAGCTGGACGATGTTCTTCGGCGCCGGGGGCGGCTCCTCCGCCACCAGCTCCCTGAAGCCCGGAAACCCCTCGCGCAGGGCTTCCTCGACCACCCGCCCGAGGGTCGTCGCCGTCCCCGGGCAACCCTCGCATGAACCGGAGAGGCGCACCCGGACTCTGCCGTCCTCCACTCCCAGGAGATCCAGCTTGCCACCGTGAGACTGGAAATAGGGATATACGCCTTCCAGGGCGCGTTCCACCTGCGTCTTTTCGTCCGCCTCCGGCAGGTCATACATATCGAGCAGGGTGCTGACCACCGGGTCTTGAGAGATACGCTCTAAAGCCTGCCGGCCGCCGAGGTTGGCGATGAGATCCAGTATTCGTCCAAGCCCCTGCCGGTGCAGGACATCTATGCCTTCTAGGAACGCGAAGACCTCCTCGCGGGTCTTATCATCCTGTATCTCTTCCATCCGTTCGAGGCCTGTACCGAGCCACTCCAGAAGATGCTGGAACTCTGAAGGCAGCTCCGGAGTCGGGCTCGAGACTTGTACTACCGGAATCTGTTTCCTGGAGCGGTCGGTCATCAGTGGCTGGTGCCGAGGGGAGCCGGCTCTTCGTCCGGGGCGCAGTGGACGCAGGCGTCACGCGCGATGCCCTGGCAGTGCGGGCATTCAGGGCCACATTCGCCGTGGGCGGTATCCTGCAATCCGGAGAACTCGTCGGCGAAGCGGCGGCCGCCCTCTCTGGCGCCGAGTTCGCTCAAACGGTAGCGTCCCTCCGTCTCTTCCAGATGGCCCTCCTCGGTCAGGATGTCTAGCTGTTCGCGCAACAGGCTCTCGTCAAGGGCAAGGAAACTGACCAGACTACCCACGTCAGCGTCTTCGCCGAAGCCCTCGCCGCGCATCCAGTACATCGCCTGCAGGATGTCGTCGCGGCAGCGCAGGGCGCTTACCGGGTCGAATGGCTTGCCGCCGTTGTCTTTCATCGGTTTCGAACCTCCTTGCGGCCGTTGCCGTTCGAACGGGGTTTCGCCTTGATCTCGTTACGGATCCACTTGATGGTCTCCGTCAATCTTTGCTGGCCGATCTCACTCAACTCGGAGCCCCACTCCTGCTCCACCGGTTCGAGCTCTATAACGGTGGTATCGGGTGGGAGCGCCTCGAAATGGTCTGCGATGATGAGCAGGTTCTCGAGGCTTATGACGCCGGTAAGTGCCTCGGAGATGCGCTCCTGCACCACTTCGGGGTCAGGCCTGTCGGCGAGCCAGGCGTAGGTGTAGAGCTTACCCGGCTCCCGACCGCGCTCGATCGCTCCGGCGAAGATGGCACGGTCGAACTTCTTGCCGGGGCTCTCCTCGAACCAGTGCAGGATGGAGATCGGGCCCCACCCGAAGTCCTCTATCTGGACTTCCTCGGGCCACTCCATTTCCTGCATACGCTCCACCAGGACCGACCCGAATGAGAGGTCGCTCAGGTGCTGGTAGCCGACGCCGGCGACGAGGATCACTAGTCGTCAGCCCCGCAGGCACAGGTGTTGACCTCGCGGGTGACGATACCCTGGTCGGTGTGGACGTGCGTGGTGCAAGGCATGCAGGGGTCGAAGGAGCGGATGGACCGTTGGATGTCTATGCCCTGGAACTTGTCCGCTGGGCTATTCTCCAGGATCGGGGTGTTGAGGGCGGCGATCTCGTACATCCCCGGCGTCCCCCATGGGTCGCGCGGCGAGGCGTTGATGGTCGATGGCGTGATGATCTGGTAGTTCGTAACCACCCCATCATCCAACATCATGTGGGGGCTGACGTACCCACGCCCGGCCCCCCAGAACCCGACCCCGAGCCGCTGGCCTTTCGGGACCTTGTACTCCGCGCTGACGTCCGTACGGCCCGCTTTCATCAGCTCCATCCCCTGGTGCCAGGTGTTAAGCCCGACGAGGGCCGTATAGGCAACGCAGTAGGCCCGGCCACGGTCGCGCTCGAACGCGTTCCACACGTCGGGGACCTTCCACTCCAACTCCATCTCCGGCAGCCTGCCTGCCGGCAGTAGCAGCTTGAGGCTGCGGCCGGTCGGCTCGATGTAAGGATTCTCGGGCAGCAGTTGGGCCGCGGCCGTGGTCCACATCCTGGCGGTGCACTCGGCGTCCATCGGCATCCGGTCCCACCGGGGAGAGGTGGACCAGGTGTACTTCTCCCGCCAGTTCGGGGCCTGTGGACGTGGCTTGGTCTCCTTGTTCCAGGGGTGGTGGGGACTCAGGGGGGCGCCGAGCGGGTCGGTCTCGAAGGCCTGGCCGTTCCACTCCTCGTAGAAGGAGTGGTCGATGAACTCCTCCATGCCGAGGTTGATGTTCTGGAGCTTCGTGGTCACGAGCTGG
>JBBPYN010000004.1:0-40167 GCA_038199875.1 Rubrobacterales bacterium
GGGCGAGGCGGTGTTGATCGCATCGAGAACCCGGTAGTACCATGGCACGGCGGAACCTCCTTTTGAGGATGGTGGTTGTGGTAGCTCCATCCTACTCAAAGAGGTTCCGCTCCTTCAATTGCCTTGGTGGGTATGCGTCAGCTAATTTCGGCTTTTTGTGTTGGCCACCGGGCCGAAGATTGGCGAGACTGCCCGGATTCTTGGACACCTCCGACGAAGGCTTCGCCGACGAGGCGAGGCACGACGGGCACCGTGTCCTCGGCCAGGCAAAACTCCAGGTCCCGCTCGTACCCGAGACGTTTGAGCCTCCGTGCCGCGCTGTTGTCGCGCAATACCCCCGCAGGGCGGGACAGGTAGCGCTCGACGACACGACCGGCCCGCCCGTCCAGCACTGCGCCGCGAGACCTTAGCCGGTAGAGGATGGCACCTGCGGCGGCCTCGTCCTCGGAGGCGCGGCGGCCTTCCCAGCCGCACCCGACCACCGCCACCTCGGCGTCGTCGTAGGACCCACCGGATAGACGCTCTGCCACAACGCCGGCGTTGACGAAGGCGCCGGCCAGGATGGCCCTCGCGCCACCGGCTGCCTCCACGATGCGGGTCCCGTTCGTGGTCGAGAGGGCGACGGTGGAATCCGGGGGTATCTCGTAACCAAGAATCTCCGTGGGCGAGTTGCCGAAGTCGAAGCCTGCGACCTTCGCGCTGCCCCGCTCCCCTATGCGGAAGTCAGTCCCGGCTGACGCAGCCCCTTCGACGGAGGCGACAGGCAGGACCCTGGCGCCTTTGGAGACGAGCACGGCGATGGTCGTGCTCGCCCTGAAAGCGTCGACGACTACGACCACGGAGCCGGCTCTGGCGGCACTCCTGGCCCCATGCTCTCCGCCAACGTAGCGTGCGATCACGACGCGAGGTCCAGGTCTTTCTGCAACATGCGCGATTATAGACTCGCACATTGAGAGAAAGTCAACAGCCACCGGCGCTAGAATGTAGTAGTTATTGTATGTCGAAGCGCTGTTCGAGCGGAAGCAGGGAGTGGAAGATGAGATACCGAAACCTTGGCGGCACGGACATAGCGGTCTCCGAGGTCGGCTTCGGGGTGTGGACGGTCTCGACCGGCTGGTGGGGCGAGGTGAATGACGAGAGGTCCATAAGGCTCCTCAGGGAGGCCCGTGAGCGGGGCATCAACTACTTCGATACCGCTGATACCTACGGGTCGGGCAAGGGCGAGACGCTCCTCGCTGACGCCTTCGGGCACATGCGCGACGAGGTGGTGATCTCGACCAAGATAGGCTACGACTTCTACAACCACACAGCCCGCCGCGGCCAGCAGGAGCGCCCGCAGGACTGGTCCGAACACTTTATCCGCTTCGCCCTGGAGCAGACCCTGCAGAGGCTCGACACCGACTACGTAGACTTCCTCCAGCTACACAACACCAAGATGGACGCCGTCGAGAACGACGGGCTCTTCTCCCTCATGGAGGAGTTCAAGGAAGAGGGTAAGATCAGGAGTTACGGCGTCGCCCTCGGGCCCAAGATCGGCTGGCTCGAAGAAGGCGTGAAGGCGATGCGCGAACGCCGGATAGAGGGCGTGCAGATGATCTACAATCTCCTCGAACAGGACCCGGGCCGGGCTCTGATCGAAGCCGCCCGCGAGACGGACACCTCCCTGATCGTCCGTGTCCCCCACTCCTCGGGGATGCTCGAAGGCCACTACGACGAGAACACGACCTTCGCCCAGAACGACCACCGCCGCCACCGCCCGAAAGAGTGGCTCACAACAGGCCTCAAGAAAGTGGAGCAACTGGACTTCCTGACCGAGTCAGGCGGGCGGACCCTCGGCCAGACAGCCCTGAAGTTCGTCCTCGCCTCACCCGAAGTGGCCTCCACCCTCCCCAACATCTACGGCGAGGAGCAGATAGAGGAGTTCGCCGCCACCTCGGAGACCCCCGACATCGCCCCAGACGAGCTCTCCCGCATCGCAGAACTCTACGACGCCAACTTCGGGATTGAACAGCAATCAGCCACGGGCACAAAAAGCTGACGGCTGAGAGCTGATGGCTGAAACCTCTCGACCGAAGGGAGAGAAAATGACCGAGACAGAGACACGCCAACAGCAAACCCAGGAAGACAAGCTTCCGGCCCAGTACATAAACTACGCGTTCTTCACGCTTGACCCCGTCTGGCGCCGTCTGCCCGACGAGGAGCGCGAGCTGGGGAAACGGGAGTTTTTGGAGGCCGCGGAGGAGCACTCGGCCGAGATGCTGTTGCGTTCGTTCTCGCTCATGGGGCTGCGCGCCGACGCGGACTTTATGCTGTGGAGGATCGGCTACGACCTCGATGCCTTCGAGAGCATGACGGGAGCCCTGTTGAAGACGGGCCTCGGCAAGTATCTGCACGTCTCCTACTCGTACTTCGCCCTCAGCAGGCGCTCCATCTACGTCGGGGAGCATACGCCAGGCTTCGAGAACCGCACGTACATTGTCCCCGGTGAAGGCGAGTACCTGTTCGTCTACCCCTTCGTCAAGACGCGGGCATGGTACCGGTTGCCCATCGAAGAGCGCCAGCGCATGATGAACGAGCACATGCAGATCGGACGCAAACACTACCCGGTGAAGAACAACACCGGCTACTGCTTCGGGATAGACGATTATGAGTTCATCCTCTCCTTCGAAGCCGAGTCGCCCGAGAAGTTTCAGGACCTGATGATGGAACTCAGGGAGAGCGAGGCGAGCGCCTACACGGAGCTCGATACCCCCATCTTCACCTGCCGCCGCCGTACCCTGCCGGAAATTCTAGAGAATCTGGGATAGTCGGCAATCTCGTACTGGAATTGCAATACCTTATTCGGGTATACTACTTCGCAACGCACCAACCATAGCCGGGAGGTTCTTTTCTAGCCTCTCGGTTATTACGTTGGTCAGGCATCCCGCCCCTCATCTCTGGACGCTGAACCTTCACCCTGTATACTCAATCCCGACATGATTACTCGGATTAATCAGCGAGTGTGAACGCACGTAACGGAGCTTGTCGGGAACACGCCGCTACTTGAGTTGCCCAGCATCTCGTCCGAGGTTCCTGGTGTCACCATCCTGGGCAAGGCTGAGTGGTGCAATCCTGGTGGGTCTGTAAAGGACAGGCCAGCGCTTTGGATGATCAGGGACGGCGAGAACACGGGCGCCCTCACGTCCGAGAAGACCATCCTGGACGCGACGAGCGGGAACACGGGTATAGCGTACGCCTGGATCGGGGCAGCCCTCGGCTACAAGGTGAAGTTGTGCATGCCAAGGAACGCCAGTGAGGAGCGGAAGAAGATCCTCAAGGCTTACGGGGTTGACTTCGTGTTGACAGACCCTGGCGATGGCTCTGACGGGGCCATCAGGGAGGCGAGGCGGCTCTACGCAGAGGATCCGGAGCGATACTTCTACCCCGACCAGTACTCCAACCCTGCCAACCCGCGCTCGCACTACGAGTCCACGGCGCCTGAGATCTGGGAGCAGACCGGGGGCGAGGTCTCGCACTTCGTAGCCGGGCTGGGCACGAGCGGCACCTTCGTGGGCACAGCGACGCGTCTCAAGGAGTACAACCCGGAGATAGAGGTCGTCTCCTTCGAGCCCGACTCGGCCTTCCACGGCCTCGAAGGCATGAAGCACATGGAGAGCGCCATCGTGCCCTCCATCTACGACCCGACGATAGCGGATCAGAACCTGGCTACGAGGACAGAGGACGCCTACGAGATGGTCAAGCGGGTAGCCAGGGAGGATGGGATCCTCATCGGCATCTCAGCAGGCGCCGCGGTCGCGACGGCGCTCAGGGTCGCGAGGGAGATAGATTCAGGGACCATCGTCACCATCCTGTGCGACGGGGCTGACAAGTACCTCTCCGAGAGCTTCTGGGAGGCGTAGTTTGCCGCTCAAGATAGGAGCCGGGGACGTAGACCGGATCAACGACCACGCCACAGAGGCTTACCCCGAGGAGTGCGCCGGCGCGCTGGTCGGAATAGACAGCGGCGGCGTCAGGGTCGTCGTCGACGTGTGGCGGGCCGAGAACACTCACGAGGAGGAACGCAGCAGCCGATTTCTCATCGAGCCGCTCACCATAAAGAAGTTCGAGGAACAGGCCGAAGAGAGAGACATGGGGCTGCTTGGTTTCTACCACTCGCATCCCGATCACCCGGCCGAGCCGTCCGAGTACGACCGCGAGCACGCCTGGCCTGGCTACTCGTACGTGATAGCCTCGGTGAGCGGCGCGAACGTCGAAGAAATGCGCTCGTGGAACCTCAAAAACGACAGGTCGGGCTACGACGAAGAGACGATAGTAGGATAAAGGAGACTCAGATATGCCTAAGGTCAAGATCCCAACACCCTTGAGACAGTACACTGCCGGCAGCCCCGAGGTCGAAGTCGGGGGCGCCACGGCCGGCGAGGCCCTCGGGAACCTCGCCTCCGAGCATCCAGACCTCAAGCAGCACCTCTACACGGGCGACGGCAAGCTGCGTTCCTTCGTCAACGTCTACAAGGGCGACGAGGACATCCGTTATCTAGAAGGCCAGGACACAGAGGTCGCAGACGCCGATGAGCTCTCCATTATTCCCTCCATCGCCGGGGGACGATGTAGGTAGTTTCTTAGAAATTCGTTCTTTAGCAAACTTTTCAAAGAAGAGGTTTCCAATATGCAGGCAAGGCAACCACTAGTAGAGTCGCCCAACGGCGCGATCGAGCTTAGCAATGAGGAGATCGCACGCTATAGCAGGCACCTGATCATGCCCGAGGTAGCCCTCGACGGGCAGAAGCAACTCAAGGCCGCGAAGGTCCTGACGGTGGGCACGGGTGGGCTTGGGAGCCCGCTCGCCCTGTATCTGGCGGCTGCGGGGATAGGGACCATCGGGATCGTTGACTTCGACGTCGTCGACGAGTCGAACTTGCAGCGTCAGATCATCCACGGCACCTCGGACGTGGGGCGTCCGAAGGTGCAGAGCGCCTACGACAGGCTCAAGGACATAAACCCCAACGTCGAGGTCAGGGTCCACGAAGAGGCGCTCACGAGCGAGAACGCACTTGAGATCTTCGATGACTACGACGTGATCGTAGACGGCACGGACAACTTCCCGACCCGCTACCTGGTAAACGACGCGTGCGTCCTCCTTGGCAAGCCCAACGTCTACGGCTCCATATTCCGCTTCGAGGGCCAGGCGAGCGTGTTCTACGCCGAAGAGGGCCCATGCTATCGTTGCCTCTACCCCGAGCCGCCTCCTCCCGGCCTCGTCCCAAGCTGCGCCGAGGGCGGGGTGCTTGGCATACTCCCAGGCGCCATCGGGACCATCCAGGCGACAGAGACGATCAAGCTCATACTCGGGATCGGCGAGCCACTCATCGGACGACTCCTCCTCTACGACGCGCTCGGCATGAGCTTCCGTGAAATGAAGCTCCGCAAAGACCCGAGCTGCCCCGTCTGCGGTGAGAACCCGACCGTCACGGAGCTGATCGACTACCAGGAGTTCTGCGGCCTCCCGCAGGCGAATGCCGCCGAGGAGGAGAACAGCGTACCCGAGATCTCCGTCTCCGAGCTCAAGCAGAAGATGGACGCTGGCGAGAACATCAACGTGCTCGACGTGCGCGAGCCACACGAGTACGAGGTGGCGAACATCGGGGCGAAGCTCATCCCGCTGGGCGAGTTGCCAGAGCGTCTCATCGAGGTAGAGAGCGACGGCGGGGAGATCGCGGTTCTCTGCCGCAGCGGCGCCAGGAGCGCCCGCGCCGTCAGGCTCATGCAGGACACAGGCTTCGGCAAAGTCTATAATGTCAAGGGCGGTATCCTGGCGTGGAGCGACGAGGTGGACCAGAGCGTGCCGAAGTATTAGGGAGGCTACAGGTTTCAGGTATTTTGGTGGGGTCGTCGTTTCGGCGGCCCCGCTTTTTCGTGGTCCGGAATCGGTCAGGCAGACGTTATACTGAAGGCGACAAGACTCACCGGAGGTCGGCGTGACGGAGACGAAGATCAGGACGGAGATCCCGCCGATGGTGCTTCACACGCGCCCGGCGCTGGAGATGGACGAGGAGCAGTTCTTCGAGTTCTGTCGGATAAACCAGGATTGGCGGATAGAGCGCACCGCAGAGGGAGACCTGGAAATCATGCCGCCAACCGGAGGAGAGACCAGCAACCGCAATGCCGACCTCACGATGCAAGTAGGTATCTGGACCCGGCGAGATGGGACAGGAGTCGCTTTCGATTCCAACGGCGGTTTTATCCTTCCTAATGGCGCGATGCGCTCGCCCGATGCTTCCTGGGTGCGCCGAGGCCGGCTGACGAACCTCACCGTCGAACAGAAACAGAGGTTCCTGCCTCTGTGCCCGGACTTCGTGATCGAGTTGCGCTCCCCCTCGGACCCACTACCCCCGCTCGAAGCCAAGATGCGCGAGTACCTGGAGAACGGGGCGCGCCTGGGCTGGCTCCTTGACCCTGAAGAGAGAAAGGCCCACGTTTACCGGCCTGAAGAGGACGCGCGAATCCTGGAGAACCAACAGAAGGTTTCAGGCGATCCCATTCTGCAGGGCTTCGTCCTTGACTTGCGCCCTATCTGGCAACCAGGCTTCTAGTTGGAACCGGACCTTCCCCTCGTCTTCGACGGCCACAACGACACTTTACTCAACCTCCACCTCCCTGACCGCGGCGAGGGGCGCTCCTTCTTCGAGCGCAGCGACCTCGGCCACATCGATCTACCGCGGGCCCGCGAGGGCGGCTTCGGCGGAGGCTTCTTCGCCTGCTACACGCCCAACCCCGAAGACGATGGCTGGACCGAGGAGGCGGCGCTCACGGTGAGCGAGAACGGCTACGAGGTCTCGGACGCTCCGCCCCTGGCTCCTGACTACGCCCGAAGATTCGCTGATGAACTGGTGACGGGGCTGTACCGCCTCGAAGAAGAAGTGGGTGGATCGCTCCGGGTCGTGAGGACGGTCGAAGAACTAAAGAGGTGCCTGCGTGAAGGCGTCCTGGCGGCCATCCTGCATTTCGAGGGCGCCGAGAACCTGGGTCCTGACCCCGGCGCGCTAGAGGAACTCTACGGAGCAGGCCTCCGCTCGCTGGGGCTCGTGTGGAGCCGACCCAACGCCTACGCCAACGGCGTCCCATTCAGGTTTCCGTCCTCTCCAGACACCGGGGCAGGGTTGACCGATGTGGGGAGAGATCTCGTCCGTGAGTGCAACCGATTGGGCGTCCTGATCGACCTATCCCACCTGAACGAGAAGGGATTCTGGGACGTCGCTGGCCTCTCCGAGGGACCGCTCGTGGCTACCCATTCGAACGCCCATGCCCTCTGCCCCGCGTCGCGCAACCTGACGGACAGGCAACTCGACGCCATCAGGGACTCGGACGGGGTGGTCGGCGTGAACTTCGCCGTCGCCTTCCTGCGCGAGGACGGCGGCGAGTCGGAAGATACCCCGATAGAGGAGGTAGTGCGGCACGTTGACTATCTCGTCGGGCGCGTCGGCATCGACGGGGTGGGTTTCGGCTCGGACTTCGACGGGGCGAAGGTCCCGAAGGAACTCAGGGACGCCTCCGGTCTGCCCAAACTGCTCGTGGCCCTGCGCGACGCCGGCTATGACGAAGCATTGTTAAGGAGGCTTGCCCATAGCAATTGGATCAGGGTGCTCC
This sequence comes from Rubrobacterales bacterium, assembly GCA_038199875.1. Lineage (GTDB taxonomy): Bacteria > Actinomycetota > Rubrobacteria > Rubrobacterales > Rubrobacteraceae > Rubrobacter_D. Next base: position 7,645 of record JBBPYN010000004.1, read on the forward strand.
AAGCGACCTGGCGGGCGTAAGGTTCACGGACCGGAGGGTAAGGTGAGCGTGAACCTTGCCCCGCCGTTGCCGGCGTTTCCGGCCACCAGTTCGCCGCCCTGCGCGCGGGCGAGGTCGCGGGCGATGGCGAGGCCGAGGCCTGTACCGCCTCCCGAAGGTCCCCTGGTCCTGGCGGCGCTGTGCGCGTCGGCCCTGTAGAAACGCTCGAAGACCCGATCCAGGCTCTCGGGCGCGATCCCAGGCCCCGTATCCGTGACGCTTGCCTCGACGCGTTTATCTACGCTGCGGCTTTCTACTGTTATGGTCCCGCCGGCGGGCGTAAAGCGGAGGGCGTTGTCGAGGAGGGCGGCGAGGATCTGGCCCGTGCGTTCTGCGTCGCCGCGTGCGGGGAGCTTGCCCGAGTGGTTGACCTGGAGGTCCTTGCCCTCGGCGACGGCGCGGGCTGCGAAGCGCTCGGAAGTCTCGGAAAGAACAGGGGCAAGATCGAAGGGTTCGCGGGAGACGGAGACCTTCTCCGCGTCCAGGCGCGCCAGAAGAAGGAGATCGGAGAGTATAGCGTTCATCCTCTCTGTCTCACCGAGCAGGTCCTCGATGAGCTCGCGGTTGTCGTCGTCCGAATCATCGAGGCCGCGGGAGAGGACCTCGGCGTCGGCCCGGATCAGGGTCAGGGGCGTCTTGAGCTCGTGGGAGGCGTCCGCGATAAACGTCCTCTGACGGCCGAACGCTTCCTGCACCGGACTCATCGCCCGCCGTGACATGAACAGCCCACCGGCAGCCGCCAGTATCAGCGCACCCAGCCCAACCGTCGAGAGAACGAGGATCAGGCGGTCCACTGTCCCCTGGACGACCGCTGGAGAGCGCGCGACCTGCAGGACGACCAGCGTCCCCGACTGCACGGCGGGTGAGGTCGCCACCCGCACACTGCCCTGCGGGCCCCTGATCGTCGCCGAGACCATCTCCCCTTCGTGCAGAGATTCTTTGGCCAGCCAGCGAGCAGGAAGCCCCAGGGACGCGGCGGTAGGATTCTGCCCGAGCGTGTGTCCATCGGGTGTGATGATGACCCAGCCGTAGCTGTTTGGGTCTTCGAGTATGGCGCTCTTGTCAGTCCCTGATAGGGACCCGTCTACGAGGCTTTTTACCTTCTGATCCAACAACCTGTCCTGCTGAATCGTGACCTGCCTGTGGAAGCTTATTACCACGACTACCCCGAAGACCAGCAAGATGATGGCCAGGATGCCCACGTAACCCATCGTCAGGCGTTTGCGGATGTGATCGAACATCAGCGCGGCCCCGGTTGCGCCTCGAAGGTGTAACCGACGCCGCGGACGGTTCTGATGTGGGAGGCTTCGCCCTCGCGGTCGAGCTTCTTGCGCAGGTAGGAGACGTAGAGGTCGACGACGTTGGCGTAGACCTCTGGCGAGGCGCCCCACACAGTGTCTAGCAGGACGGGACGGGTGAAGACCTGCCCGGGGCGCTGGAGCAGGGTGGCGAGTAGCGCGAACTCCTTGGCCGTCAGGTCCACGGTCTCTCCCCCATGACGGACCACGTGCCGCACGGGGTCGAGCGTGACATCGCCGCCCTTGAGGACAGCGCCTTCTTTCTCTTCACCCCAGGGACCGCGGGTTAGGGCCCGAACTCGGGCGAGTAGCTCGGGGAAGGCGAAAGGTTTGGGGAGGTAGTCGTTAGCGCCGGCGTCGAGGCCCTCAACGCGGTCTTCGATCTGGTCCCTCGCCGTCAGCATGATCGCGGGCGTCCCGACCTCCGCCGCCCTGAGTCTCATTACAAGCTGGACGCCGCTCACCTCGGGGAGCATCCAGTCCACTATCAGGAGGTCGAACTCGTCCGCCAGCGCCCGAAGGAGCGCCTGACGGCCGTTAGTCTCGGTCTCGACGGCGTAGCCCTCCTCCGAGAGGACCCGCGAGATCAGACGCGCCAGCCTCTCCTCATCCTCTACCACAAGTATCCGCATCTCCCACGTATTATCGCCGCTGTGCTCCAGCCCTGCCCTCTGCGCGGCCTTTCCTGTGAAAACCCTCATGAACCGCAAAGGCTCTTCACATCTTGAAAATCCAGGCTATAGGGGAGACCACTTATAAGAAGGAGGAGAGTTGGCGACAAATTCGAGAACCCACAAGGACTCAGAGGCTCCGAGGCTCCTCGCGGCATACATGGGGCGCATAGGCAGGGGCAAGCTGCTGAGTCACGAGGAGGAGGTGGAGCTTGGCCGCAGGGCACGCGCGGGTGACCGCGAGGCGCGACGGCGGCTCGTCGAGAAGAACCTCAGGCTGGCCGTCTCCGTGGCCAAGAAGTACCGCGGTCAAGGCTTGCCTTTCGAGGACCTGATCCAGGAAGGCAACATAGGTCTCTTGAAGGCCGTGGACAAGTTCGACCCGGAGAAGGGCAACCGCTTCTCGACGTACGCGACGTGGTGGATCCGCCAGTCGGTCCAACGCGCCCTTGGGGACAAGGGACGCGAGATCCGGCTCCCCGCCCACATGAACGAGAAGCTCCGCAAGGTCCGCAAAGCACAGGGCGAGCTGGTGGCTGAGCTCCACCGCGAACCGACCCTTCAGGAGACCGCAGCCCGGCTCGGATGGGAAGCAGGCAAGGTGAGATCCATCCTCGAGGCCGTGCCCGAGGTCTCTAGCCTGGACCAACCCCTCGGACCCGAAGCCGGCGCCAACAGGCTCGGAGACTACGTGGAGGAACAGGAACAACAGGACCCCGAGGATAGCCTCCTGCTCCAGGAGGCCGTGAGGCGGCTGCCCGAGCGCGAACGCCACGTGCTGGTGAACCGTTACGGCCTCGAAAAGGGCGCGAGGGCGACCGTGCGGGAGCTCTCGGAGAGGCTCGGTATCTCCGAGAAGGCCGTAAGGCGGGTGCAGCGCCGGGCGGAACATCTACTCAAGGCACTCCTGGAATCGGGGACACGCGGCCTCGGGGAGGTAACGGTATGAGAAGGTACAGCTTGCAGCGGTCGTTTCTGGTGCCGCGTACAGTCCTGGCGGTGCTGGCGTTCGTGCTCGGCGTCATCTACCTCGACCCGGGCACCGGCAATACGCAGACGGCCGAGCCGATCAAAGCAGCGCCGACAGGCATCCCTGCCGACGAACCCGTGGCCAAAGTCGCCTCCGTACTAAGCCCCTCTGTAGTCCAGATCAACGTCAGGGCAGTACAGCAGACGCCTTACGGGGCGCAGAAACAAGAGGGCATAGGGAGCGGTGTGATCTACCGTTCCGACGGATACATCATCACCAACAACCACGTCGTCGAGGGCTCGCGCGACGTCGAGGTCGCCTTCGCCGACGGCTCCACGGAGCGCGGGCAGGTCGTCGGCACGGATCCAACGACGGACATCGCCGTCGTCAAGGTGGGCCGCGATAAATTGCCCGCGGCTAGCTTCGCGAGCACTGACCCCATAGTCGGCCAGACGGCCGTGGCTGTCGGCAGCCCCTCAGGCTTCGAGTCCACGGTTACATCAGGCATCGTCAGCGGCACGGGGCGTGATGTCCCCGCCGAGATTACCGGTGGGAGGCAGGACACGGCTCTGGTCGACTTGATCCAGACCGACGCCGCCATCTCCCCAGGCAACTCGGGCGGCGCCCTTGCCAACCGCGACGGGCAGGTCATCGGCATCAACGTCGCCTACCTGCCGCCTGGCGAGACGGGCGCTGAGAACATCGGTTTCGCCATACCTTCGTCTGCGGTAGCCTCTGTAGCTGACCAGATCATCGAGAGCGGCGAAGCCGTCCACCCTTACCTCGGTGTCTACCTCTCCGACCTGACCCAGGAGACCGCGAGCAAATTCGGAAGCCCGGTCGACTCTGGGGCGCTGGTCGAGAAGGTCGCGCCCGGCGGACCCGCCGACGACGCCGGAATACGGCGCGGCGACATCGTAATAGCCGCGGGCTCGCAGGAGATCAGCAGCTCGGGAGACGTGATCTCGGCCCTTCGCACCTACCAACCAGGCGATACGGTAGGGCTGACTCTCCTCGAGAACGGCCAGAAGAGCCAGGTTCAGGTGACGCTCGCCGAGAGTCCAAATTGAGGTGTCCCGCAACGTCGAGCGGCTAGACTATGCGGGTGGAGAACGCGAACCCAGCACACGCGCCCGGATCACCGAAAGAGAGAGCGTCCCGCCGATGGGGCGCTCTCTCCGTGTTTGTGCTCCTCGGGCTCGCCGCGGTGGCGGCCTCGCTCGCTATACCCCGGGATCCCGCCCCGTACGGTCCGCGGGAAGCCGTGTTCCCGCTACCCCAGCGGTACGAGGGCTCGTACACGAACGACTGGGGAGAAGCGAGGGCGCAGGGCACGCACGAGGGGACGGACATGTTCGCGCCGGAGGGCACCCTGATCCACTCCATCACCGGAGGTACGGTCGTTAGGGCTCGCGGCTCGAACGAGAACGGGTGGAACCCACTGGGCGGCTACACGGTCATGATAGAGGCCGCCTACGACGCCGGGCCCATAAGGCGCGGCGACCTCCTTTACTACGCCCACATGAAGGCTCAGAGTGGGCTGAGATCCGGCGCGTTGGTCGAGGCTGGAGAGAAGATCGGAATGGTCGGTTCTACCGGACAGGGACCTGAGGGAACGCGGGGACGCTTCGAACCGCACCTGCACCTTGGCTGGTACGAGGGAGGTTGGCCAGGGAAGAACCGCCCCGCTGCCCCAAGCGGAGCGATGAACCCTTATCCTCTGCTACGTTTGCTCGGAGAAGACGCCGGGGCGTTGCGCCCCGGCTCTTAGGTGTGCAAACTAGAGTACAAGCGTTAGGAGGGAGTTCCGATTACTGCGGGCGGCAATCAAGAGAGCGACACCGGGAGGATAGAGGCCTTCTCCGACGGGGTATTCGCCATCGCGATCACGCTCCTCATTATAGAGATCGGGGTCCCCCACGTCGGCGAAGTGGGATCGCTCTTCGAAAGTCTCGTACACCTGTGGCCTTCATATCTGGGGTACACGATCAGCTTCCTCGTCATCGGTACCGTGTGGGCGAACCATCACAACCGCTTCCGACTGATCTCACGTTCGGACCACATCCTACTCTTTCTGAACATCCTGTTCCTGATGTGCGTGGCTTTCATCCCCTTCCCCACGGCCCTGCTCGCTGAGTACATCCGCGAAGAAGTGCACCGGAGTACCGCCGTCGCCGTTTACAGCGGCACGCTGGCCGTGACGGCCGTATTCTTCACCCTACTCTGGATCTACGCCGCCGGAAACTACCGCCTGGTGGACCAGAGCCTGGATCCCTCCCTGCTACGCTCCATGACACGCCGCTACGTGCTTGGCATGCTCCTCTACGTTGTTGCCTTCGCGCTCGCCTTCGTCAGTCCTGCAGCGAGCCTGGCGCTCATCGTCCTCCTCGCCCTCATCTTCGTCCTGCCAGAACCGGATGGTTCCGGTGGCGCGCGCCGCACCCGACGACGCTCCGCCAGAGGATAGGCGCCAGGGGTTATCTCCTGCGCGCCAGGTAGACGCCGCAGAGGATGATGACGGCGCCGACGATCTGGCCTGGGCCGAAGTCTTCGCCGAGGAGGACGATGCCCGTGGTTACGCCCGTGAGGGTGACGAGGTACTGGTAGATCAAAACCCTGTTGGCGCCGACGTGGGAGACGCCCCATCCCCACGCGGCGAAGCCGAAGGCCGATGAGCAGAGCGCCGAGTAGGTCGCCGCTACCCACGTGGTGCCGTCGAGGGGATCTATGCCGAGGCCGCCGGGTTCGATGACGGCGAGTGGGAAGGCGACGAGGCCGCCGAGGGTCATGGCGTATGCGGCGAGGGCTAAAGGAGAGTAGCGCTCCAGCAGGGAGAGGGAGAGTACGGTGTAGGAGCCCCAGAACACGGCGGCGACGAGTATGAGGCCGTCCCCGAGGAGGCTGGTGCCCGCGAACTCCAGCCCGCCGTAGACGATGAAGCCGACCCCGACCAGGGAGAGGCCTATGCCAAGGACACCAGCGAGCCTCGGCCGCTCCAGCCCGAGCACGAAACCGAGGAGCATCCCCCACACGGGGGCCGTCGAGTACACGAGGGCCGTGTTGGCCGCCGTCGTCAGGCTTACCCCCAGGGTAAAGACCGTCTGGGTCAGCGTTATCCCGACTATGCCGAGGCCAAGCACGGCCAGGAAGTCCTCGCGGCGTAGCCGGTTCTCCCTCCCCAGGAACGGCACGAAGAGGAGGAGTAGGAGGCCGGCCAGGGTGAAGCGCGTGGCCGCGAACAGGACAGGCGGCACGCTCTCGACGACGATCTTGACCGCCGTGAAGTTGGTCCCGAAGAAGAAGACCGTAAGGAGCAGCGCGGCCTCGACGGGGGCCCGCCGCTTCTGCTCCCCTCCAGTGGTCACGGGGGGTCCTGGTTAACGGACGAAGTTCGTCTCCGCACCAAGGGTCTTTATGTAGGCCGAGATCACACGGGCGCAGTTCTCGACGTCCTCTACGTCGACGACCTCGTTCGGGGAGTGCATGTAGCGGTTGGGGCACGAGACGAGCCCGGTCGCGATACCGGCCCGCGTGAACTGAATGGCGTCCGCGTCGGTACCCGTCGAGCGCGAGTCGGCCTCGAGCGTGTAAGGGATATTCTCGCCCTCGGCCGCCGAGATCAGACCTTCGGCGACGATGGGCGAGATGTTGGTCGCCCGCTTTATAACGGGGCCACTGCCTATGGCGTGATCCCCATGCTCGTTCTTGGAGACGCCGGGGGTGTCCGTCGCGTGGGTCACGTCGACGGCGATGGCGGCGTCGGGGTCGAGCCCGAAGGCGGCCCCGCGCGCGCCGTAGAGCCCTATCTCCTCCTGCACGCAGGCGACCGCGACGACCTCGGCGCCGATGTTCTCTTCGGAGAGCAACCTCAGGGCCTCGAGCACCACGAAGGCACCCATACGGTTGTCCACGGAGCGGGAGGCTATGCGCCCGTTCGGCAGCTCCACGAGGTCCTGGTCGATAACGCCAACGTCCCCGACGCGTACCATGCCCTTCGCCTCGTCGCCGTCTTTGGCGCCAACGTCGATCCAGAGGCTCTTTATCTCGGAGACTTTTTTGCGCTCGTCGGGCTCCATGACGTGGATGGCCTTCTTGCCGATCACGCCGGTAATTTCGCCGCTGCTGGTCTGCAGTTTGATGCGCTGTCCGACGAGCACCTGCGAATCCCAGCCGCCCACGCCCGTAAAGCGGAGCAGGCCGTTATCCTCGATGTGGGTGACCATCACCCCTATCTCATCGATGTGCCCGGCGAGCATGACCTTCGGCGAGCCACCCGAGCCTATCTTGGCGAAGGAGTTTCCCATCCTGTCGCCGCTGACCTCGGCGAACTCCCCGGCCTCCTCACTCCAGACTCTGGCCGCGGCCTCCTCGTAGCCGCTCGGCCCCGGCGTAGAGAGCAGCCTCTTCAAGAAGTCATACGATGCGTCCCTCATCTTGGTCCTTTCTATTACGAAATTGGATCTTTAGGAGAGCGCCCCCCCGGCGCCCTTAACAGATTACCCGAAGTTCGAGTATATCGCTCCCGAGAGGCCGCTGGTCTCTACCGATGATCCGGTAAGGTATCTCTACCCCGAACGCCCCCGAGAACGGGTTGGGGTCAAGGCCCAACGTCCGGTCGTCCTCCCACACGGGCTCGAAGCGCGTCCCCTCGAAGAAGAATCCCCCTGGATACGGCGGCGGGCTGTCCTCACTACCTGGCTCGTTCAAGCACAGGAACAGCGAGAGCCCGTCGCAGAGGCGCAGGAAGCCGAAGTTACACTCCAGGCTCTCCTGCTTTTCCGCGGACATGCTCTTCTTGATGCGGTCCTGACGATCGAACTCGCCCTCACGAAATTCGATCTCCTCTGGCCCCTCGGCGTCGAGCAGGAAGCGGGCGTAGTGCATGCTGCACAGGCATCCCGCGTAGGGATCGCGGGCCTCCACCAGGTCTATCCCCTTCTTCTGCGCCGGCAGCTTGAGTTCGAAGGGATAATCCACGAAAGAATACGGCCTATCCCTCTCCTCGTTCCACAACACCTCCAGGTCCGGCTCACGCCAGGCCAGGTCGTGGTTGGCGACGGCATAGACCGTGGAATCGAAGGGGCTAGGTCCCACTTCCCACCGGCGGGCGAACTCGCCCGCCATCAGGGCGTGTTCATGTTGCCCGAAGAGCAGAAAAGAGTCAGGCCGCTCGCGAACGATCACACACAATAAGGTATCAGGTTTCAGGCGTCAGCGGTCAGGAAGGTTGGGGAATACGCCGGCACGACCTGAAACCTGTAGTCTGACATCTAAAGAACCGGCCGCCGGTCGACGACGAGTGGGGACGTGAGCCCCGGGTCTTCTAGGAACGCGTCCTGGGTCTCGTCGTAGAGGTCGGCGGGGATTGTGGCGAGCGCAAGGGCGAAGCCTTCCGGGAAGGCTCCTTCCCACTCCTCGGCGAATCCTTCGGGGAGGCCCATGGCGAGGAGCTTGTTCTGAAGGTGCGGCCTGCGGTGGTAGATGATGAGGCCGACGATGGCTGCCAGGGTTATGAGCGTCTGTACGGCGATGCCGGTCGGCAGATGGACGGCCCCCATAAGGACGCTCACGGCCGTAACGCCGAGGTAGGTGCTCCCGAACTCGAACCACTGCGCACGCGAGAGCCCCGACTCGACCCTGCGCGTCCTGGCGCCAGGAAGGGTCACGCGCACCAGCCGCTCATCTTTCCGTCGCAATAGCACGAGGAGCGAACCGTCAGGAAGGCCCAGATCCTCCATCCGCTCCTCGAGTGCCTTCAGCGACCGCAGGTCCCGCGCGACCGCCCCGACCGTGTAGTAACGCATAATGCTCATGACAGGTCGAGTTTACCAACCTTTCGACCAGAAACATCTGCCCCACTCCGATCGCATTCAGCGTCTCGCAGGCACGCGAAAATCGAACGCCTACACCCTGACCCGCACCAGGCGATCGAGGTCGCCAGAACGCTCCAGCGCCTCGATGTCCGCAAGCCCACCTACCAGGCGACCGCCGAGGAAAATGAGCGGCACCTTCTTCTTTCCCGTGGTGTCGTTCAGGCGGGAGCGCAGCCCTTCGTCACCTCCCACGTCTACGGCCTCGAAGGCGTAGCCTTTGCATTCGAAGATGCGCCTGGCCCGCCGGCACTGACGGGAGCGGGCCCTGGCATTACAGAAGGGAGATGCTTACAAAGGGAGGATGTCTAAAAGATCTCCGCCACGACCAGAACGACGGCTGACGTCGTCGTTCCTATGGCGACCCCGGCGAGGACGTCGATTGGGAAATGGACGCCGAGGTAGACGCGGGATATGACGACAAGTAACCCGGCCGCCACGAGTACGGGAGCGAACGGCGGGTAGAGAAGCGAGAGCGTCAGGGCTCCAGCGGCCGCCGTGGCCGAGTGGCCAGAGGGGAAAGAGCTCGAGGATGGCGTCTTGATCAAGGGTGCTATCTCCGTGTCCCAGATGAAGGGCCTGGCGCGGTTGAAGAGGTACTTCGCGCCCTCTGCCACCGTCCAGGAAGCGGCGACGGCTGTCCAGGGGATCAGGAGTCGCGAAGGCTCGAGGCCGGTGAGCAGGAACGCCGCGGCGGCGAGACAACCCCAGAGGGCACCAGCCGTGCCCACGACCGTAAACGCGCGCATCACCGACGTTAGCGGCGTCCACTTGATACCGAAGACAGCCCGAAACAGAGCCCGGTCGAGATCCCTGATCCTACGCGCGATGCCCTTCAAGTTCCTCCTGCGGCGTGCGGCCCGTCCGGCAGCCATTGTAGACCAGCGGCCTTGAACCGTGCGGTTCTCCAACGACCCAGGTGATGTCCTTCCCTACCAGGCCCGTTTTCTAAAGTAGAATGAGAGGGCTTTCGTAAACGCATTTCAGAAACAGGAGGCACAAAGATGGAGAAACAGCTCATCGAGAAGGTCATAGACGAGGCGAGAAGCGAGGAGGCGAACCTGGTGATCTGGGACCGCCGCGACACGTTCACCGTGGAGGCCGACGACGTCAAGGAGATAGAGACCAACGACGACCACCTGCGCATCGTGATGCAGGAAGGCAAGGCCGTGGTCTACGTCGAGTACGACTACATCTACAAGCTCGTCCTCGAGAAGGAACGTTCCGCCCGCTCCGGCGTCCGTGCCGGATTCGGAGCCAGTAGCAGCTAGTCAGCACGCTCCGGCTTCGTCTCGATAACCTCATTTTCGGTGGCGATGATGGCGGCGCGGGCTATGTTGACGAAGAGGCCGCATTCGAGGGCGCCTGGGATGCGTTTGATCTCGACCTCTAGTGAGGCGGGATCGGAGATCGAACCGAACGTGCAGTCTGCCGTGTAGTGGCCGCCGTCGGTGACGAAAGGATGCACGGGGTCCGTCGGGTCCATCCTTAACTCGGGCTCGCAGCCGAGGGAGGCGAGGGCTTCGAGGGTAGTCTCCCAGCCGAAGGACTCGACCTCGACCGGCAGGGGACCAGCGCCCAAAGAGTCGACCATCTTCGTCGAGTCGGCGACCACTATGAGGCCATCCTCGCTCGATGAGGCCACGATCTTCTCCCTCAGGAGCGCACCTCCGCGGCCTTTGATCAGAGCGAGCCCGGGAGCGACCTCGTCGGTTCCGTCTATGGTGAGGCGCGGACGGGCCTCGGAGAGCGCGGCCAGCGGTATGCCCAGCTCGTTGGCCAGGGCCGTTGTTCTGGCCGAGGTAGGTACGCCAATTACGTTCCTCAGCTCACCCGAGGCGACGAGCTCCCCGATCCTACGCACCGCGAAGGTCGCCGTCGTGCCTGTCCCGAGACCAACCACCATCCCGCTCTCGACGTAGCGCTCTACGGCCGCGCTTGCGGCCTCGCACTTGAGATCGTCGCCTGACACCCTTACACCCCTTCCGGCCTGGTACCGACCCTAACCTCCACGTGGCGCTCCTTCTCCCCCGGGGTCACGACGCTCATCCCGAGCTTATCGCCGGGTTTCACGGAGTTGACGACCTCTATGACGTCGTCAGAGGAATTGACGGGGTCGTCTTCGATCTCTGTTATGACGTCCCCGATGGTCACGGGAATGCCCTCGATGTCCTTCTCCTCCCCCCCGCGGATGCCGGCCTTCTCAGCTGGACCGCCTGGCGTTACCTCGCTGACTATCGCCCCGTTGCCGGGGAGACCGTACTCCTCCTCGAGCTCATCCTCAGAGAGGCCGGCGTAGGCCGAGAGCTCGTCGATGCCGAGCTGGAACATGGACACCCCGATGTAGCCGTGTACCACCTTGCCTCTGGTTATGAGCTGTGTCACGACGCCCTTGACGGTGTTGATCGGGACGGCGAACCCGACCCCCTCGAAGCCTCCCGACTCGGAGGCGATCTGGGCGTTGACCCCTATTACCGTGCCGTGCGAGTCGAGCAGCGGCCCGCCCGAGTTACCGGGGTTTATTGCCGCATCGGTCTGGACGGCATCGTTTATAGTGTAGTTGTTCGGGGCCTTTATGGGACGTCCGATACCGCTTACGATCCCGGTAGTAACGCTAATCCCCACGTTCAAAGGGTTGCCGATGGCGATGACCGGCTCCCCGACCCCGACTGAATCCGAATCGCCGAGCGTGAGCGGTTCCAGCGCCCCCCGCGGCGCGTCGACCTCTATGACGGCGACGTCCGTCGAAGGATCCTGCCCGACGACCTCGGCCTCCCTGCGTGTACCGTCGGCGAACCTGACGGAGATTTCTTCAGCCCCCTCCACCACGTGCTGGTTGGTGACTATGTGCCCCGCCTCGTCCACCACGAACCCAGAACCGCCGGCCGGGCCGGCCTCGGATGTTGCCGCCACGTCCACGCTAACGACGCCGCGGCCGTCGCGCGTGTACACCTCGCGTACCGAGGAGTCCTTGCCCACGACCGGCGGCGTCCCGGAGCCCTCCTTCGACGGCGCGACCTCCTTTATGGTCACGCTGTTAGAGTTTTCCTGCAGGCCGGAGACCCCGACGAAGAGAAAGAGTGCGGTGATGAGGCCGCCGATGATCGCGGAGACGAGCGCTGTGAGTGCGGTCTTCAGAATCCGTTCCTTCCCGACTAGCCCGAGATTACGTCTTGCTGGAAAGACGTAATCTCGTCCAACTTCCACCCTCCGCCTTCTTTCACCATACGCCAGGTGACTGTGTTACGCTCGGTCTGGCCCGTGTTCTCGGCTATGGTGACCCCGGTTATCGTGGCGGTGTTCCCGGAGACCTGTGCGTTCGGCCCCTCGATAAAACGTATGCTCTGCAAATCGGCGAAGGTGTTCGCCCATCCCGCCTCCGTTACCTGTTCGCTCGCCTTGAAATTTTGAGAGAGCAGGTCGTAGGAGGCCCCGTAGTCTTCGTCAGCCGCCGTCGTGTAGACCCTCTGCAATGTATCCTCCGCGGCCTGCGGCGTAAATTCGCCCTGCTCAGGTGTGTTCTGCTGTCCTACCGAAGAAGCCGAGGCGGACGACACAGCACTCGCCGAGGCCGTCGGGTCTGGTGATTGGTTCCCACCCGAGCCTTGAGAGCCCCCGTCGCCACCTGACCCAGCGTTTGATCCCCCTTCGTTCCCGCCAGACTGTGCGTTGTCTTGCCCCGAGTTGTTGGAGCCGGCACCCTCGCCCCCAAAGAGGTTCGGCGCGGCGAGCACTCCTATAACGACGAGCACGGCAAGGAGTGCGAGGACGGCCAGGAGCCCCCTTCTTCGCCCCCCGCCCTCTCTACGCGCAGCACCACCAGGCCTGGCTCCGGGTGGAGGCGATACGGGCGCGGCACGAGTCTGCTCCGCCGCTGTTGGCGCCGCCGCGGCCACGGGGACCGCCGGTTGCGGCTGCGTGGTCCCTGCGGTGGGGATCTCCGTTTCGAGCCTGGAACGGACCCCTTCCGCCGTCGGGCGGTCGTCGGGGTTCTTGGCGAGGCAATCGAGGATCAGGGCTTGCATCCCCTCGCTCACGTCGGCGCCGAGTTGACGCGGTGGTACGGGAGTCTTGGAGACGTGCTGGCTTGCGATCTCTATGGGGGTAGCGCCGGAGAAGGGCGGTTCTCCAGCGGCCGCCTGGTAGAGCGTCGTCCCGAGCGAGTAGACGTCGCTCCTGGGGGTCACCTTGTGTCCTTGCAGTTGTTCCGGCGAGGAGTACAGGGCCGTCCCCAGGAATGAGCCCGTACGCGTAGCCTGCGTCGTGTCGAGGGCGCGGGCTATGCCGAAGTCGGTTACCTTGGCGTGACCATTCTCGTCGAGCAGGATATTGTGCGGTTTGATGTCGCGGTGGATCACACCGCGTTCGTGGGCGTGGGCCAGGCCGGCACAGACCTCGTCACAGAGCCTGGCGAGCTCGGGGGCCGGCAACCGCCCCCTCTCGTCTATTAGCACCTTGAGGTCGCCACCAGAAACGTACTCCATGACGATGTAGGAGGTCTGCCTGCCGTTGAACTCGGCCTCCCCCGCGTCGTAGACCTGTACTATGTTGGGGTGTGCGAGGCGCGCCGCCGTGCGTCCTTCACGCTCGAAGCGGTCGCCTATATCGGTGCCGCCGTGGACGGGGTTGAGCAGCTTCACGGCCACGGGGCGGTCGAGTACCTCGTCGCGCCCAAGAAAGACGCGGGCCATGCCTCCCGAGCCCAGTTGATCCCCGAGGACGAACCTGTCTGCGAACTTCATCACGCGCGTGATTATAGGGTAAGGTCAACACGATGCCGAACAGCCGGGAGAGCGCCCGACTACACGGGCACGGTCCGCGCGTTCTCCAGACGGTCCAACTTCCACTCCCCGTCTTCGTTGACGCAGACCCACGTCCCCGAGAGAGACTCAGAACCCCAGGTGTGATCCAACCTCACCTCGAAGGTGACCTCGGCGGTGTCCCCAGCGGCCTCAGCCACCGGATAGGAGGTGAACTTCATGTAGGTGAACGTGTAGATGTCCTCCTGCTCCTCCCACTGCTCGGGAGACCCTATCTCGTTCTGTAGCCTCGGCGAGAGCAGAGCCCATGTGGCGTCCACCCTGTTGAAAGACATCTGGTAATACAGGTCGTAGACGGTCTGCTCCGCATCTGCCAGCGGTGGGGCTGAAGCCTGGTTCTCCTCCCTGGCGCCGTCCGAGGGGTTCTGGGCTGCCCCGCCGGCTCCGTTCGTAGGCTTTTCTCCGTTGTCCTTCTGCGGTGCGGCGGCCTTGCCCTGTTCTTGACGGCCGGCGTTCTGGTCCTGGGTATTGCTGTTCTGGTCCCCCCTGCCGAGCAGGGCCCAGGCTCCAGCGGCGGCCAGGAGCACAAGCAGGGCGATCACGAGCACGGCCAGCGCCGTCCTCTGTCGCGAGCCCGACCTGAAGGTGCGTGTAGGGAGGCTGATCGTACGGTCCGGCGGACCCGAAGCTGGTCCCCGACCTCCTGTCCTACGCCTGAAGGGTCCGCCGCCGGAAGGACCTGCCGACCTCGCGCCCTCCGTCAGGCGCGAGAGGCCCGCTGCGCCCGGGAAGCTGCCGGCTCGGATGCCGCTCGCTGACCCGGTCAGCGCGGCGGTAGCCTCGGCTCCGCTGCCCTGGAGTAGCCCGTCGCGCAGATGGGCTGCGTCGGGACGCTCGGAAGGGTTCTTGGCGAGGCAACTGAGGATCAAGGCCTCCAGGCGCCCGTCGATCCGCGCCCCCATCTCCCTGGGAGGCGTGGGCGACCTGTGTATATGCTGGTGCGCAACCTCTATGGAGTTGCCGCCGAAGGGCTGTTCCCCGACCGCCGCCTGGTAGAGGGTAGCACCGAACGAGTACACATCGCTCTTGGCGGTGACCCTCTCTCCCCGCAGTTGCTCGGGGGAGGAGTAAGCTGCCGTTCCCAGGTAGGAGCCGGGGTGGTTGTGGCTCGTCGTCCCGTCGAGGGCGCGGGCTATGCCGAAGTCGGCCAGCTTGGGACTCCCCCTGTCGTCGATGAGTACGTTGCGCGGTTTGACGTCTCTGTGGACGATCCCCCGCTCGTGGGCGTGGGCGAGGCCAGAGGCGATGTCGGCCCCGACCCGCGAGAGCATCATCTCGGGGAGCGGACCTTTCCTGTCCATCAGGTCCTTGAGGTCGCCGCAGGGGACGTACTCCATGACGATGTAGGAGATCCCGTGACTGTCGAGCTCGTCCTGGCCAGCGTCGAAGACCCTGACTATGTTCGGGTGGGAAAGCCTCGCTGCGGCCCTCCCCTCGCGCTGGAACCTGAGGCCGATCTGGGGATCTTCGGGGTCGGGCTCCACGACCTTGACGGCGACGGGGCGGTCGAGCACCTCGTCGCGGCCCAAAAAGACTCGGGACATCTCGCCGAGACCGAGCTCGCGCACGAGCACGAACCTGTCCCCGAGGCGGCCCATCGTACCTCTGGGGCCCATCTCTGAGACTAGATGACCTCCCTACCCATCGCACTGGCGAAGGGCTGCAGAACGTCCTTCATGCCCATCAGCGCCTCCACGGGAAGCGCCTGTTCCCCGTCGCACAAAGCCTCCTGTGGTTCGTGATGGCTCTCTACCATCAACCCGTCGGCCTCGGCCGCCACAGCCGCCTTGGAGAGTGGCACCACGAGGTCACGCCGTCCCGCGGCGTGAGAAGGGTCCACTATCACGGGCAGATCCGTCAACCTCTTGGCCACGATGACCGCCGAGAGGTCAAGCGTGAAGCGCGTGCTCGTCTCGAAGGTGCGGATTCCTCGTTCGCACAACACCACGTTGTCCCCGCCAGCGGCGGTGACGTACTCGGCCGCGAGCAGCCACTCCTCCACCGTCGCCGAAAGCCCCCTCTTCAGGACGACGCCGTGGTCCGTGCCCGCTATCGCGGCGCCGACCCGCCTCAGGAGCGAGAAGTTGGCCATGTTGCGGGCCCCGATCTGCAGGATCTCCGCGTGCTCCATGACCATCTCTATGTCGTAGGGGTCCATCACCTCGGTGACGACCTTGAGGCCGAGGCCACCCGAGACTTCGGAGAGGATCTTCAGGCCCTCTTCGCCGAGGCCCTGGAACGAGTAGGGGGAGGTACGGGGTTTGAAGGCGCCGCCACGCACGTAACCAAAGCCGGCATCCTTCACGGCCTTCGCCGAGGCCACAAACTGCTCGTAGCTCTCGACCGTACAGGGGCCTGCGATCACCCTGAAGGTGCCTGGCCGGATCATGCCGTTTTGGGTCTTTACATCCGTCTTTACGCCTGTCGAAACGTCCATCTTAGGTGGGAAACTCCCCGCGTTGGATCTCAAGGTCGCGGATGCGATGCAGGATGATCTCGAAGATGTCCCTCATCGAGGAGTCGTAGATCGGACCAGGGTTCCATTCGGCCACCCTCTGCAGGATATCCTCTTCGCGCCTGGGGTCGTAGACGGGGGCGCCAGCCTCGGCCTTGAGCACCATGATCTCCTGCACGATACGCGCCCGCTCGCTCAAAGCCTCGATGAGCTCCCGGTCGACCTTGTCAACCCGCTCCCTGAGCTCCCTGATCCTCTCCTGTGTCTCAGCATCCGCCATAGGATCTGGAATTGTATCAACTAGCCGGTCAGCATGTCAGCATTTCAGCCGGTCAGCAAGACTCAGATGACGAAACGGCGAATCGCCCGACGAACTACCATTGAAAGCCAGAGCGAAGAAGACTAGTCTTTGCTGGACACGACACACGGAAATGAGAAAGCTGAAGTGCTGAAGTGCTAACCTTTAGACACGAGCTTGACCCTTTGAGACCTTACGTCCCTCCGAAGTCCTGGAGGATGGCGGCTGAGGGGACGGATAACAACTACGCGAAGCTGACCTCCAACGAGCTTGCCTTCGGCCCGCTTCCCGAGGCTGAGGCCGCGCTCTCCGAGGCTCTGCCCCGCGCCAACCGCTATCCGGATAGCCATGCCTCCAGGCTCAGGCAGGCGGTGGCTGATGCGAACCCGGGCACCGAGACACGCAACGTCCTGGTCGGCAACGGGTCGAGCGAGGTGTTGATGAACGTGCTGCAACTCGTTCCGGTTCCGGGAGAGGTAGTCTACGGCTGGCCGTCGTTCAGCCTCTACCCGTCAGTATGCGCCGTACTTGGGATGACGGCCAGAGAGGTTCCGCTTACGGAAGTGCAGGAGATCAAACCCGAAGCGCTCCTCTCGGCGGTCACGGACAGGACGCGGGCTGTGATCCTATGCAACCCCAACAACCCGAGCGGCACGTTCGTAAGCCTGGACCGGGTAAGGGAGCTCGCCACCGGGTTGCCTGACGGGGTGCTCCTGATCGTCGACGAAGCCTACAGGGAGTTCGTTGACGATCCATCATACAGAGACTCCCACACCCTGGCCCTGGAGCGGGAGAACGTCGTGATGGCCCGCACGTTCTCGAAGGCGCACGGGCTTGCCGGCCTCAGGGTCGGCTACGGCATCGCCTCAGAGAGGATCGCGGACTACGCCGAGCGTGTCCGGTTCCCGGTCTCGGTCAACCTGGCCGCACAGGTCGCGGCCACGGCTTCGATGCACGCGCGGGAGAAGGTGGTGGCGCGGGCTGAGTTCGTCGTCAGGGAGCGTAACCGGTTGCATGAGGCTTTCCGGGACGCTGACCTCGAGTTCATCCCTTCGCAGGGTAACTTCGTGATGGTCCGGTTCACAGCGAAAGATTTCGAGCACTCCGGCGTCCTCGTGCGCGAGGGGGAGGCTCTTGGCTACCCGGGATGGAGCAGGGTGACGGTCGGCGACTCGGGCGAGAACGATCGGGTCATAGCGGCGCTCGCATGAGCCGCACGCTAGGTATCGTGGGGGTAGGCCTGATCGGGGGTTCCGTTGGCCTCGCCGCGGGCAACTCGGGGTGGAACGTCGTTGGCGTGGATAGCCCCGACGTTCTGGAAGTAGCCGCACACAGCGGCGCCATCAACCGCGCCTCCACGCTGAAGGAAGTGCGCGGGGCCGACCTCGTGGTGCTCGCCGCGCCCATCTCCAGGGTGACGGCCCTGATCGGCGATCTCTCCCCGACGGACGCCCTGATCACCGACGTCGCGAGCGCCAAGGGCGCCATAGTCCACGCCGCGGAGGACCGGGGCTTACGCTTTGTCGGCGGACACCCGATGGCGGGAAGCCAGCTCTCGGGCGTCGCCAACGCACGCGCCAACCTCTTCGAGGGTGCCCGCTACTTCCTCACCCCGACAGACCGCACCACACCTGACGACTACCGCGAGGTCGCCAGCTTCGTCAGGGAACTGGGCGCCGTCCCAACCGCCGTCGACCCCGAGAAGCACGACCTCCTCGTGGCGGCCCTCTCGCACCTGCCACATCTCATGGCGGCGGCCCTCCTGAAGGTCGCATCGGACATCTCACCTGAGGCCCTCTCCTTCGCAGGCCCCTCTTTCAGGGACCTGACGAGGGTGGGTGCATCCAATCCCGAGCTGTGGTCGGACATCCTGGCCGAGAACGCGCCTGCTCTCGGTGAGGCTCTCGGTGCTTTCGCCGGGGCGATGGCACAGCTTGGGAGTGAGATCAAAGACCGCGAGACCATGGAACACCGCTTCTTGCAGGCCCGCGAGGCATACGACGCCCTCGGCGGCATCCTGGTCGAAAAGAGCGGCGCGAACATGGAGGTTGCTATCCCCGTCGAGAACCGTCCTGGCGTCTTTGCCGAGGTGACGACCCTGATGGGCTCGAACGACATAAACATCCTCGACCTCTACGTCCGCCACTCCAACACAGAACGCGCCGCCCTCGTCCTGACGCTGGACGCCGGCGACGCCCCGGAAGCCCACGAATTGCTGCACGAGGCGGGTTTTGGCGCGGAGGTTCAGGCGTGACGGCAAGCCTTCGGGGTCTTACGAGAAGATCTCCGCGACAGGCAACTCCCAGCCAGGCACCACGTCGGCGCCGGCGATGGCGCTGCCCTCGGTGAGGATGTGGATGTCATCGAGTGAGCGATACGACGTTACGGTACGCCGCTCCGGGTCAGCGACAAGCACCATGCGGCAGCCGGCCTCGAGCCAGGCAAGTGCTTTCTCCACCACCTGCGCGTGGGTGTCACCGGGAGAGACCACCTCGACCGCCAGGTCTGGTGCACCGGGCCAGAAGTCCGCAATGCGACCCATTTTCTCGACGCGCGCCCGGCTCACGAAGGCAGCGTCGGGAGCCCTTACAGTATCAGGTTCGGAGGTGAGTTTGAAACCCGTCTCGGCTGCGTAAACCCGACCGAGCCTGTTTGCCCTGACGTGACTGTTTAACGACGTCCCGATGTTGATAGCGATGTACCCGTGTTCACTTCCCGCTGGCGGCATCTTTCGTAGCTCCCCCTTTACCACCTCGTAACGGGAGCCATCTTCCGGCATCCTCGCAAGTTCCTCGGCTGTTACTCGTTGTCTGGTCCGTACGGTCATACGAAAACTCACTGCTCCAGGATACGTCCGCCGCTACCGACTACTATCATACGTGCCGAACGACCTCTACGAAACCGAAATCGTGTGGCGATACCGGCTCGTAACTTTCGTCTAACTCTTAAGCAAATGTCGCAACGCCCCTTCGAGCTCGGGATAACGGTATTGGTATCCGGTCTCTTCGAGCCTGGCGGGCTCGACGCGGGCGCTGGCAAGAAGCAGCTCGTCGGCCATCCCGCCAAGCGCGACGCGGGCCGCGGGGGCAGGTACGGCGAAGAAGGTCGGGCGCCCCAGAACATGCCCCAAGACCTTCGTGTATTCAGCGTTGGTCGGAGGATCCGGGGCCACGACGTTTACGGGACCGCTCAACGCATCGGTTTCTATGGCATGAACGATTGAGCCAATTACGTCATCTAGCGAGACCCACGACCAGTACTGCCTCCCAGACCCGATCTTCCCTCCCCCGCCAAGCTTGAAGATCGGCAACGTCGTCCCTAGCGCCCCGCCCTCTGTGCTTAGCACGATGCCGAACCTCGGGTGCACGACCCTCACCCCCGCCTCACGCGCAGGATCGGCCGCGGCCTCCCACTCCTGGCAAACCAGCGAGAGGAAGAGGGTGCCCGGCTCGCTCTCCTCGGTGAGCAACTCGTTGCCCCTGTCCCCGTAGTACCCGATCGCAGATACCGAGACCATCACGGATGGCGGCTCAGCCAGCCCCGCGACATTCTCGGCCAGCAAGCGCGTGCCCTTCTGCCGGCTCTCCAATATGCGCCGCTTCTTCTCCTCGGTCCAACGGCCCTCGGCGATGCTCTCCCCCGCGAGGTGGACCACGGCCTCGATCCCCGCAAGATCCCCATCTATAGTGCCGGCATCAGGGTCCCAGCGAATGTCCCCCTCGGAACGCGGCGTACGCGTCAGACGCGTGACCCCGTGCCCCTTGGCCTCCAGCTCGGGGATCAAAGCCGACCCGATAAGCCCCGTCGCCCCACTAACGAGAACGTCCATACTCCTCCTCAAACGCCGACCACTCTCGTTTCATCGTAACGTCCACGGCCCCACGACGCCGTATGAACTCTCCCACACGTCCCCACGAAATCCACTTGACAAAGTCACAACCCAGTGTGTTACCATCCATACGGATGGTATGCGGATGGTACAGAGATACATGACCGATAGGGCGCCGGCATGAGTGAGACGGAGAAGATCACGATCAATTTGGGGCTTGTTGACCTTGGGCAGATAGACCTGCTGCTTCAGGAAGGCTTTTACTCCAACCGCACGGACTTTATCCGGACGGCCATCCGCAACCAGCTAACGACGCACGCCGAGGAGGTCAGGCAGACGGTGGCGCGCAAGACGCTGGTGCTCGGGCTGGAGCACTATTCACGTCAGGAACTCGAGTCGGTGCGCGAGGCTGGTGAGACGCTTGAGATCAAAGTGTTGGGCCTGGCGAGCATCGACGATGACGTGGACCCCGAGTTGGCCCGCGAGACCATAAGCTCCCTGAATGTTCTCGGCGCCCTGAGGGCTAGCCAGGCCGTAAAGTCGGCGCTGAAGGACCGGATCCAATCCCCTTAAAGAAAGGAACCAATGAGCGTGAACGACCAGATGCAAAGCGGCATGGCCGAGGCCACGCGCCTCACACAGCAGGGCCGTCTCGACGAGGCGACCGCCGCCATCCAACGCGTCCTCGGTGGCACGTTCGTCCCCGCGACGAAGCCGGAGGATTCCGACCGTCCGGACGGGCCAATCGACGTTACCTCGAAGATCGTGAAAGAGACCCGTCAGGGCCCCGCATCCGGCGGGCGCACGACCGTCCGCAGGCCAGGCGCGGCCACGCGGACAATCCCGCAGCCGAACCTGCTCACCCGCGGCGTAGGTAGTCCGGTGGCGATGACGGGAGGAAGGGGCGTATCTACTGCAACCGTACCCGAGGGAGCGCGTTTTCTCGAACGGTCGTATACCAACAGTACTGGGACCCGGTCTTACAAACTCTACGTCCCGAGCGGTTACACCGGGCAGGCTGTGTCCCTGATCGTCATGCTCCACGGCTGCACCCAGAACCCTGACGACTTCGCCGCTGGCACCCGCATGAACGAGCTCGCCGAGGAGCACACCTTCCTCGTCGCCTATCCTGCGCAATCTGGCAACGCCAACATGCAGAAATGTTGGAACTGGTTCCAGGCCTCAGACCAGCAGCGCGGCCTGGGCGAGCCGTCCCTTATCGCCGGAATTACGGAACAGGTGGTGGACGAATACAACGTGGCGGAAGGCCGGGTATACGTAGCCGGGATGTCGGCGGGAGGGGCGATGGCCGCGATACTGGGCGCGACCTATCCCGATCTGTATGCCGCGGTCGGTGTGCATTCCGGCCTCGCCCCAGGGGCCGCCAAGGACCTCTCCTCAGCGTTCACGGCGATGCGGCAGGGCGGACCCGTAGTTGCACCGCCGAAGAACACCGGCAAGGAGCGGCAGGAGGTCCTGCCCACGATCATATTCCACGGCGATGGCGATACGACCGTTCATCCGCGCAACGGCGACCGGCTTCTGGCCCACCTGGACGCCGACCGCCGCAACGGTTCGTCACCGCGGGTAAGCACGCGCCGGGGCCGGGTGCCAGAGGGTTACGAGTACACCAGGTTCACCTACCAGGACGGGGATGGCAGGGATCTCGTAGAGCGGTGGAGCGTACACGGGCTCGGCCACGCGTGGTCAGGCGGGAGCTATCCCGGCTCGTACACGGACCCGAAGGGTCCAGACGCCTCAGCGGAGATGGTTCGCTTCTTCGGACATCATCAAGGACGGTAGCCTGACCGTCCTTGTTTTGCTCGCGCCGGAACGTCGCCCTGCAGTGGGTCCTCCCGCGTTGCAGGTAACTCGCCGTTCGGTTTCCCGTCCGGGGCATCGAGTCGGCGTTGCTTCTCTCCGCCCTGCGGACCATCCTCGGTGGCGAGGGAGGCGCCGCCGGCCAGGGCTCCCAATGTGCCCGCGAGGTCCTGTATCTCGGATGGGACGACGAAGAGCTTGCTCGCAGGACCCTGCGCCATCTCGGGGAGGGCCTTCAGGTAGAGGTAGCGCAGTGACTCGGGGGAGAGGTCAGAGCCTTCGAGCCTCTCGAAGAGCTTGCCCGTCATCTCTATCTGGGCGGCCTGGACGTTGCGGTAGGCCTCAGCCTCGCCCTCTGCGCGCAGGACGGCCGAGCGCTGCTCGCCTTCCGCGCGGAGGATGGAGGATTCCTTCTCGCCTTCGGCCTTGAGGATCGAGGAGCGCTTATCGCCTTCAGCCGTCAGGATCGAAGCCCGGCGGGTCCGCTCGGCCTGCATCTGCTTCTCCATCGCCTGCTGGATGTCTCTTGGGGGTATGATCTCCTTCAGCTCGACCCTCGTCACCCTGATGCCCCATTTCTCCGTTACCTCGTCGAGCACCGTGCGGAGTTTCGCGTTGATCTCGTCGCGGGAGGTCAGGGTCTTGTCCAGAATGAGGTTACCTATAACGTTCCGCAGGGTTGTCTGGGTGATCTGCTCCAGCGCCACGCCGAAGTTGGCGACCTCGTACTCGGAGGCCCTGGCGTCGACGACCTGGTAGTAGACGACGGTCGAGATCTGCATCCCGACGTTGTCGTTGGTGATGACGGCCTGGGGCTGGAATGCAATGACCTGTTCCCTGAGGTCCGTCTTGGGCAACATCTTGTCTACCACCGGTACGACCAGGGTGAGCCCGCTCTCGGCGGTGCGATGGTAGCGTCCGAGCCGCTGTATGATCGCCACGCGGCTCTGCGGAATGATCCTGATGCTCCTCGCCGCCACGAGAAAGACCACGAGCGCAAGTACAGCCAACCCTATAAGACCGGTCATGCCTTGTCCTCCTTCGTTTCCCCGGTATCTACCAGGGCCGTAAGCCCGTCTGTGTCCAGTACCCTTACCCTGGTGCCCGTCTCTATCTTTTCGTCGGGATGCAGCGAGCGGGCCGTCCAGAATTCACCGCTTCCCACGCGAACCATCCCCTTTCCTCCAGCCTCTATCTCCTCCGTCACCACGGCGTTCTCGCCCGTGATCCCACGGTGCCCGAGGTACCCCTCCCCACCCCTAAGCGAGAGCCGGTTCAAGACTGCGGGACGCAGGATGACCATGCTGAGGACCGAAGCCACGAGAAAGCCTACGGCCTGGACCGTGATGCCGAGTCCGAGTAGCGCCGCTACGAGGCCCACAACTGCGCCGAGCGAAAAGAAGAGCAGGAAGAAAGAGACGGTGAGAAGCTCACCGACGAAGGCAAGAGCTGCCAGCGCAACCCAGAAAATAATCTCCCAGTCCAAGTCTTATGCCTCCTTGCATGAGTTTACACCACCGTCGCCGGCGCGGAGCCGGGCTGCGTTCACACCACCGGCCTACAATATGAGGATGCCCATACCGATGTCAGACGGACGAGAGGAGCCCCCATTACCATTGAATCGGGCAGAGACCTCGCCGGGGCGGGGAGGGTTGTAGCACTCGTCCTTCGGGAGATAAAGAGGGCACTCGAACCAGGCATCACGAGCGAAGGCGCAAGCCGGAGCGTGCTGACAGGCTACATCATCGCGTCAGCGATGATTCGGCGATGGTCGAACGCCAACTCGACGGCGGCGGGATCGAAGATGTCGACCTCGGAGGCGTCGGAGGAGGCCTGCAGCTGGCCGCCAAGGACGCGGGCCAGGAAGGCGACGCTAACGTTGTGGCCCCGCGGGTCGCGGTCGGGCTCGGAGTAGACGCCGACGAGGTGTGAGATCTCCACGAGGAGGCCCGTCTCTTCCGCGGCCTCGCGCACGGCGGCCTCATGCACCGACTCCCCCACCTCGACGAAGCCCCCAGGCAACGCCCACTGCCCCTCGAAGGGTTCGCTGCCGCGGCGGACCAAGACCACCCCAGCCTCAGAGGGGATCACCACATCGACCATCAGCTTCGGCGTCTCGGGTCCTGCCAAGGCTCGTACCTCCTGCTTGCCCGTCACTCAGGTCGGTTATACGACATCCGTGTGCTGGCGTCAGGCAAATCCTCCCTAGCGTAAGGAGCCAGTTCCCTACTCTCCACTCCCTACCTCCCCACGCCCCTGCAATACTCCGTATTGCAACAGACCGGAGCGCGGCCCTGGCACCATTCGCGCCTTAGGCAGGGCATCTCCTTCGAAAGCGGTTATGCTCTGCAGATGACAGGCGGTATCATTTGAAGATACTCTGTATCAGCGACCGGGTTGAGTCTATACTCCACGGTCCGACCCTGACCTCGTACGCCGAGGGCGTGGAGGCGGTGGTCTCATGCGGGGACCTGCCCTTCGCCTACCTGGAGTACATCGTTACCTTTCTCGGTGTTCCCCTCTACTACGTGCTCGGAAACCACGATCCCGGTCCCGAGGGACCTGGGTACCCAGGCGGCTGCACGCCGCTCGACGGAAGGGTCGTTGAGGCGGGGGGCGAGGGCGGCGAGGTCGTACTCGCAGGGCTCTCCGGGTCTCCCTTTTACTCAGGCGGTCCCAACCAGTACACAGAGCGCCAGATGCGCCGCAGGGCGTGGGCGCTTTCGGTTAGAATCCGTTGGCGGGGTCTACTCGGCCGTCCGAAGCCCTGGATCTTCGCGACCCACTCCCCGCCTTTCGGCCTCGGGGACCAGGAGGATATGGCCCACGTTGGCTTCAAGCCGTTTGTTGACCTCATCGACAGGCACCAGCCTCCCCTGTGGCTGCACGGGCACATACACCTTTACGGCCCGGATCAGGAACGAGTCGTACAGAAGGGAGAGACCAAGATCATAAACGTCTACGGCCACCGCATCCTCGACGTGTAACTTCTCCAGCGCCCTTGTTGGCGGGGCCGGGGGGCTGTAGATTGGTCTGTCAGAGAGGCTTATGGATCCCCACGAACAGTCCGACAGAGATTTTTCACGCGCCCGCAGGAGAGCTTTCCTGCGGAGGATCGGCGCGTACCTGCGCAGGGACCCTGGCTCCAACCAGTTGCTCTCTTTCGACGAGGTCAAGGGGGCCCTTGGGGCCATCTCGCAGGTCTACGTCGGGCGGCACGAGGTGCCTGTCTCGAAGATCGTCGGTAGCGTCGGGCGCCACAGGGACTTCGACAGTGCGTTCTTGCCTTCCAAGCCCGACCTCGGAACCCGCTGGAGGCGGATAGACGAGATCATGCACAGGGCCGAAGAGTTGCCCCCTGTCAGCCTGTACAAGATCGGTGACGCCTACTTCGTCCAGGACGGCAACCACAGGGTCTCGGTGGCCCGCCAGCAGGGTGTCGAGATGATCGACGCCGAGGTCGTAGAGCTGCGCAGCAGGGTGCCCGTAGACTCGGCGCTGACGGCCCGCGACCTGCTCTACAAGCTGGAGCACCGCCGCCTTCTGGAGCGGCTGCCCATCGACCGGGTGCTACCGGAGATCCACGTCGAGTTCTCCGACGTCGCCGACTACAGGAGGCTCGCGACCTACGTGGAGGCGCACGGCTTCAGGGTCACCCAGCTCTGGAAGCGCTATGTCTCTCCCGAAGAGGTCTTGAGAGACTGGTACGAGTACGGCTACCGCCCGATAGCTGAGATGATCCGCGAAGAGCGCATCCTCGAGGCCTTCCCAGGACGTACCGAGCTGGACCTGTACCTCTGGATCGCCTACCACCGCGAACGCCTCGCTCTGGAGGCGCGAGACGAGAGGATCTCACCGCAGGCCGCCAAGGACGACATCCTGAAGAACGTCCCCCGCCGGCGCCGACGAAGGCCCTGAACAGGGCAAGGTCCTTGCTGCATCTGCCGGCTCTTGCTCCGGCCTTATAATCCTCGTGGTGATCCGTGGTAGGCCTATGGGGCCCGCGATCGCACCGAAATCGCACAGAACGATGAAGGGAGCAGCATGGATGTTTCTTCTAACGGGCCATCCCGTCAGCCCGAGAGGGGCCGGGGTAGAAGGAGGAAGTGGCCCTTCGTTGTCGGGGGTCTCCTCGCCCTCGGCCTGGTCGGCCTCGCCGTGTTCGCGGTGGTCCTGATCCTGGCTTTGGGCATCGCGGGCGGCCCGACGGCCCCGGTCGTCTACGACGAGGAGTACGTCTCAGGCGACGGAGCAGACAAGATAGCCGTCGTGCCCGTCGAGGGTACGATAGCCCCGGCCGACGATTCCCTGGGCGGGACGCAGCCGACGGTCACGCCAGAGGGGCTCTCAGACGCCCTGCGCCAGGCCAGCGGGGACCCGAGCGTCGCGGCTGTCGTGCTCGAGGTCAACTCCCCCGGTGGCGGGGTAACGGCGAGCGACGAGATGCACCAGAGCATCCTGGACTTCAGGGAGAGCACGGGCAAGCCCGTCGTCGTCTCCATGGGTGACGTTGCGGCCTCGGGCGGCTACTACATCTCGACCGCGGCCGACCGCATAGTCGCCAACGAGACGACCCTGACTGGTTCTCTTGGCGTCATATTCGAGATCACCAACTTCGCCGAGGCCGCCGACAAGTACGGCGTAAAGCAGGTGGTCATAAAGAGCGGCAAGTACAAGGATATAGGAAGCGCCTTCCGCGAGATGACGCCGGAGGAACGTGGGATCTTCCAGTCGATCGTGGACGAGTCGTACTCGCAATTCGTCAACGTGATCTCAGAGGGCCGCGGCATCCCGGAAGAGAGGGTGCGTGAGATCGCCGACGGCCGCGTGTACTCGGGCGCACAGGCCGAGGAACTGAGCCTCGTTGACTCCTTCGGGGATCTCGACGAGGCTTCGGCCACCGCCGGGAGGCTCGCCCACACAAACGACACGACCGTGGTCCGTTACGTGCAGGAGCCGACCCTTACGGATACCCTGCTGTCCCGACTCGCCCCACAGGAGCCGCAGGCCGAGCAGATCATGGATGCAGCGGGCCTGAACCTGGAACCGAAACCCTACTACCTCTACCGTCCGTAGAGCGGATTGCCCGTGGGGGCGGGTTTGAAATCGGGCGGGTTTGAAACCCGCCCCTACAAGCCGCGGCGTCAGCAGGGTTCTACGCGTGATATCCACACGACAAGAGGGAGGCCCCATCTCGGGGCCTTCCTCATTGCTTCTGCCATACGTCTCTTAGTATAGCCTGTAGCGCTTTGCGCCGAAGTAACCGTTTATGTACTTCATCTTGCTCTCGACGACCTTGCCGTAGTAGCTGGAGGCGTGGACCACGTTGCCGTTACCTGAGTAGATCGCGACGTGGGTGATGCCGTTGCCTGGTCCGCTCTCTTTGAAGAAGACTTCGTCGCCCAGGTGGAGGTTATACCTGTACCTGACCTTCCTGGAGCCCTCATATCTCCACTGCTGTCTCTCGACCATGGTCAGCGTGTGCCCGAAGCGCTTGTAGGTCCTCTTGGTCTCGCACGTACAGCTCATCTTGTACCTCGTGCAGGTGCCCCACCTGTACCCGATGCCCAGATAACGTTTCGCCACCCTGACCACGTCGCGGCCGTTGGGGTCGTCGCCTACCGCACTGGCCGAGAAGGTCGTGACGCCACTACGCGCCGTGTCCCCGCTACTCGCCGTGACCCCTCCGTCACCGGGGGGCATGGTCACGTTGCCGCGAACGACGGCCACCGCGTCGGCCACGCTCTTACCGGTATCCGTAGAGCCAGCCGAAACCTGGATAAGACGCTCGCCCTTCTTCATCGCGTAGGTACCAAGCTTTATCCAGATGCCGCCGTCCGTGGTCTGGTCGACCGCGGTCCATTGCGTACCAGAAGCCGTACCGATACCGAAGCGGGCGGCTTCGCTGCTGCCTGAGAAGGCGGGCCACCAGGCGTAGACGGTGTAGTCGTTGCTGGTCGGAATCCTGACCTCGAAGCTCGCCGGCTTCCCGCCTGAGCCCGAGACGACGTAGTCCCCGCCGTGGCTTAGCTGGCCCTCGCTTACTCCCTGGCGGTCACTCCGCTTCTCCCAACCAGGGGCACTGAAACGCCCCCCGGTGTCGTTGTCAACGACCTGAGAGTAATCCGGGAGGCGCTCTTCTTCCGCCACGTCGGCCTTTACGGTAGCCAGCTCCGGCGAGTCCGAGTCGATGGCCGAACCCTGGGATATAAAGCCGGCCTCGTCGGTGTTGCTCTGCAGCGTGGAGCTCCCGGTAGGTTGCTGCTGGTCCGATGTCTCGGCCGCAGCAGCGAGTGTTGTGAGCGATACGAAGCCCAAAGCCAGAAAGCCTGCAGAGATTATTAGGATAAGCCGACGCACGTGGCCCCCCTCCCAAGTTCGTACTTGCGTCGGCGCTATTGTAACTGGGCCTTGCCCGAAAAGCACTAGTTTGGCAAAGAATATTTCGGATTATTTAAAGAACGTTACAGGAAGGCAAGGTCAAGAAGCACACACGGCGGGGCGTGGGGCGCCAGGCGGAGCCCCACGCCGGGGGAGAATTTACCTTATGTATCGGGGAGCCTGGTATCAGGCTGGGTCCGAGAGCCAGCGTGTGATCTCGACTTTGTTCTCGGTAAAGAAGCGGACGCCGTCTTTGCCCGTGGCGTGCAGGTCGCCGTAGAAGGAGTTCTTCACGCCGTTGAACGGAAAGAACGCCATCGGCGCGGCCACGCCGACGTTGACGCCAAGCATCCCGGCCTCCACGCGTTCCCTCCAGCGCCTGACGGCGGCCCCGTCTTCGGTGTAGATCGAACACGCGTTCCCGAACGGTGAGCCGTTGGTAAACTCGATTGCCTCGTCCAGGGACCCCACGCGCACCACGGAGAGGACGGGACCGAAGATCTCTTCCCTGCCGACCCGCATCTCTCCCGTGACGCGGTCAAGGAGCGTCGGTCCCATAAAGAAGCCCTCCTGAAGGGGAGCCTCCCTGCCGTCGAGGACGACCTCGGCGCCTTCTTCTTCCCCGAGGTCTACGTAGGAGCGGACCTTATCGCGGTGGGAGTCGCGGATGACGGGGGTGAGCTCGCTGCCTTCCTCCTTGCCGGGGCCGACCTTCATGGCCGAGGCCGCCTCCTTCAACCTCCCGACCAGCTCGTCCGCGACCCCGCCTACGGCCACGAGCACGCTTCCGGCCAGGCACCGCTCGCCCGCGTTGCCGTATGCCGAGGAGATAATGTTCGGGACGGCCTTATCCAGTACGGCGTCTGGCATGACGAGCATCGAGTTCTTGGCGCCGGCGAGCGCCTGCACCCGCTTGCCGTGGGCCGAGCCGTGGGTGTAGACGTGCTCGGCTACTGGCTGGGACCCCACGAAAGAGACGGCCTCTATACCTGGGTGCTCGAGGATTCCATCAACGGCCTCCCTGGCCCCGTTGACGATTGAGAAGACCCCCTCGGGTAGACCCGCCTCCGCGAGCAGCTCGCCCAACCTCACCGCGCACAAGGGCGTCCTCTCAGAAGGCTTGAGGATGTAGGCGTTGCCTACGGCAATTGCTACGGGGATCGTCCACAGGGGGACCATGCAGGGGAAGTTGAAGGGGGTTATGGCGGCGACAACCCCGAGAGGGTAGCGCCAGGAGGAGTTGTCTATGCCCCTGGCCGCGTCCCTGACCGTCTCGCCCATCATGAGCGTGGGCATTCCGCACGCGAACTCGACGACCTCAATGCCGCGCCTGACCTCTCCCGCGGCGTCTCGGGCGTCCTTGCCGTTCTCCAGGGTGACGAGGTCCCTCAGTTCCTCGAAGTGCTCTTCCAGGAGCGCCTTGAACCCGAAGAGGACCCTCGCCCGCTCGACGACAGGCGTGGCCGCCCATCCTGGGAACGCTGCTTCGGCCTGCTTCACCGCCCTGTCGACGTCTTCTCTGGTCGAGAGGGGCGTCTGTGCGACGACCTCTCCCGTGGCCGGGTCGTAGACGGGTTCGGTGTCGCGTCCGTCCCTCTCCTCCCAACTTCCCCCTATAAAGTTCCTGACCTCAAGGCTCTTCTCTCCCGCCTGCATCCCGTCCTCCTTACTGGCCCTGCTTGCCGAACGCTTCCAGGTTCTTGCGGTAGAGGTCGAAGGGGGCGTTCATCAGGTTCGCGTAGGAGTTCATCGTCTCGCCCAACATCGCCTGGAAGGCCTCCATCTGCCTCTCCGACCCCTCCATCAGGTTGCGCGCCACCTCCTGGCTACCCAGCATCCCCTCCCTCAACTCGGAGGTCACGTCGCCGAAGAACCCCTGGACGAGCCTGGTGCTATTTTCCTGCAGGGCGGTGTTCCTGTCGATGACCTCCCTGTAGGACTCGAGGCTCTCGGCCAGGGCGCGGCTCGTGCGCTCCTGGCTCTTGATCGCCTCCTGGACGGCGCGGGTGTGGCTCTCCATGGCCCTGGTAAGCGCCCTGTTGGCCTCGGCCTGGCTCTCAAGCAAACCCGTCATGCCCTCTACCCAACCCTGGGCGAGCTGGACGTTCCTCTGCTGGGCGTCGACGGCGCCGCGAACCACCTCCCTGTATGGCTCGCCGAAAGCCTCCGTCAGCCGTCTCGCCGCCTCGGGTCTCTTCTCCGACACTCGTCCCTCCTTCGACCGCTATCGGTGGACATTCTACCCGTTCGGCGGCCGGAGAAAGCCCCCTCCTACTCAATCCCTCCTGCGGTGGATCGTAACGCCGTCGTCCCTCATCTCCCTGTCCCAGCGCTCCTCGGGTTCGGGGCGTTCACCGGCCGGCGGCGCTTCTCCGGCGAGGCGGTCCTGGGCTTCCATTCTCTCGCCGGGTTCGATGTCCACCCGGTAGTCGGGGGCGAAGCGGCTCGTGTCGTCTGCGGGGTAAGGCTCCGCGGGGGGCGAAAGGGGTTCGAGACCGAAGTACGTACGCACCCTGTCTTCGAGTTCGGGCGATACCGTCTCGTCGTGGCCGAAGTGGGGGGCGTGTTTGATCGTCTCCGCCTCCGCGTCTACTTCGATCAGGAGCCGCCTGTCGTTGACCCTGACGATCTCGGCCGGCACCAGGGTGGTGCTGGTCCCGAGGAAGCCCATCTTTACCCCGATGTAAGAGACCGCGTCCCGCTCGTCGAGGAAGACGTCGTCAACCCTGCCGATCCGCTCGTAGTGCATGTCGTAGACGCCGTACTCCTCGGTGCTTTCCTTGAGCCCCGCGAAAGGGTCAGGTCCGACTCCTCTGTCCACAGCTCATCCTTTCAAGAAACCGTAGCCTTCACGTCGAGAGGGCACGTGCCTTCCGGCCTTCCCACTAATATATCGACCGTTCAGAATGCTCCTCCGTTACACGCGTCGCCGACGCCGCGCCGCGAACGGTCTCCGTCCAGCTACGGGCCGTGCTCTTTGCCACTCGCTCGTGCAGCCTCCGAGGCAGGCGCCGCGCGGTGCCACAACGCCCGCCTCATTTTGGTTCATCTTTACAACCTCTTGGCGATCTCCTCGATGTCTTCGGCGTTCACGCTCGGGGCGTACAGCGGAGGGACCGGTTGCAGGTCGGGGACCGCGCCACCCTCGGGGATGCCGTCATCCACCTCGCGGTCGCTGCCGTCGATGGCCGAGATGCCGTTCCAGATCTCCCCGATCTGCTTGTAGTCCTCGGGGCTGAAGCGATACAGAATGCGGTGGAAGCCCTTGTCCATGTACTTCTTGGCGTCCGGGAACTTGTCGCTGTCTATCTCAGGCACCGGCAAGAGCTTGGTCACGTCCACGCCGTCCGAAAGGTCGGAGAGGGCCTTGGCGTAGGCCTCCTGGTGGACGCCGCCGCGCACGATGAGGTAGCCTATCATCTCGCGCGCCACCGGGTTCTGGGTGGACTCGTAGACCCGGATCTTGCCCATCCTCGCTCCGGACTCGAGGAAGAAGTTGTGCAGGAGGTCGAGCTTTAGGTTGCCGGAGTTGAAGACGTAGTCGCCAGTCCAATTGGCGCCGCCGGCGCCACCGGGGATCGTACCCATCCCGAGGTTGAGGAAGTGGTCAGGGTTGCCCGTGCTGCCTCCCACGTTCAAGGGCGGCGTGGCCCCGTCGGAGTCCTCGATGACCTGGTCGAGCAGCAGGTTGACCGTGTTTGCGACCAGCTCGATGTGGCCCATCTCCTCGGCGGCGATGTTGGCAACGAGATCGTAGTAAGGGCGGATCTTGCTCTTGCCCCTCATGTTGAACGACTGGTACGTGTAGTTCATCAGGGTGGACATCTCGCCGAACTTGCCGCCCATCAACTCCTGCACGATGCCGGCCGACTCCGGATCAGCCTGCGCGGGCCTCGGCAACTCTATCTGCAGCTTGTCTATCCGAAGAAACATTCTTCTCCCGTCCTCTGGATGCCTCTTGATCCTTTGCGCGATCTTTCGCTACCGATGGACCAGCCGATGCCTCCTCACCACGCCATTAACACCGGACTCTCAGGCTCCTCGCTGACACCTGAAGCTTCCTACGACGAA
>JBBPYN010000005.1:0-21806 GCA_038199875.1 Rubrobacterales bacterium
CGACCGTCTCCATAAACATTCTCTCCCTGCTTGCGGCAGTGATCTTGATTTGCAGCTTATTTGCGACTCTGTCCCTCGATCCCAGGCTCCGGAACCACACTCGGAGCCTGGGTTTTCGGCCACACTTCTAGGCCAACTCGGGTCCCTGCGAGTGTTCCGCATCAAGCACGGAGCCGCGGAGACCCACCAGGCAGTCTGCCGCTCGGAAGGGCAGCGAGTGGGTGATGTCAAGCCATCAGCAATACACGTGATGAGCGGCTGGTCGCGCCGCTTCGAGGGAACGTTTTTGAGCCCCTCTCACAGCAGATTTCGAGAAGACTAACCACCCCGCGACACATCGCAGCACAGGGCGATCGTGGCCCTCGCAGCGGCGCGACCTTCGAGCCGCTCGATCCTGGTGGCGATGATATACTAAGCTGTCGATGTTGAGGCGTGCACCAGAACGGACGGCCGACGAACGCAGGAACGCGCTGGAGGAGGCCAACAGGGTG
This sequence comes from Rubrobacterales bacterium, assembly GCA_038199875.1. Taxonomy (GTDB): domain Bacteria; phylum Actinomycetota; class Rubrobacteria; order Rubrobacterales; family Rubrobacteraceae; genus Rubrobacter_D. The sequence goes on from JBBPYN010000005.1 coordinate 492, forward strand.
CGTTTCGCGAGGGCTGCGACCAAGCGGGACCTCAAGAGCGGGCACCTGGCCATCTACGACCTGCTCATGGACCCTTCCGAGGAGTTGAGGGGCGCCAAGGTCGAAGACATGCTGCTCGCGGTCAAGGGCATGGGGCGCATCAAGGTCACGCGGGTTATGAGGGACGCGGGCATCAGCCGCTCCAAGACCCTCGTCGGGCTCACGCACGGGCAGAGGGACCGTTTGATCAGGGCTTTAGGGTGCGAGGAAGATTGATCGTCGTCTCCGGGCCATCCGGAGCAGGAAAGTCGACTTTGATCAGGGCCTCGCTGGAGGCAGTCCCCGAGTTGGCCTACTCCGTCTCGGCGACCACGAGAAATCCTCGTCCAGGCGAAGTGGATGGTCAAGACTACATCTTCCTCTCCAGGGACGAGTTCGAGCGTTGGATCGAAGAGGGCCGCTTCCTGGAATGGGCCGAGTACTCTGGTAACCTCTACGGGACGCCCGAGCAGAAGGTCGATGAGCTCCTGGAAGTAGGCAAGTCCGTGATCCTGGAGATAGAGCTGCAGGGCGCGAGGCTCGTGCGGCAGAAGCGTCCCGACGCGGTCATGGTCTTCGTCAGGGCCCCGTCGCTTCAGGAGACCCGCCGCAGGCTCACGGGCAGGGCGACCGAGACCGAAGAGGCCATGGAGAGCCGGCTCGCGACCGCCGTAGGGGAGGTCGCGGCCAGCGTCGAGTTCGACCACGAGGTGGTGAACGAGGACCGCCAGCGCGCCTGTAACGACATCGTCGGGAAAATGAAGTCCATAGTAAGAGGAGGCAAGAGTGCTGCACGACCTTAAGGTAGACGAGCTTCTCGGCAAGGTAGACTCGCGCTACGGCCTCGCCGTGGCCAGCGCCAAGAGGGCGCGTCAGATCAACGAGTACACATCGACCCTCGGCCTTAACGATGCCCTCGGCATCCCAGGCCCGCAGGTCCATACCAGATCCCAGCATCCGCTGACCATCGCCATCGAGGAGCTGCGCCAGGACAAGCTGGCCGTCTCCTTCAGGCAGCCCGTGGGTGAGGTGGAGGAAGAGGTCGGGGCGGCCGATGCCGACGACTTCATCAGCCCGCCAAGCGGCGACGGCGTGCCCCAGGAGTCCGACGTCGACTCAGGCGCCCCGAGCGACGAGGGCGCAGCTTAGAGAACCGGGCATTATTCTTAGAACCTCTTGATCCTGATCTCCGTCGGAGCTTCCTCTGGGTCCCTGACGGTTCCTGCTGTTGCCCGCGAGCTGGCCGAAAACGGCCATCAGGTGGAGGTAATCCTCGAAGGAAAGGCCCGTCTGTTCGTCGGCCCCGCTGCCTTCGGTCGCGTGGCTCTCGTGGACGAACCCTCGGAGACGCCTGAAGCCGTTCTCTTCGCGCCGGCGACCTCGGATACCCTCGCCCGGCTCGGCCGCGGCTTCGAACAGGGCTTCGGTAAGAACGCCATCGTCGCACCTGACCTCGACGCCGCCACGGCAAATCACCCCGCCGTGCGCGAGAACCTGGACCTCCTGCTGGCAGACGGCCACCGCGTGGTCGAGGGTCAGAACGGAGGCATGGCCGAGGCGGGGGAGATCGTCGCGAGGGTTCTCGGCAGCATTGGCGGACCCATGATCGGCCTGCGGGTGCTCGTGACGGCCGGCGGGACCAGGGAGCCCATAGACAGCGTGCGGTTTATCGGGAACCGCTCATCGGGCAAGATGGGGCTCGCCGTCGCCCGCGAGGCTGTGCGGCAGGGCGCCGAGGTAACCGTTGTGGCCGCCAACATAGACAGGCTCGAGCCGGGGACTGAGAACTTTTCGGTGGAGAACGTGGAGGAGCTGCAAGAGGCCGTCCTGGAGCGGGCAGGGAGGTCGGACGCGCTCGTCATGGCCTCCGCGGTCTCGGACTTCAAGCCTTCATCGCCGGTTGGAGAGAAGATCCGGCGCCGCGAGGGGACCACGAGCCTGGAGCTAGCCCCTACGGCCGACGTACTTGAAGCTGTTACGGAGCGGTACCCCGACCTCTATGTGGTAGGATTCGCGGCGACGCATGGGGACCCCCTGGCCGACGCCCGCGAAAAGCTAGAGAGCAAGGGCGTCGACCTCGTTGTCGGCAACGACATCTCGGGGGAGGCCGTGGGGTTCGGCTCCGACGATAATGAGGTCTACGTCGTCGGCCGCGAGGAGGAGCGTTTCGTCCCACGGGCCTCCAAAGAAGAGGTGGCGCGTGTCATCCTGGACACCTTGATGGTCGAGATGGAAAAAGAGAGGTAGAGATGGTGGAGAGAGCGGCCGGTCGGACCACCTACAACGCGGCGGACGATCAGAAACTGAGGACCTCACATCTATTCACCTCGGAGTCTGTCACCGAGGGGCATCCAGACAAGATAGCGGATCAGGTCTCCGACACCATCCTCGACGCGGCGCTCGCGGATGATCCGCTGAGCCGCGTGGCCTGCGAGACGCTCGTCACGACCGGCCTCGTCGTGGTAGCAGGTGAGATAACCACCTCGACCTACGTTGACATCCCAACCCTCGTTCGCGAGAAGATCTCGGATATCGGCTACACCAGGGCCAAGTTCGGCTTCGACGCGGAGACCTGTGGCGTGATCGTCTCCATAGACCCCCAGTCCGACGATATCGCCCAGGGCGTTGACCGCGCGCTGGAGATCAGGGACGACGAGCAGGACCTCGACGAGATAGGGGCTGGGGATCAGGGGATGATGTTCGGCTACGCCTGCGAGGAGACACAGGAGTTGATGCCGCTCCCCATCACGCTCGCCCATGCCCTGACCCACCGTCTCTCGGAGGTGCGCAAGGGCGGCATCCTCGACTACTTGAGGCCTGACGGTAAGAGCCAGGTAACCGTGCGCTACGAGGGGGACACCCCCGTCGGGGTAGAGAAGGTCCTGATCTCGGCCCAGCACCGCGACGGGGCTGAGGCCCACATAAGAGAGGACCTCCTGGAGACGGTTATCCGTCCCATCATGCCAGATGACCTCTTCGACCCTGGCGTGGCCGAGATCCTCGTGAACCCGACAGGCCGGTTCGTTACAGGGGGTCCCCAGGGCGACACGGGCCTCACCGGGCGCAAGATCATCGTCGACACCTACGGCGGCTCAGCCCCGCACGGCGGCGGCGCTTTCTCCGGCAAGGACGCGACGAAGGTCGACCGCTCGGCCTCCTACGCCGCCAGGTGGGTGGCGAAGAACCTGGTCGCGGCCGGGCTCGCCGGACGTTGCCTTGTTCAGGTGGCCTACGCCATCGGCGTGGCCTACCCTGTCAGCGTGATGGTGGAGACCTTCGGTACCGCCAGGGTTGATCCGGCGACGCTTGGTGCGCTTGTGCAGGAGCACTTCGACCTGAGGCCAGGCGCCATCATCCGCGACCTGGGGCTGCGCAACCCGATCTTCGCCAGGACAGCTGCCTACGGCCACTTCGGCCGCCGCGAGCCTGGGTTCGCCTGGGAGGAGACCCCGCGGGCCGATGATCTCCGTCGCGCCGCCAGCTTCTAGTTGGTAACACGCGCCGGCCAGAGTGCCCCCCGAACTACCCGACCGCCGTACACCGCGCGGGTAAGCCTGCTCATTCCCACGCACGCCCTGCCTCCCCTCAGCTACAGGATACCGCCGCAACTGCGGCGTGAGGTCGGGATCGGCGCCACGGTCGTCGCGCCGCTCTCGGGAAGGCAGCGTCTCGGCGTCGTCGTTGGGGTCGAGGGGGAGGACGACCGCGCCGGCGAGGACGTACTCTCCGTGGTACATGACCTCTCGCTGCAACCGGAGCTTGTCGACCTATGCGACAGTATCTCGGATACCTTCGCCATCCCGCTGCCTACGGTACTGAGGGCTGCGCTTCCTCCTGGCATGGGGACCGGAAGCTACCGCGTGCTGAAGCCCCTTCCCGGATGGCCATGGGAGGCTGGCAGCAGCGTGACACGCACGGCCCTCAAACGCGGCCTCGGATCCGACGGCCTGCGCGCGGCTGAGGCTGAGGACCGCATCGCGCTAGCGCCTGCGACGCCTCGGCCCAAGATGGTGGAGTGGACCGTGATCCGCGCCGCTGCGGAACCTGACCTCGCCCGTGCCCCGCGCCAGCGAGACCTGTTCGCGAGCCTGAAAGACCGTGGGGGCGCCAGTACCACCTCTGCGTTGCTCTCTGAGACAGGCGCCAGCCGGAGCGCCCTGCGGGAGCTCGTCCGCAGGGGCGCGGTGAGGCTCGTGCGCCGTCCCGAGCCAGCGCCCCTGCTGGCTACCAACGGCGAAGGTGCCGCACGGGGACATCCGTTCTCGCGGACCGCGCGCAGCGCCGTAGAGCGTGGCGGCGCTTTCTTGTGGAGGACGGCAGGGCGTGAGGAAGGGGACGCGGTGGCGGCCGTAGTAAGGGCGACGTTGCGAGATGGAAACCAGGCCCTGGTGCTTGCCCCCGAGGTAAGGACGGTCGAGCGGCTGGCGGGGCTCTTGCGCCTGGTACTCCCGGCGGGGCACACCGTGGCCGCTTACCACGCCGGCCTGGGCCGCGGCCGCGCCGCCGTCCACGAGGCCGCCCGGCGGGGGACCGTCGACGTCGTCGTCGGAACCAGGACGGCTGCGCTGCTCGGGCTGGCGCGGCCTGGTTCGATCTGCGTCGTCGACGAACCGAACGACGCGCACAGGGCCGACCCGGGCCACGAGGGTCTTCCCGTGCACGTGCGGGACGTCGCGCTGGAGCGCGCCCGCCTTGATGGGGCTCCGGTGTTCTTCCTCTCGCCTTACCCTTCACTAAGACTGTACGCCGCCGAGGTCCGCAGACGAGAGCGCGTTCGGGAGCTCCCCACGAGCCAACCGGGCAGGTGGCCAGCGGCGAGGATCGTGGACATGCGCGGCTCTGGAGCGGCCCTCAGCTCCACCCTGCTCGAGGCCTGCCGACGTTGTACGGAAAGAGCCGGAAGGACCGGCATCCTCCTCAAACGGCTGGGTTATGCGACGGCCGTCTCCTGCAGCCATTGCGGCACGATCAAACGTTGCCCTGACTGCGACGTGCCGCTCGCCATGCACGGACGGAAGGGTCCGCTCGTCTGCACCCGTTGCGGTTACAGGGAGAAGGTAGGCCCGTGCGCGAGGTGCGGTTCCGATCGCGTAAGGCCCACGGGCCTCGGCGTCGAGCGGGTACGCGACGAGCTCTCGGATGTCCTCGGGCTAAGGGCCGGCCTCATCACCGCCGACGAGCAGGAGCAAGCGGACGCCCCCGTCGTAGTCGGAACAGCACCCCGCATGCTGGACAGGGAGTGGGACGCGGTGATGCTGCCAGACGCCGACGCGTTTCTTGCCGAGAGCGGCATCGGCGCCGTGGAGAGGTCTTTCAGGTTGTTCTACCGCGCGGCGGAGGCGGCCAGGGGGTTGCTCCTCGTCCAGACCCACCTTCCAGAGCACTACGCATTGCGCGCTGGGATACGCGGTGACTACGAGTCCTTCGCCGCAGAGGAGATCCCGCGGCTGCGCTCGCTCGGCTATCCGCCGTTCGGTCACGTGGCATCCCTGACCTTCGAAGGTCCCGAAGCAGAAGTCACCGGTGCGGTAGAATCCTGTCTACGGCCAGCCCTCGGGGCCGGGGTCGCGATGTCGCCCCCGGTCCCACTAAGGCGCCCCGGAGTTAGCACAGCTTGGCGGGTCCTTCTCCGGTCCAGAGGGCGGTCCGACGTAGCCCGCGCGGCGACCCTCGCCGCCCGGGCGGTCGCAAGAACGCACGGGCTTACCGTTCGCGTGGAAGTTGACCCCGAGGAGGTATAAGAGACGTGGCACTCGACATCAGGACGTTCGGAGACCCCGTGCTCAAGACCCGTGCCGCGCCTGTCGAGACCTTCGACGAGCCGCTGGTGCGCCTCACGCGGGACATGCTGACCACCATGCGCGACAACGACGGGGTAGGCCTCGCCGCCAACCAGGTCGGCCGCCTCAAGCGGGTCCTCGTCGCCTCCGTCGAGGACGACGATTACGTCATCGTCAACCCCGTTCTCACCGAGATGTCCGATGCCACGGAGCGGGCGCCTGAAGGTTGCCTCTCCATACCGGGAATCCAGGTCGAAGTGGAACGCCCGACCTCGGTAACCGTCTCTGGCATGGACGCCTCTGGCGAGCCCTTGCAAATTGAGGCCTCCGACATCCTTGCCAGGGTCCTGCAACACGAGGTCGACCATCTGGACGGCGTCCTGATCCTTGACCGCACCGACAGGGCCTCACGCAGGGCAGCCATGCGCGAGTGGCGAGAGCACCTGCTAGCCAAGCAGAGCTGACCGCGCTTGAAGGTCGCGTTCGCAGGCACCCCGGACTTCGCGGCGATCATCCTGCGCGCCGTGATCTCCTCTCCCCACGAGGTCGGCCTGGTGCTCTCCCAGCCCAACCCCCGCAAGGGCCGCGGCCGCAAGACAACCCCTACCCCTGTCGCCGAACTCGCCCGCTACCATGACCTCCTCCTGAAGCAGCCGGCCCGTATATCGGAGATCAACGACGAACTTGCCGCCTACGATGCCCTCATCGTCGCCGCCTACGGTCAGATACTCCGCCCCGATACCCTCCACGCCACCAGGAAAGGCGCCTGGAACGTACACGCCTCACTCCTGCCGAAATACCGCGGCGCGGCCCCGGTGGAACGCGCGATCATGCACGGAGAGACCGAAACCGGCGTGACCATCATGCGCATGGACGAGGGCCTGGATACAGGCCCTATCGCACTCCAACGCGCCGTGAGTATTTCGCCCCTCTTGAACGCGGGCGAACTCTCCATTCTCCTGGCTGATACCGGAGCTAAAGCTATGGTTGAAAGTTTGAGTTTGCTTGAGAAGGAAAGCCTGACCCTTGTCGAGCAGGATAGTTCGTTTGCTACATATGCTTCTAAGATTCTGGATGAGGACAAGACCCTACGGTGGAGGTGGGAGGTAGGGGAGGTACACGATGTGATCAGGGCCCTGGCGCCTGGTATTGGGGCCAGGACGTGGCACCCTGAGGTGGAGGGGCCGATCAAGATCTGGCGCTCCAGAATACTGGAGAGGGAGGCCCTCGCTCTTCAGGCAGGCCGTATCGAGGCCGGAAACGGGCGCATGGTCGTATATTGCGGGTCCGGGTCCCTCGAGGTGCTGGAGCTGCAGAGGCCCGGCGGCAGACGTCTGTCGGCGCGTGACTTCCTGCGAGGCACCCCCATGGAAGGCGCGTTCGAGTAGCCGAATCCCCTTTATGTAGCGAGATCGATGCGGCCCGGCACATGATGTCCGCATAGGAGCAAGATGCCAGCAACGGTGTTAAACTGCGCGGGGTGTACCGAGTGATCCCTGTTGGGAGGAGAGGGAGATAAGAGAGCCCGAGACTACGTCCAACATACCTGAACCCGAAGTTCAGGTACAACAACTAGGACTAGACGAAGAGATTAGGGTCGCCGTTGTCGGTGCCGGCGGTTACGGGAGGGTCGCGTTAGACGTGTTGCTGGCTGGAGGATTAGGGGAGAGGGTACTCGGGTTCTACGACGACGCCCACGCCGCTATCTCGGAGAGGGTTCGGGGGTATCCGGTCCTCGGGGACATCGAGATGCTCAAGAGCATGCTCTCTGTCGAGCCGGTTCACCTTATCGTGGCGATCACGGACAACGCCTCCAGGTTGCGGGTGGCCAACTCTTTGCGGGGACTTGGGGGGCAGTTTTTCACTGCCGTGCACCCGCTCTCCTACATCTCGGGCGTCGCCATGATCGGGGCCGGCTGCGTCGTTGGTGCGGGGGCTGTAGCGCATCCTGATGCCACCTTGGGGAGTCACTGCTATATGGGGCCCCGGTCTGTGGTGGATAGGGACGCGGAAGTCGGGGCTGGGAGTTGGATCTCCGCCGGTGCCGTCGTGGGTGCAGGGGCCCGCGTCGGGGCTAGAGTCGTTCTCGGTCCCAACTCAAGCGTCGGGCGCAAGGCCCTCGTTGAGGCCGACGTCGAGGTAGACGCGGTCAAGCACCTTGCCAGGGAGGACGTGTGATCCAGCCGACGTCGTTGCGGATCATCTTACGTTCGGTGCGAAGGTCTACCTGGCCACATTTCCGGCTGGTCGGGGCTTAGGCGCGATGGGGCGTTCACGAGGCTTCGGGCGGATGGGGTCGCGGCCCATCGGGATAGACATCGACCAGGGTTCGATCAAGGCCGTTCAGCTCTCCAGCTCGGGCGGGGGATATGCCCTCCAGCACGTGGGCTACCACAGGCTTCCACCAGGCACGATCGTCGAAGGGGAGGTCGCAGACCACAACCTGTTGGCCTCCGAGATAAGGGAGTTCTGGGACTCGCACTCTTTCAAGGGCCGTTCCGTCACCTTCGGCGTCTCCAACCAGAAGGTGGTCGTCAGGCTGCTCGATTTCCCGCATATGAGGCCGGAGGATCTGCAGGGCGCCATAAGCTTCGAGGCGCAGGATCACATCCCCATGCCGCTTGATGAGGCCGTTCTTGACTACGTCGTGTTGGGGCCAAGGGAGGAACGTTCGGACCTCGACAGGGTCCTCGTCGTCGCAGCCCAGAAGGAGATGATCTCACGCTACACCTCCGCGGTCAGGGCCGGTGGACTCAAGCCAGAAAGCGTTGACGTAAAGGCGCTCTCGCTGACGCGCTCTACACTCCCCGATCCCTTCTTCGGCGAGGACGGGGCCGTGCTTCTCCTCGACGTCGGGGCTGAGATCGCCAACCTCGTCGTGGCCGACAGGGGCAACCCGGTGCTCACCCGTTTCGTACCAGTGGGCCTCGGCGACTTCGTCTCAGCCGTGGTCGATCTCGCCGACCTCCCCGAGGACGAAGCCGAGCGGCAGGCGCTTGACCCGAGGGTCAGGTTGGGTCACGGGCAGGACGAGGCGGAGGACACGGCGGACGAGACGCAAAATGAGGACTTCGACCCCGCGCTCGTCTACGACGTAAGGCGCGGGCTGGAAGGCGCCGCGCAGACCCTCGCCGACGAGGTGCAGCGTTCCATCGAACACCACCGCTCCCAGGAGGCCGCCAGGGAGGTCTCCAGGGTGCTGATCTCAGGAGAGGCGGCCCTGATCCCCGGTCTCGACAGCTATCTCGGGGAGCTGCTCGACGTCCCGACCAGCCGCGGAAAGCCAGTGGATAAGCTCTCCGCCAACCGCTCCAACATCGAGGACGATCAGCTCAGGGCGATGGAGCCCGTGCTCGCCATCGCCTTCGGTCTCGCCATGGAGGACGCATGAGGCCGATAAACCTCCTTCCCTCGGAAGAGCGGGGCCGCGCCGCCGAGCGGTTAGGCGGTGGGGTTCTCGGTATACTTCTCATCTCGGGCGCCGTCGTACTCGTCTTGATGGTCGGGCTGTACCTGCTTATGCTACTGAGGTTGAATGATCTTGAAGACCAGGTCGCACAGTTGGATGATGAGATCGCGCAGCAGAACGCGCGTCTGGCCGAGTTGAGCCCGTACAGGGACCTGCAGGCTCAGCTCGAAGCAAAGCAGCCCATCGCCGATGGCATCTTCCGTACCCGACTGGCCTGGGATCAGTTCTTGCAAGGCCTCGCTTTCGTCGTGCCAGAGACCACGGCCCTGGACACCCTGACCGCAGAGGCCTCGGCGACCGACATCGACGCGCAGCCCGAGCAGCCGCTCGATCCGGCAGGCACGGTAACCTTCACCGGTGTCGCGTTGCCCCGCTACGAAAACGTGGCGGACTTCGTGGTGCGTATGGACAACCTCCAGTATCTCGCCAACGCGCAGCTAAACCAGGCGGCCCTGAAGACGTTCACGGAGAAGGCTGTTAGCTTTGAGGTAGCCTCGGAGCTGGTCACGATAGTCGGTCAGAATGGCACCGAGCTGAAGCTCGATGGTGGATCGCAAGACGAGCTCGCTGGCACGGAGGGTCCACTGGGCACGCGAGAGGTCGCCAACCTGGCTCAGGCCGACGGCGAGTCAGCAGCCAGGGAGCAATACGCCGGCCGCGTGGGAGACGAGCATCGATGACGAACCGTAACCTGCTCATACTCGGGGCGCTCGGCATCATCGTGCTTATGGTCGCCTACTACTTCCTTCTCTTGAGCCCACTGCTCGGGCGGCTTAACGAGCAGTCCCAGGCGCGGGAGGACAAACAAGCCCAGCTCGCGCAGGTGCAGCAAGACGTCAACGAGCTCGAGGAAGTCAGGCGCAACTCCCCCGAGATCGAACGCCAACTCCTCGAACTGAGCAAGCGAATACCGGCGCAACCGCAGATTCCCACGTTCATCGTCCAGGCCGAGGAGATCGCGAAAGGCTCAGGCGTGACCCAGCTTACGGTCGACCCGGAACCGGCGACCTCGCCCGAAGGTGGTGGCGACTACCAGGTGGTACCGGTTACAATGCAATTTCAGGGGACCTACGATGAGATGCAGGAATTTCTATTGCAGACGCGTAACCTGGCCAGGCTGGTGACCGTGACCAACGTCACTTACTGTCGCGATCCCCTGCTCGACTCCGAGCACGCGTGTCCCGTCGAGCAGCCCGAGTCCGAGGGCGAAGCCACGACTCTAGACGGGTCCGTGGAGGCCCAACTCCTGGTTGAGACAAAGGCCAACATCTACTTCCAGCCGACGGACGCCACCTCGGGTGAGGTACCGCCGACCGTCGTACCTGAGACGACCACCCCGGAGCAGCCCGCGGAGACGACCAATGGGGGCTAGGTTGCGTTGGATCGGACGCCGCCTAGCGGACCTCGGTACGGGGTTCGTGGACGCGTTCCTTCGCGACAACAGGGTACTGCCGCCGGTCCTGGCCGTGCTCGCCCTGTTCGTGCTCGCCTGGATACTGGCAGGCGCGTTCATGGGCGGCACGGATCAGAAACCGGTCGCGCACAAGGCGGATCTCGCCCAGTCCAACGACGCCCCTGGCCCGGAACCCGCAGCCCCAGGCGTCGAGAACCGCGACGTCGATTCCTACGCCGCCTACCGCAGCAAGGACCCGTTCAGAGAGCTCCTCGCCCCTGAAGAGACGAACCTCGAAGGGGCGACCGAAAGGACCACGCCGGAAGACAGGACCAACAGAAAGACGAGACGGAATGGTCCCACCGCAGGTGGCGGCGCCACGGACACTGACAGCGATGGCCTCCCTGACCGCAGAGAGCGGACCGCCGGCACCGACCCGAACAACCCTGACACCGACGGCGATGGCATCCCAGACGGCGATGAAGACACCAACGGCGACGGAAGGCCCGACGGCGGCGGAGCCGGAACGGGCGGCCAGAACGGCGCCGGAGGCCGGGACGGTGGTGGCCTCCTCAACAGCGGCGGAATACTTCCCCTGCCGTAGGCAGGGCAGCACGCCTGCTCCGCAGGCTTGTCAGCACGTTCGGGCCTCGCCCGGCCGCGTACGAGGAACCGCTGCCTGAGGCGGTTGGGTTTTACACTTGTGGCGGCACCGTGGGACGACTGGCTGACAAGCCGCCTGGCGAAGCCTGGCGGCGTGCTGACAAGCGAGCCCGAAGGGCGTAGCGTGCTGACAAGCCGCGAAGCGGCGTGCTGACAAGCGAAGGCGAAGCCGGAGCGTGCTACATTACATTGTCGGTCGTTAATGTTAGGAGGCGTTTGTGAGGTTCGGTTTTTCGACGGCGGGGGAGTCCCATGGTCCCGCCGAGGTCGCCCTGGTGCACGGCGTTCCCGCGGGTCTCGGGCTTCTCGCGGGTGACGTGAACCGGGATCTCGCCCGCAGGCAGAAGGGTTACGGTCGCGGCGGGCGCCAGAAGATAGAGCGGGACGAGGTCGAGTTTTTGGGCGGGGTGCGCCACGGGTACACTTTAGGCTCGCCCGTCGCCATGCTCATCCGAAACAACGACTACGCAAACTGGGAACATCGGATGACGCCTGACCCGGTCGAGGATCCACCGGACAAGATCACGCTCCCCCGTCCCGGTCACGCTGATCTCGCCGGGATGCAGAAGTACGACTTCGACGACCTGCGCAACGTCCTGGAACGATCCAGCGCCCGCGAGACTACCGCAAGGGTCGCGGCCGGCGGGGTTGCCAGGAAGCTCCTCTCGGAGTTCGGGGTCGAGATAGCTAGCGCGGTCTACCGCATCGGGACGGCGGCCTACCCGAAGGAGAGCGCCGCGCTCGAGGCTGCGAAGTCCGACGAGTCGGAGGTGCGCTGCCCCGACCCCGAGGTCTCGGAGCGGATGAAGGCCGAGATCGACGCAGCCCGCTACGCCCGCGACGCCCTTGGCGGCGAGTTCGTTATCGTCGCCAGCGGCTGCCCGCCGGGCCTCGGCTCCTACGTCGACTGGCGCGACAAGCTCGACGCCAGGCTCGCCGCGGCCATGATGTCCATAAACGCGATCAAAGGCGTCGAGTTCGGGATGGGCTTCGAACTCGCGGCCAGGAGGTCGAGCGAGGTCCAGGATGAGATCCTCTCGGAGGACGGACGCCTGGCCCGCAACACCAACCGCCTTGGCGGCTTCGAAGGCGGCATGACGAACGGTGAGCCCATCATAGTCTCGGCTGCGATGAAGCCGATCTCGACGATAGCCAAAGCCCTGCGCACGGTAGATCTCGCGACCGGAGAACCGACGCGGGCCTTCAAGGAGCGGGCCGACTCCTGCGCGGTGCCGGCGGCCGCCGTGATAGGCGAGTCGATGGCCGCGATCGTGCTGGCCGAAGCGTTCCTCGAGAAGTTCGGCATGGACAACATGACCGACATCCGCGCCGCCTACGACGCCTACACCGAACGCGTGGCTGGGACAGGGACGAGCCACTGAACGGTGGAAGATTCCGTGGCCATCGTCGGGTACATGGGGAGCGGCAAGACCACCCTCGGCCGCCTTCTAGCCCGCGCCCTCGGCCGCGAGTTCGTCGACCTCGACCGCGCGATCTCGAAGCGGGCAGGCAAGGAGATACCGGAGATCTTTGCTGAGCACGGTGAGGACCATTTCAGGGACCTGGAACACGAGGCGCTCCTCGCGGCCCTCGACGGTGGCACGCCATGCATCGTCGCCTGCGGCGGCGGCGTCGTACTCCGTCCGGAGAACAGGGCATTGCTGCGTGACGTGACGACGGTCTTCCTCAGGGAAGATAATGACGTCCTCTACCGCAGGACTCGCGGTCCAGGCAGGCCCCTGCGCGCCGCCAGCCGCGAGGAGTTCGAGCAGCGCTACGCCGAACGCTTCCCCTTGTACAGGGAGGTGGCAGACGTGGAGGTGGAGGTCGATGGACGCCCACCCGCGCGGGTAACGGAGGAGGTACTCGATTGTCTGTCGAAACGGTAGAGGTACCTGTCGCCGTTCCCTACCCCGTCATCGTCGGGGCGGGCCTTGACCTCGGCGAGGTCGTCGCTGACGTCCTGCAGCCGGGCATCTGCGCGATCTTCACCGACTCGACGGTCGGGCCGCTGTATGCTGAGCACGTGCGCGGCGCGCTGGAAGAGGCCGGCTGGTGGGTCGCGGGGGAGATCGAGGTCCCGTCCGGGGAGTCCTCCAAGAGCATGAGTACTTACTCAAGCGCGGTCGGGCGCCTCGCCCGCATGGGGCTGACCCGCGACGGCACCATCTTCGCCCTCGGCGGCGGGGTGGTCGGGGACCTCGGCGGCTTCGTCGCAGGGACCTACATGCGCGGAATCGACCTCGTCATGCTGCCGACCTCCCTCCTCGCGATGGTCGACAGCGCGGTCGGGGGCAAGGTAGGCATAGACCTCCCGGAAGGCAAGAACCTCATCGGTGCTTTCATCAGGCCACGGCTGGTGGCGGCTGAACTGGAATGGCTCGCCACACTACCAGCGCACGAGGTCTCAAACGGCCTCGCCGAGACGATCAAGATGGGACTCCTCTCAGGCGGCGACTACTTCGACGATCTCGACTTGGTCTGGGCGGCGCGCAAAGGAGACATCGACGCCATGCAGGCCCTCATCCTCCACTCCATCCGTTTCAAGGCGCGCATTGTCGCCGAAGACGAGCTGGAAGGGGGGCTCCGTGCGATCCTCAACTACGGCCACACCATCGGCCACGCCCTCGAGGCCGCAGCAGGCTACAGCCTCCCGCACGGCTCGGCCGTAGCGGCCGGGATGGTCGCCGCCGCAAACATCTCCCGCGAGCGATTCGACACGGACCTGACCGAAGCGCACGAAGCCCTTCTGGACGCTGCTGGCCTGCCCAGCCGCGTGCCACGCTTCGACGTCGAACGGGCGCTCGTGGCGATGGGCCGCGACAAGAAACGCTCTGCCAGAGACGGAGCGGTCGAGCACAGGTTCGTGCTCCTCAGAGACATCGGCGACCCCGTGCGGGACGTGCCCGTAACCGAGGACGAGGCCAGAGGCGCGATCGGAGCGATCCTTGATTAGCGTATTCGTCCTCAACGGCGTTAACCTCGGCACCCTCGGCACCCGCCGCCCCGAGGTCTACGGAACCATGACCCTCGACGACATACAGAGGCTCCTCGAGAAGGAATTTGCGGACCTGGATCTCGAGTTCAGGCAGACGGACTCGGAGGGCGAGATGATAGCCTTTATAAGGGAAGCAGCATCCTCCGACGGTCTCGTCATCAACGCCGGCGCCTGGACCCACTACTCTTACGCTCTACACGACGCTCTGGAGTCGTTGGATGTACCGAAAGTGGAGGTTCACATATCCAACGTACACAGGCGGGAAGAGTGGCGCAGGCACTCTGTGATATCACCCGTGGTAGACGCGGTGGTGGCGGGCATGGGAGTCCAGGGTTACGTGGCTGCGGTTCGCTTCATTCGCGGGGTGGCGTCAGACCAGCCGTGAGGGTGGCTGTCGGGCAAGACCGAGCCGTCACAGAGAGTTACGACCGAATATCTATCGGCAGGCTTTCCAAATTCGGGTCCACATGTTACCGCGCAAGCGGCCAGGCAGGCGCTACTATCCTGGACGGACGTCCGGCTGACAGGCAAAGAAACTGTGCGATAATAGCCCGGCGTCTGCGCCGGGTTCGCGCCGCGCAGGACTGCCGCGAAGATCGGGCGCCACGAAGGGGAGCTTTCGAGCATGATATCTACCAACCAGTTCAGGAACGGGTCCGCCATCCGGGTCGACGGTAAGCGGTTCACCATCCTGTTTTTCCAGCACGTCAAACCGGGCAAGGGCGGCGCTTTCGTCAGGACACGCCTCAGGAACATCGACAGCGGGGCTGTCGTCGAGAAGACCTTCCGCGCAGGGGGAAAATTGGAGAACGTGAGGACCGAGTCGCGACAGATGACGTATCTCTATCGCGACGGAGACCTGCTCTACTTTATGGACTCGGACACCTACGAGCAGGTGCCGGTACCGCTCGACGTCATCGGGGAGGCTGAGGGCTACATCGTCGAGGGCGGCGCAGTCAGCGTTCTCTCGGCTGATGGCGAGGTCGTCAGCGTGGAGCCGCCCCCGCACGTGGATCTCGGGGTATCTGAGACGGATCCAGGGCTCAAGGGCGACACGGCCACGGGCGGAAACAAGCCTGCCACCCTCGAGACTGGGGTCGTCGTGCAGGTGCCGCTCTTCGTCAACGTCGGCGACCGGGTACGCGTGGACACGCGCTCCAACGAGTACCTGACGAGGGTCTGAGGAGGGACGCTTGAGCCGCAGGACGGCCCGCAAGCAGGCGTTCCTGAACCTGTACCAGAGCGACGTCAACGAGAGCCCACTCGGCTCCACTATCGCGCGCTGGCGGGAGTACAGGGGCGGCCTTCAGGAGTACGCCATCAGGCTCGCGCGCGGCGTCGAAGAAGAGCAGGAACATCTCGACGCCGTGCTCTCCGAGGTCTCCGTCGGGTGGCCCGTGCACCGCATGAGCGCCGTGGACCGTACCATATTGCGCCTTGCCCTCTACGAGATGCTCTACGTGGACGACGTCCCGTCAGACGTCGCGGTAAACGAGGCTATCGAGCTCGCCAGAGGGTACTCCGGCGAGGAAGCCCCTGCGTTCGTTGGGGGCGTCCTGCGGGGCGCCTGGCTGCGGGCTCCTGGCAAGGTGGGGCATGGCGAGCGGGGGTAGCGGGACCAGCAGCCAGGTGAGGTGGGACGCGCACAGGCGCGTCTTCGAAGAGTACCTGCACGGTCTCAGGTTCACGGAAGAGTCCAGGCTCGGGGGCCTCGAGGAGGCCATGAGGTACTCCATGCTGGCCGGTGGCAAGCGCGTCAGGCCCACTTTGTGTATGGAGGTGGCCCGGGTCTTCGGTGCCGAACCCTCCCACGTGCTCCCCTCCGCGGCGGCAATAGAGCTCATCCATACCTACTCCCTGATCCACGACGACCTGCCCGCGATGGACGATGATGACTACAGACGCGGAAGGCCGACCGCCCACAAGAAGTTCGGCGAAGCCATGGCCATACTCGCCGGGGACGCCTTCTTCGGCGAGGCGCTCACCCTAATAACCGTTCACCAGGACGGAAGCTGCGAGGAGATACTCGACGTAGTACGCGAGCTCGCCGACTCCACGGGGGTCAACGGCATGGTCGGCGGGCAGGTCATGGACATGGACCAGACCGGCCGCGGCCAGGTCACCGACCCGGAGACCCTGTACATGATCCACAACTACAAGACGGGGGCTTTGATCAAATCTTCAGCCCGTATCGGCGCGATCCTCGCGGGAGCGACCCGTGGGGAGCAACACGCCGTCTCCGAGTACGCCAGGGAGCTGGGCCTCTGCTTCCAGATAGTAGACGACGTGCTCAACGCGACTTCGACTCAGGAGGAGCTAGGCAAGAGCGCCGGTTCGGACGCCGAGCAGGGCAAGGCCACGTTCGTCGGCGTCTTCGGGCTCGATGGCGCCCGCGGGGAGGCCGACGGGGCCGCGAAGAGGGCCATCGGGGCGCTCTCGAACCTGGACGGGGACACCTCGGGCCTGCAGCAGTTGGCGTATTTCGTTCGCCACAGGGAGCGCTAGCCCTCAGGCATGAAGAGTAGCCCGAAAGGGAGCCAGAAAGGGAGCAGCAAGCGATTGGACGCCTTGCTCGTCGAACGGGGCCTCGCCGAGAGCAGGAGCAGGGCCGAAGCTGTGATCCTCTCAGGCAACGTGCGCGTGGGCGGCCGTGTCGTGACAAAGGCGGGCTCACGCATAGCCGCAGGCGAACCCATCTCCGTCGACCACAAAGAACGCTTCGTGTCGCGCGCCGGCGAGAAACTGGATGCCGCCTTGGACAAGTTCGGCGTAAGGGTGGGGGGACGTTCTTGCCTCGATGCAGGAGCATCGACCGGCGGGTTTACCGACTCTCTACTGCAACGCGGAGCAGAGAAGGTGCTCTCGGTGGATGTCGGCTACGGCCAGTTCGCCTGGTCGCTACGCAACGATCCGCGGGTTACGGTCATGGAGCGGACTAACGTGCGCCGATTGACCGGGAGTGACCTGCCGTTCGAGCCCGACCTGCTGGTAGCCGACCTCTCGTTCATCTCCCTCGCGGTCGCGCTGGAGGGCATATTTTCGACCACGCCGTCGCTGAGGGAGGCCGTGTTGCTGGTCAAACCCCAGTTCGAGGCCGGGCCCGAGCATGTCGGCCGCGGTGGCCTGGTTCGGGATCAGGGGGTTCAGACCGCCGTGATCCTTGGCGTCGCCAGGTTCTTCGGTAAGCTCGGTTTCGGTGCCGTCGGCGTGGCGCGGGGCGCCGTCGCCGGACGGAAGTCGGGGAACGTGGAGTACCCGGTCCACCTGCTAAGGGGCGTTCGGCAGACCCTCGACGAGGCGCGCATCGGGGAGGTGGTCCGCGGTGTCTGAGGCCATGGAGGCGGGTGAGATCCGGCGCGTTGGCATCGTCGCCAACCCTCGGGTAAGCGACGGCTACGTAGAGAGGATCGTCGCTGTCCTGAAGAAGAACGGGGTGGAGGTCGCTGAGGTCAGGAACGACGATCAGGCCGACGGTGAGGCAGACATGGACCTCGTGTTCGTGCTCGGCGGCGACGGAACGATGCTCCGGGCGTCCAGGATGTACCCTGGCCGGGTACTCCTCGGGGTCAACCTCGGCAAGGTCGGTTTCATGTCAGGCATGCTCCCCGAGGAACTCGAGACCGGGGTCGAGAAGGTGCTCGGACACGGGCTCGAGGTCCAGGAATACAGGATGCTCGACGTGCGGGTTGGCGGCGAGGAGCCGAACCTCGCCGCCAACGACGCCGTGCTGATCAAGAAGAGGCCCCACCAGCTGATCTCGGTCGACGTCTCCATCAGCGGGGAGGAACTGTTCGCCTTCAGGTGCGACGGTTTCATAGCGGCGACCCCGTTGGGATCTACGGCCTACGCGCTCTCTGCGGGGGGTCCGATCATCTCAGGGGATGCCGGCTGTTACGTGCTCGTCCCCATAGCGCCCCACGCGCTCGTCAGCAGGCCGCTCGTGCTAGGCATGGACCAGGTCGCCTGCCTCGAGCTCGCCGGGCGGGAGGCGCTCCTATCGCTCGACGGGGCCGACCCGCGCGAGATCCCCGCCGGGGGGCGGGTCGAGATCCGGCTCTCACAAAGGAGCGTCAGGATCGGCAGGACCGAGGACTGGAGCTGGTGGCGGGCGGTCAGGAGGACGTTCCTGTAGTGCTCACCGAGCTCTCCGTCGAGAACGTGGCCCTGATCGAAGCGGCCACCCTCGAACTCTCTCCGGGGCTGAACGCGATCACCGGCGAGACGGGCGCCGGCAAGACGCTCCTTGCGACCGCCTTACAACTCCTCCTCGGTGGCCGCGCCCGCTCGGAGACGGTCCGCGCCGGCGCGAACAGGGCGACCGTGGAAGGCACCTTCGTCCTCCCCGAAGAGATGGGACCCCGAATCCTGGCCGAAGCCCTGGGCGACCTCGCAGAAGAGGTGGAGGCCGAAGATGACCTGGTCCTCAGGCGGACGCTGACCGGGGAGGGCCGCTCCCGGTGTTACGTGGGCGGGGTCTCGGTACCTGTGCGGGCGCTCGCCTCCCTTGGCGAGCGGCTGGTCTCCTACCACAGCCAGCGCGAACAGACCCGCCTTACCGAGCCCGCGGAGCAACTCGCCATCCTGGACGACTTCCTCGACGACCCCGCCTCCCAGGCAAAGCGAGAGCACGAATCCCTCTGGCGCTCGGTCGAGAGAGACCGTAAAGAGCTCGCCGAGATCAGGTCCTCCTCGGAGGCGCGGCTGCGGGAGGTAGAGTTCCTGCGCTACCAGGTCTCAGAGCTTGAGTCGGCGGGCTACGACCCGCAGGAGCTCTCCGAGCTAGCCCGCGAACGCGACCGTCTGAGAAACGTAACGGACCTCCTCCAGGCCACGGCGGCCGCGACAGCGGCGCTAGCCTCAGAGGAAGGGTCGGGGGCCCTTGACGCAGTAGCCCGCGCCTCCTCCGAGCTTGAGACGGCCTCAGGGTACGACGACAGCCTTCTCAGGCTGCTGCAGCGCCTGGATGGGCTCTCCGCGGAGCTAGAGGACGTGCTCTACGAGCTCAGGTCCTACATGGACGAACTGGAGGCCGACCCTAATCGTCTCGAGGTCATTGAGGACAGGCTGGCCGCCATGCGCGCCCTCGAGCGCAAATACGGAGACGTCGAGGGTTACCTCGAAGAATCCAGGGCACGCCTCTCGCGGCTCGAGCACCTGGATGAGGAGACCGCCGGGCTCGAGGAGAGGCTCGCCGAGGGCGAGCGGCGTCTCGGGGAGCTGGCGGCGAGGGTGACGGCTGGCAGGGAGCAGGCCTCAGGCAGGCTGTCGGAGAAGGTGCAGGAGAACCTGGGGGACCTCAACCTCGGGAAGACTACCTTCAGGGCTGAGCTGGTGCCCGTGGAGCCGGGTTCTTCCGGCGCGGAGAGGGTAGAGTTCGCGATCCAACCAAATCCCGGTGAGCCTGAACTGCCTGTCAGGGGCTACGCATCAGGCGGGGAGCTATCCAGGATCATGCTTGCCATCAGGCTAGCCCAGGAGCGCATCGAGCCAGGGGCGACCTACGTCTTCGACGAGGTCGACGCGGGCATAGGCGGCGAGACGGCGACGGCCGTCGGGGCGAAGCTGAGGGAGCTCGGCGGACGCAACCAGGTCCTGACCATCACCCACCTGCCTCAGATCGCCTCGGAGGCTGGAACGCACGTCGTCGTCGAGAAAGAAGAATCGGGAACAAGGACCATCACGCGCATACAGCGCATCGATGGCGAGGAGCGCCGCAGGGAGCTCGCCCGCATGCTCTCAGGCCGCATCGACGAGGCCTCCCTGGCCCACGCCTCCGAACTCCTGGCAGGCGTCTAGGCTGGGTCCGCTAGCCTGGTTCCCGCGGACTGGTGTGGCCTCATCTAGTGGCGGGCGACGGACGCAGTGGCCACAGGCCGTTGAGCACCAGCGCCGGCGGCCGTGAATTTGGAGGAAGAGCCGGATGCACCCGTGCATACAAGAGCACTACTGGACAACACATGCGGCGAAGGAGCAATTTTCGAGCAGCGGCCCCCGAAAGGAGAAGAACGATGACCAACCTCAACGTCGGTGACACCTTCCCAGACTTCATGTTGCCAGACCACAGGGGCAGCCCGAAGACACTCTCCGGCTTCACGGCTCCGAGCCCGGTGGACGAGAAGATGGGTTTCCTCGATGGCTACCCGATCATCCTTATGTTCTCCAGAGGCTTCTTCTGTCCGCGCGACCAGGAGCAGATGCGCCAGCTCGTCGGCTTCCAGAACGAATTAAGCGTGAACTACTGCAAGCTGGCCGTCGTCAACGCCGACCCGTCCATGGTCTCCGCCGCTTTTCGCGCTGGCCTCGGGGCTAGCTTCCCGTTTCTCTCCGACGAGAACAGGACGGTTATAAAGCAGATCGGCATCCTCGACGAGACCGAGGGCGAGTACGCCTACCGCTCCAGGCCCTTCGCGTTCGTCCTGCGACCCGACCTGACGGTATACAGGATCTACGACGGCTGGTTCTTCGTCGGCCGGCCCACACTCGAAGAGCTGCGCCACGACCTGCGCGCCATAATGCAGAGGAACTCCAACTACTCCTACGAGGCCTTCGACACCCCTGAGGTAAAGAGCATCCGCATACCGCAGCAGGAGTGGCTGGAAGGCGCCCCGCCGCTCGGCGCAAATGGTTTGACCGTCGCAGACGGTGTCTTGAAGTCCTTCGACCTGGCCACGGGGAACGGAGAGATCTCACGCGACGAGGCCGACGAGGACGTGTTCTTCAACTTCACCGCCATCCCCGGCGAGGGCTCCCGCACCATCAGGCCGGGCACGAGGGTCCGCTTCGAGGTCGTGGAACACCCGAACACAGGACCCACAGCCCGCAACGTCCAACGGCAAAGATGAGAAGGGATCACGTCGCAGGCAGTCCTCCGACCTTAGAGGCTGTTATGAACTCGATTAGAAACGGCTTAGGAATGCGGGAAACAGAGATCGCGAGGGAACCAAGCCGACCGTTCAATCCGCATTTCTATGCGATTTTCGCTCAAGTTCATAAC
>JBBPYN010000006.1:0-18865 GCA_038199875.1 Rubrobacterales bacterium
CTACAAGGCTCCTTGTTCTCCTCTGCGGTTGGGTAGCGCACAGCGAGTACGAAACCCTGGAAAGCTGGGTGCATCCCAAGCTCTATTTCCCACCAGCGAGGGTACAGATATATGTAGCGTTAATCTGGCGAGGTTTCCTCGGAGAGCCTCTCTTCCATAAAAGCCTTCAGCCGCTCGGTTACGCGCGGCGCTCTACCCGGAGCAGCGCCGTCGGCGAGACCCTCCATGGCCCGCTCCTCCCAGCGGTCGAGGTCACGCCCGACGCTTGCCGAGCTTCGGCCGGTGTATGAGGCTATGGCCTCCATGTTGGAACCCCGATGAGAGAGGCGCAAGACCTGGGCGCGCAGGCGCACCTTCGGTTTGAGGTAGGGGGCCTGCTCGATCTCTCGCAGTCGGGCGTCTTCTTCCTCGCTCAATCGAATGTATCGTGATGGTGGCATTCCCCAATTATATCTTTGAGATACTTAGATCCACGACGCCCGGGATCAGGGGAGTGCTCTTACCGAGAGCCATAGAGCTCTCGACCACCCACTTGAGAACCCGATCCACCACGAAGATCAAGGACGCCATGGCAAAGGCGATGTGGGTGCTACTCGATCGCGTCATGTCCTCATCCATTTTCCCGTTTCAGGCTCCTCGCCACACCCTGAGCTCTCGCTTCGACTGACCTTGAGTCTCCAGACCATCTTTCGCGGCGGTATGGAACACAGGGCGCATCTACGGGTTGGCCTTCCAAAGAGGGTTTTCTGCGGTTGCTAGGCGAGCTGCATGTCACGGGCTCAACGAGCAGGTTCGCGTTCACGATTCCCTCTTCTTGCACGGCGCCTGCACGCACTCGCGGATTGGCATCCCACCGCACGCCAGCCGCTCGCGCAGCGTGTCCTGGGTCGTGGTAGTCTTTACCAAGACGAGCCGCTCCCCGCGCCGGAACCTCCGATCGGCGCTCATCCCGGGAACGCCGAGAAGACGGCCCCTGGGAGCAACGGGAGTAGGGTGCCTACGCCACCAAAAATACTCATCATTCCTCCGCCACCTCCGCTCATCATCGCCGGTCATCTCCTCTCCCATTGCCGATCATCTATTTCGTCCTACGCCTGCGGTGTCTCGACCGGCGGGCGGAGCACCTTGCGAGGCGCGAGCCTACTCTCCCTGTCCCGTAGCCAACGCCTGACGGCGAAACGCACAAGCAGCAAGGCCGCAATGACAACGAGTCCCCACACGCCCAGCGAGCTCAGGAAGACTGCCACCGGCTTACCGAAGAAGAACGCTAGAGTCCCCATCGTGGTCGCCCAGGTGAAAGCACCGGAGACGTTAGCCGCCAGGAAGCTGTGGTAAGGCATCTTCGCCGTACCGGCGAGCGGTCCGGCCAGTATCCGCAGGAGCGGAAAGAAACGTCCGAGGAACACCGTCTTTGCGCCGTGGCGGACGAAATACCGGTCGGCTTCTGCCAACTTCTCCGGGGTGATGCGAAGGTACTTTCCATACCTATTGAGGAAGCGGCGCCCGCCCTTGCGACCGATGGCGTAGCCAACGGAGTCGCCGACGACGGCGCCGAGGGCGGCCGATACGATCACGAGGGGCAGGGAGAGGTGTCCCGAGGCGGCCAGGTAGCCCGCGGCGATCAGGGCCGTCTCGCCGGGCATGGGGATACCCATGCTCTCAAGACCTATGATGGCCGCGATTCCCGGATAGCCCATCGCCTGGAGGACTCCAAGCGCCCCGCCAACCATCTGTCCGATTACGGCAATCATTGGAGCTTCCTTCTTTCGTAGCTCTGGTCTCGCTTTAGGAAGGCAGTATCCGACCGGAAGCTAAGAGCGGGGTGAGAATCCGACAATGTCACGGTGGGCGTCCCGGCGAACGGTCGCACGAACAGGAAAACGGGGCGCCGGTGGCCGACGCCCCGTTTTCCTTATTCGGTTGTCCCGTGCGGCGCTTTAGTCGCCGTCTTCGGACGCGGCCCCGGGGAGATCGGGTTTGCCGTCCTCCACCTGGTTGCCGCCGCCCTGCTGGACGTTGTCCCGGTCAGGGCCTCGTGCCTCTTGTTCCTCGGCCTGTCCCGGCTTATCCGGGGAGGTCTGATCTCCTTGCTGGACGTTGTCCGGGTCGGCCTTGGTGTTCTCGGCCTGGGCCGATTGCTGGGTCGCCTGCGACTGGGGACTGTGCTGCGCGGATCCCTGCTGCGAGGCGAACCCGAGTGCACCGAAGGTAAGCACCGCGGGAACCGCCGCTATAGCCATGAGCCTTCTCTTATCCACGCTTTCTCACCTCCTCTCTGTTGTGCTCGTCGTTTGGAATGTCCTTGTTTCGCTCTAGCCACGCTCTAGCCATTTACATCGGAGTCTCCTTTCTGTTGTGGCTCTGTGCGGAGTATCCCTTCTGCGCCTAAGACTGCGGTTAGAGCCGGATGAGAAGCCGAAAGATCGTTCGAG
Source organism: Rubrobacterales bacterium (assembly GCA_038199875.1). Classification (GTDB taxonomy): domain Bacteria; phylum Actinomycetota; class Rubrobacteria; order Rubrobacterales; family Rubrobacteraceae; genus Rubrobacter_D. The sequence continues at coordinate 2,433 of JBBPYN010000006.1, forward strand.
AACCGGAACGCCCGATGCCAAAGCAGAGGCATCGGGCGCCAGACGAGGGAAGTGGAAGAGCTACGCCTACATGGTTACCCTTCGACAACCAGGCTGATGAAGCCGCTTTCGGCGCTTACCTCAACGGAGATGGCGGGTTCGCTCAGCCGCGCAAGCTCTCGGTGCGTCGCAGACCCTTTGAGCGGCTCGGGGATGAGCAGACGGTAATGCCGCTTGCCCTCGGGCCCTACCGACTCCAGCAGGCGCCCTCCGCACGGGCAGTAGCCGCCAGTCTCGTCCGAGTAGAGGAACCGCGCACCGGCTTCATCGTAGAAGGTCCCGCACCGGGTGCACGTTTTTCCGTAGGAGCCCGGTGCGCCCGCGGCGGTCTGTTCTCGTGCTGTCCTGTGTACCAACATCTCTGTTGCCTCCTTGTCTGTATTCCGTACCCCGTGATTCCAGCATCTTTGCCAAGAGCCCTCTATCCGTGCGCGACGGCGGCCCGTGGGGTTGGGGGACGAGAACTTTCAGGGCATCGGGGACAACGGAGAAGCTCTTGGGTGTGTGGCAAACTAGCTCGCCGTCGAGGTTTACGAAAAGCCGGGGATCGGTCAAGATCCGGACCCGCCTCGTGCGCCAGTAGTGAACGCGCCAGTCGTCCAGGAAGGCCCCGGTTCTCAAGCCCCAGGCTATCCGGGCAAGGTGAGGCGCTGCGGCTGCCTCCACGGCGTAAACGTCCAGGGCATGATCCTCGATGCCTGAGTCAGGAGCTACGAGGAGTCCACCGCCGTAGTAGCGCCCATTGCCGACGGCGACGTGAATGAGGTCGTGCATCGCTACTGCCTCATGGTCGCCATCCGGAAAGGCGAAGCCCGCCTCGAAGGGTTCGCGCTCCAGGTAGGCTCTGACGGCCGCCAGGGGATACGCCAGGGAACCGACCGCTCGCTTCAGGCACGGGGATTGTGCCTCCGCCACGGCACTGCCCAGGCCCATCGAGCCTACGTTGACGTAGTGGTGGTCTCCCGCGAGCCCGAGGTCGACGTTGGCCACCACTCCGTCAGCGACGGTCGTGCATGCGTTGCCTAACTCGAATGGGATCCCCAGGGTGCGGGCGAAGTCGTTGGCGGTGCCCAGAGGCAGCACTCCGAGGATGGCGTCGCTTCCGGCGAGGACCCCGGCGACGGAGCTTACCGAGCCGTCCCCGCCGCCCACCACGATCAGATCGTGCCCCTCATCGAGCGCCCCGCGAACAATCTCGGAGAGCCGGGACGCATCCTTCGGAGCATAAGCCGCCTTCACCGGCACGCCGAGCAGCCGTAGGTACTCGACGGCCGAGGTTAACATGGAGCGTCCGAGGCGCGCGCTAGTGTTGACGATCAAGGCGGCGCTCTCGAATCGTCGTGCCCCTCGCTCTGAGGCGTCCTCAACGAATCTTTCGGTGAATGGGATCATGTTGCCTCCACCAGGCTCTTGCGGCAGGTGGGTCGACCTCCTCGTTTCCATCGTCGTCTCCTTTGACCTTCGGCGTCAGAGGGGTTCCGGCGCTTGCGGGCGCAGTATCCGGTCTCTCCATAAGAGGGAGTTAAGAGGCTTATTAAGATTTATGCGAGGGAGTTGCGGCCCGTAGGGAGCGGAAGAGCCGGAGCATCATTCCGGCTTCTGGGGGAGCACGAGCGCGAAGGTCGAGCCTTCCCCCACAATGCTCCTGACTTCGATCGTGCCGCCGTGGGCTTCCGCGATTTGGCGCGCTATGGAGAGCCCCAGCCCGGCGCCTTCCTGAGTCCGGGAGGAATCGAGCCTGTAGAAGCGCTCGAAGACGAGCGGCAGCACCTCCTCCGGGATTCCGACTCCAGTGTCGGAGACCTCGAGGGAGGCGTGGCCTTTCTCTTCTCCCACCCGGACTGTTACGCTTCCGCCTTCGGGCGTGTACTTGACGGCATTGTCCAGGAGGATCGATGCCACCTGGCGGATCTGGTCCCTGTCGAAGGCGGCCTTGACCGCGTACCTCGGGGCGGTGTACTCGATGGAGACCTTGCCGTCCGCGGCGGCACGGGCTGTCCCGACCGACTCTGCCGCTACGCTGCGGAGGTCATGGCGCTCGACGCTCAGGGATGGCCCCTCGTCTCCACGTGCGAGCGTCAGGAGTGCCTCCGCGAGGGTTCGCAGCCTGTCGGTCTCTATCTTGATGTTCTTCACGCCTTCGCGCGCCGCTTCCAGGTCTTGCAGTGCCCAATCAAAAAGCATATTGGCGTTGCCGCTAATGGCCGTAAGCGGGGTTCTGAACTCGTGGGAGGCGTCGGCGGCGAAGCGCCGCTGTCGGGCCAGGGCCTCCTCCTGGCGGGCGAGGGAGGTTTCGAGGCGCCCGAAGGCCCCCTCCAGTCGGGAGAGTAGCCCATTGATGGTCGTCGCCAGGCGCCCTATCTCGTCCCCGGGGTTCGTAACGGGCAGGCGCCTACTGAGGTCGGCCTCGCTCATCTCGCGGGCGGAACTCACTACAGCGTCGACCGGCCTCAGCGCCGTCCGGGCGAGGAAGTAAGCCCCGCCGATGGAGAGAAGGAAAGCGACACCTATGCCGGCGGCGATGGCCGTGCCGATGGTGTCCAGGGTCTCTTCCAGGGAGCTGTAGGACCTGCCGGCCTCCAACACCAGGGGCGGCGCTCCGGTGAGCCTGATGGGTTTGGCGTAGACGTAGTCGGGAGCTTCTCTGGAGAGCTGTGCCGTGCCCGATGCGGACTCTCCACTCCGGACGGCATCCCGCCATACGCTATCCTGCTTCGCCGCGTCCGCCGGCAGGTTTACCGACTCGTAGAGAACCCGCCCCTCGCGGTTGCGCACCACGATGAAGACCCCGTCCAGGGAGAGTTGCTCCGCGGCGTCGCCCTCGAGCTTAACCTCCGGGGTCCCGTCTGAGCCTCCGTCAACCTCCAGTTCGCGGGCGGCGACCCTGGCCCGGTTCTCTACGGTCCCCTCGACCCCGGAGAGGAGGGATTCCCTCAGCAGGAAGAAGAGCCCAACGCCCAGTAGCAGCAGGATCGCACCTATCGCAAGAGCGTTGAAGATAGTGAGGCGCCACCGGATCGGCACACTTACCCCGCCTACTTTTCCTTGAGGGCGTAGCCGGAACCGCGGACGGTGTGTATCAGCTTCGGTTCCCCATCCGTATCTACCTTCTTCCTCAAGTATCCCACGTACACGTCTACGACGTTCGTCGGGATGCCGAACTCCTGCTCCCACACTCTGCTCAAGAGGAAGTCCCTGGAGAGCACGCGACTGGGGTTCTTCGCCATGAACTCCAGCAGCTCGTACTCTCGGTGGGTGAGCTCTATCTCCCGTTCGCCGCGCCTGACCTCGCGGGTAGCGGTGTCTATTTCCAGGTTCCCCACCCGTAGTATCTCCTCGCCATCTACCCGGCGCAGGAGGGCCTGGATGCGGGCGGTTAGCTCCTCTATCTCGAAGGGCTTGGTCAGGTAATCGTCCGCGCCGTGGTTGAGGCTGTGGACTTTATCCAGGGTGGTGTCGCGCGCCGTAAGCATGATGACCGGCGTCCGGTTGCCGTGCTGGCGGATACTGTTCAAGACGCCGACGCCGTCGAGTTTGGGCAGCATGATGTCTAACACGATCAACTGCGGACGGAACTTCTCGAGCTGCTCAAGCGCCTCTTGCCCGTCGTAGGCGCACCGCACACCGAGGTTTCGATGTTTGAGCTCCATCTCGACGAACCTGGCTATGGACCTGTTGTCCTCGACGACCAGTACCCGAGTTCCGGGTTTCATCTTTCATCACCTCTCAAGCTATGTATTGTACTTGTGGAACCTTCTCGGGTTCTTCCGTTCTCTGCGGACTGGGCCGGAGGGGCTTCCGGCTGTGCCTTGCGCAAGCGAGGCGGAACCCTATCCAGCCGCTCGCAAGCCCCAGCACTACGCCCGCCGCCACGTCGGTCGGCCAGTGGACCCCCACGTAGACGCGCGAGTAGGAGATCGTCGCCGCTAGGGCGAGCATACCCCAACCCCAGAGAGGCACACGCTTGAGGAGCCTCTTCCCGGCCAGCGCCGCTCCGGAGGCGGCGGCGAAGGCGCTCGTGGTGTGTCCCGAGGGGAATGCGTAGGAGTGCGGGGCGCCGACCAACAGCCGCGCGTGGTCGAGCGTCGCAAACGGCCTCGGACGCATCGTAATCTCCTTGACGAACTCCGAAGAGACGAACCCGATGGCGAGAGCCGCAAACCCGGCCAGGGCTATACTGCGCCCGATTTTCTTACCGAACGCGGCCATGGCGCCGAGCAGAGCAATCCACACCGCTCCCAGGTTACCCACCCAGCTAAACGCCGGCATCAGCCGGTCGAGGAGGGGGTTTGTCCACGTCCCGTTCACGAGGTGAAACAGCATCTGGTCCGCCCCCGCTATGTGATTCATCAGACCGATCACCGCTCTCTCCTATCTATCCAAACGCGTTGTATGGCTCCATCGTAGGAGGGGTCCTTAAGAACGAAATGAGAGTCGAGTGTCGGTTGAGAAGAGAGGGAATAGGTCCGGGGCAACCCCTGTTTGCGTGGCTAACCGCCCTGACTGTCGGTACTGGAGTCGAGGGAGATACTGTCCATGACGCCGCCGTCCGTGCTCACCGCTTCCAGCTTCAGACGGTCACCCTCGATTCTTACGCGCACCGCGTGGTGGACAGAGCGCGAGAAGGCGGTTCACTCGCTCCTTCCCGCCAGTGTTCACGTCGAGAATCGCGCCGTTATGTTGCCTGGCATCAGCATGCGGCGATGTGCCTAACTCCGTCGTTCTCGAGCATGCTCCCACAACTGCTGCCAGCTCAGGAGTCGCGCCTCCTCGCCCGGCAGATGCACCTCCAGTCCCCGGCGAATGAGCCTCACCTCGCACCCGCTGCGTCTCACCCGCTCGCCGCTCAGGGTTCCCTGACCTAGCACTCGCCGGCGCGCCCCGCGCCAGCCGAACGCCTTCAGGTTGTGCTCCAGTTCGCGGTATTCGTAGATCTGGAACGCGGCCCGCACGGCCTGGTTCAGCGTGGCGGCTTCCGATCTTGCGGCCCGGTCGTGCCCAGAGCCTTTTCGCGTATTTTTTATCGTCTGCCTCATCTCGCTCCTCTCCCCGGATGACGGCTTGCCTGTTGACGTGAGTGGATTTGGATACCCCGGCGACAGCAAATGCAGGTGAGGTTTCGACATAATGTTCAGTCGAAACCTCACGTAGCTCCACGCATTGATCCTCAGCGCTCATACACTGCGAGGTTCTTCCGGCGGAGGAACACGGGACCGAAGAACGCCGCTCCGGCTACGACGGGGACACCGAGCGCGACCGGCAAGACGCCACCGGGGTTGAGGTTCTGCTTCGTCTTTACGAAGAGGGGAACTTCCTGTCCGACCGAAGCTCGAGTGGAGCCCCGGACTATGGAGTTGGCGTAGACGGTGTAGTTGCCGCCCTTCACCAGCCGGAGTGACCAGCTCACATCCTTCGACTGTCCCGGGGCCAGGGAGGGAACGATGATCGCGCGGTGGGCGCTCCAGTCCTCGAGGTCCACAGGAGCCTGCTGGCCCTTCGTGACGTCCACCAGGCTGACGTACGCGACGGCGTCCTTGACCGGCCCGTTGGAGGTGTTCGTAATCGTCGCGGGCAGCTTCACGTACTGGCCCGCCGTGTCTGAGATCTTCTTTGTCGCCGTGTCAAGCTTGAGCGGCGTTCCGTGGCCGCCTGGCGCGGCTACGACCTGTCCCCTGTAGGGCGCGCCCGTCTGGGCAGCACCCTGCGCGAGCGCCGGTCCCGCAAGGGAGAACACGGCCAGCAGGACGACAGCCAGCAGGAGAGCTATCCTCAGCTTCATCGTCTTCATGCTACTCACCTCCTTCAAGGGAGACGCAGCGGGTGGCGAGGGCCGCGAAGAGGGCGGCCAGCGCCACGAAGGCGATCAGCGCCCCGATGTGCGGAATCTGAATCAGTAAGCCTTCCTTGTCCACGATCACGCTGTCGAGGGAGAGCCTCACCTGCGCGAAAGGGCTCACGGCGTTGTAGATGGCGCCGAACCAGCTCTTCTGCAGCGCCGTGCCGAGAAGCGTCGGGGCCGCCATCCCGATAAAGATAGCCAGAGAGCCCAGCGTCACGCTCCGCCCTGAGCTTGCTAGGGCGCTCAAGCCCACGACGAGGGCTGCGAAGCCCGCCACGCACAGGGTCCCGAGGCTGAAAGTGTAAATGAGGGCCTGAGCCGAGACCGTGCTTCCGGCTCCGACCACCACGATGTATGGGGCGGAGATCGCGAACATCAAGAGCCAGGCTGCGAGGACTGCCCAGACCTTGCCGGCCACCAGCGAGCCGCGATTTACGGGGGTGAGGAGCGCGCTCTCGAGCGTCGAGCGTTCCTTCTCCCCGGCGACGGCGTCGCCGCCGAGGATGCCGGCGACGAGTAGCCCGAGCCCCACCGAGAGGCTCGTGACGATGTAGAGCATCTCGGTCTGGTCCAGCAGCGAGAGCTCCTTATCGGTGAGGAGTAGGTAGCTCATCAGGCTAAGGACTATCGCCGAGAGCACGGCCCACATCGACCCTCTCACCCCGTAGAGGTATTCCTTGACTTCCTTCGTGGCGACGAGCAGGGAGTCCTTCAGGAAGGAGCTCTTCCCGACGATTGCCGGCGACGCCGCGCTCATCTCGTGACCTCCTCTCTTTGCTCGGTGAGACCGAAGAAGATCTCCTCCAGAGACGGGCTGAGCCGCTGCATGCTGTAGACCTCGATCTCATCGGAGACCAATACTTTGAGCAGCGTGGCCGCTGCGTCGTCGGTCTCGGGGTCGACCACTATAGCCCCTTTCTCCCGGCGGACGTCTCTGATCCAGCTCACTGCCCCGGCGATGTCCAGAGCCCGCTCGGGGTCGGAGACTTCGAGCCTGAGCCGACGGCTCTTTCCGAGCCTGCCCTCGAGCTGCGCCCGGTCCCCCTCTGCGACCACCCGTCCCTCGCGTACGATCGCGAAGCGGGTGCACAGGCCCTCTATCTCCGAGAGGAGATGGCTGGAGAGAAAGACGGTGAGCCCATTCTCGCGGTTGAGACGCCTGATGAGGTCGTTGATCTCTCGCTGGCCCCTCGGATCCAACCCCAGCGAAGGCTCGTCCAGGAACAGCACCCTTGGAGAGTGGACCATGGCCCTCGCTATTCCCAGCCGCTGGCGCATGCCGCGGGAGTACCCACCGACCGGCGTAGTCCCCCTCTCCGCCAATCCCACCGCATCCAGCAAGGAGCGTGCCCGCAAGCGAGGATCGGTGACGCCGTAGAGCTTGCCGAAGTAGGCGAGGTACTCCTCTCCGGTCATCCACTCGTAGTAGCCCTGGCTCTCCGGGAGCGCTCCGACGACGCGCTTCACGGCCCGCGGGTCCTCCGATACATCCATACCCGCCACCCGCGCTCTCCCGTCCGTTGGCGCCAGGAGGCCGGTAAGTATACGTATCGTGGTCGTCTTACCCGCTCCGTTGGGACCTAGGAAGCCGAAGATGTCGCCCTCTTCCACGCCGAGGGAGAGACCGTCGAGGGCGAGGCGCTCCCCGTAGCTCTTCGTGAGCCCGGAGGTCTCTATCGCCTTCATCGCTACCTCACCCTCGATCGTGGGTTGTCTTCGCCGCTCGAGGAGGTGAGTTGCTTCCTGAGGGCGAGGCCGCCCCAGACCAGGCCGGCGATGACCAGGGGCAGCGCCAGGATCGGGGTTCCTGCGGTAGGGAAGTCTGCGTCCACGGAGTAGAGAAGCACCCCCAGAACAATCAGCACCGCCGCTCCCACGTAATTGATCCATCCACGCACGATAGATCTCCTTCCTTTCTTGGAGAGACCCCGTGTCTCTCTTTCAGGAAGCACACTACGAGCGGTATCTAAGAGCCGGATTAGAAATATTTGGGGCCTTTGGAATCAGGGCGCCAAAAGGGATGGGCAGCGTACGGAAACGCAAGCACCCGAAAGATCTCAACACACGGGGTAAAGAGGCCAGCCTGGGATCCCGTTCCTCTCTGGCGTGAGTAGGTCACCCTGTCTGCCTGACGCTGGGGCGTGATCGAGTATTCCCGCAGCTACAAGGAGAAAGCGGAAAGGTATCCACGAGTAGAGTTCTCCCTGGCATCCGGCCCGCATGAGTGTCTATCTTGGGCAGTTTCTAATGAAACTCTTAGCTACCTCTTAGGAAAGGTGCTCAAGATGCGCCCGGTACGAGGAGGTGCAGAGGGCATCTCCCAAACCTGGACAGAATGGAGAATATTTGTGAATGAATGGATTGCCTCTGCGGGGGTTCTCGGGTTGCTCTTACTAGGCGTCGTCATCTACTTCCCGGGACGCGTCGGCAGTGAGAGCGCCGAGGGCACGTCAACAGAGGACCGGGTGGACTTCGCGAAGAAGGTGTTAAGCAAGGTCCCCGAAGTCACTGCCTACTTCTGGATCATCAAGGTCCTTTGCACCACCGTAGGCGAGACCTTCGCCGACTTCCTAAACGTCGACCTGGGACTCGGCCTGACCCTCACCACCTACGTTATGAGTGCCGCGCTCGCCGTCGTGCTCGTCGCCCAGTTCCGGCTACCCCGCTACGTGCCGGGCGTCTACTGGCTTGCGGTCGTCCTCATCAGCATCGTGGGCACCCTGATAACGGACAACCTCTCGGACAACTTCGGGGTGCCGTTGTGGATCTCGACCATCGCCTTCAGCATCGCCCTCGCGATCACTTTCTCTGCCTGGTACGCGACCGAGAGAACCCTCTCGATTCACACTATCTACACCAGGAGGCGCGAGGCCTTCTACTGGCTCGCGATCCTATTCACATTCGCGCTAGAGAGCCGGTAGATTAGTGCCGTTTCGCGTAAATCACGGTCCGCGATAGCCAAACCGAAGCCGGGTTTTCGCCATTTTTTCGTCTCGGCGTTGCACCGAGTAGGCACCATGCGCGACTACTCTACCGGCTCTCTAGGCACCGCCGCCGGCGACCTGGTCTCCGAGGGATACGGCCTCGGGTACTGGAAGTCGGGTCTCGTCTTCGCCCTCGTCATCGCCGTCGTGGCATTCGCCTACTACCGCAAGGCCAATGCGGTCCCTACGTTCTGGATCGCCTACATCATGACCCGCCCGCTAGGGGCGTCCCTCGGCGACCTCGTGTCTCAGAAGCACGCCAACGGAGGCATCGGGCTCGGTACGGTATGGACGAGCGCGCTCTTCCTGACGACGATCCTCGCCCTCGTCGTCTACCTGAGCCTCACCCGGACCGATCGTATAGAGAGCACCGAGCACGTCTAGCACCAACGCTTGCTTGGCCCGCGAACGTCAACACAACACGCCGCTATCGGCGTCACCGGAGGGTTGCTGGATTGCCCGGCAACCCTCCAAACCGACAGCTTGCATCGCTGGCCCCAAAGGCATAGTAACCGTTACGCCAACCGGCCGAGCAACGTCTCAGCCCCGGCCTTGTCGGAAGGGTTGCTCCGAGCGCCGTCTGCCATTTCACTGCTCGTCTGGTCTCAAAGTGCTGCTATACTGCAACGTACTTTGCATGAAACTAACGATGCGAAGAACCGCGAGAAGGCCCTGCGAGAAGATTCTCCCGAGAGCAGGGGGTTGTGGTTGTTGCTGATCTACCAGCTCCCGAAGGGCTCTTCCTCGGCACGCACCACCATCTGGCGCGAGGTTCGGCGGCTGGGCGTTCTCCCGCTGCAGCATGCCGTGTGCCTTCTGCCCCTCTCGGAGGAAAATCTCGCCGCCTACGAGCGGATCGCCAGGCGCGTGGAGGGGTACGGGGGGGAGGCCAGCATACTGGAGACCGCCTCTCCCGACGGTGCCTGGCACGAGAGGACCGTGGCCCGCTTCAACGCCGCCCGCGACGAAGAGTACGAGGAGGTAGTAGACGAGACGGAACGGTTTCGCGAGGAGATAGAGCGCGAGCGGCGCAAGGGGAAGTTCACCTTCGCCGAGCTGGAAGACGAGAAGAGCAACTTGGAGCGGTTGCACAAATATCTGGCTCAGGTGGAGGCTCGCGACGCTTTCGGGGCCGAGGGACGGACGCGGGCGGCGAAGGAAGTGGAGCGCTGCGCCGGGATGCTGGAGGACTTCGCGCAGGAGATCTACGAGCACCAGAGGATCGCAGAAGGCGAAGAGGGCCGATGACCGGCGGCCTTCTCGTCCTCACCGTCTTCGTCGCCACGGCCGTGGAGATGGTGGAGGCGCTCACCATCGTGCTGGCCGTCGGGATCAGCCGTGGCTGGCGACAGGCGCTGCAAGGGGCTCTCGCGGCCCTCACTGTTCTCGTATTGCTGGTGGCGGTATTCGGCGTCTCCCTGGCGACGAGGGTTCCTCTCCACCTGCTGCAGTTAGTGGTCGGGCTCGGTCTACTCCTCTTCGGCCTCTTGTGGCTCCGCAAGGCCGTTGCGCGAGCGGCGGGCCTAAGACCCCACCGAGACGAGGCCGCGGCCTTCGACCGTATCGCCGGTAGTCTGGCGAGCGGTCGTGGCTCTGGGAGAGGGTTTGACGCCGTGGCATTCGTCGCCGCCTTCAAGGGCGTTTTCCTCGAAGGGCTGGAGGCGGCGATCATCGCCATCACCTTCGGGGCGGCGGCCCAGCGGTTGTGGGTGGCGTTCGCGAGCGCCGGGGTCGCAGTGGTGCTGGTCGTCCTTCTCGGCGTAATCGTCCACCGTCCGCTCGCCCGCGTCCCCGAGAACGCTATGAAGCTCGGGGTCGGACTGCTCTTGTCCTCCTTCGGGACGTTCTGGGTTGTTGAGGGCTTGGGCGGCGAGTGGCTGGGCTCGGAGCTGGCCGTGCTCTACATCGCGGTTGTGTACTCGGCGGCGGCGTTCCTGCTTGTGTGGCTGCTGTCCCGAGCGCAAAGAGGCCCGCTCAAGGCCGAGCTTCACGATCCCCGCGACGGAAGCGATGCCGGTGGGTGATGGACAATCGGGGCGGGCACTGAAAGCGCCAAGTGGTCGCCCGGCACCTCCTGGACCGGTGCGGTGGGCGCCTTCCTCGTTTACCCGCGCCAGCGCTCGAGGCGGAAGCGTTGCGGTGTCCGAGCGGAGACGCAAGCGCGAAGCACAGGATAGGGTGAGGACTTGTCGCACGTAGAACAGATCCTCCACCTGATCGTGCACTACGGTTACCTTATCGTCTTCTTCGGGGTGATGGCCGAGAGCGCGGGCGTGCCACTTCCGGGTGAGACCATCCTCATAGCCTCGGGCATCCTGGCCGAGCAGAGCAAGCTGGACCTCGGAGTCGTCATCCTTTTCGGCACCCTTGGGGCGGTGACGGGAGACCAGATCGGCTACTGGGTAGGCCGCAAGGGGGGGCGGCCTTTCGTCTTGAGGTGGGGCCGCTACGTCAAGATTACACCCGAGCGCCTGGCGGGGGCGGAGCGGTTCTTCGCCCGCCACGGAGGCAAAGCGGTCTTCTTCGCCAGGTTCTTCTCGGGTCTGAGGGTCTTCGGGGCGCTCGTCGCCGGTGTGAGCCGCATGCGCTTCGGGACCTTCCTCTTCTACAACGCGCTCGGGGGAGCGGTGTGGGCCACGGCTGCCGTACTGGTCGGATACCTGCTGGGCGGCAGCCTTGGGATCGTCGAGCGGTGGCTGGGGAAGGCGAGTCTCTTGCTCGGCATACTCGCCGTCCTTGCGGTGGTCCTCTACGTGCTCTACCGCTGGGCCAGCCACCACCCCGAGTGGCTCAGGAGCGCCTTCGACCGGCTGGGCGGCCAGCGCATACAGCGTTTCCTCGAGAGCCCGGCCGGCCTCTGGCTGCGGCGCAGGTTCTCGCCCCGCGAAGCGTATGGTCTTGCCCTAACCGCGGGGCTGGTGCTCATGGGGCTCTTCTCCTGGGCCTTCGGCGGTATCGCCGAAGACCTGTTGAGCCGGGACCCCCTCGTGCGGGTGGACAACCGTATCCTTCAGTTCTTCCACTCCCACGCCGCCCCCGCCCTTACGAAGGCGGCCCTGGTCTTCGACTCCGTATTCTCACCCGAGATACTCCTGTCAGTGGGGGCCACGGCGGGATGCGTGCTGGTGTTCCTGGGATACAGGCGCGGCGACTTCTCCAGAGTCTTCTCGGGGGTAGTACTGCTCGCCGCCGTCCTCGGCACGGGTGCACTCTCGGCGCTCTTCAAGGTCCTCTTCGACCGCCCCCGGCCACCGGCCTCGCTCGGGCTCGTACACGAGACCGGCAGCAGCTTCCCGAGCGCCAACGCTATGGCGGCTCTCACCGTCGGGGCGGCGGTGTGGTACCTCTTCAGCTTGCGGCCCGCCAAGAGCTGGGGGGCTCATGGCGCGCGAGGGTCAGGGTCGGACTGGCCGTGTTCGCCGTGGCGTTGATGGTCGGCCTGGGGAGCGTGTAGGGGGGAGGTTACGGTTGCTGTCACGGGCCGCAATACGAGCTACATTGTATGCGCAACATCCGCCAGCGGTATACGCTTGTTCATGTCGAGCTCGAAACGACCGTAGGGATTGACGTGCCCGTAGAGTAGTGGGGTCAAGCCTCTCATGTCCTCGTCCGTGAGACGCTCGGACCACGACGCGGTGGAGAGGATCTCCTGAATCATGAGCGTATTTATGTAGACGAGGCATATCTGCAAGAGGTGCAGTGAGAGGACGGCCGCCTCCTGGTCCTCCAAGCGGTTGGTCGCGATCTCCCCGCCCTTGCCGTAGAAGATGAAGGAGTTTGCGGCGTTCCAGCTCTCTATCACGTTCAGGCCCTCGTGGATCTCCCGCCTGGTCTGCTCCGAGGCGAGGTACTCGCACAGAAAGATCGTCTTTACGGCCCGGCCGAGCTCGGAGAGCGCCCGGTAGGTGGGGTGCTGGAGGTTGGCGCGGGTGAACCGGCGTAGGATGGACTCGGTCTCCGCGGTACCGGCGTGCAGGGCGCTGGCAAAGCGGACCATCTGATCGTACTGGTTGCGGATCAGGACCCAGTCTATGGGACGGGTGAGAATCGGCCGCAGGTTCGGGTAGGCTCCGGGGTTGTCCTTGCCCGGACGGTACAGTCGCTGAATGGAGAGGCGCTTTAGACGCGGCATGAGCCGGAAGCCGAGTATGTGGCTGAAAGCAAAGGCCACTTCGCTGACTCCATGAGAATCGACATAATTGCGGTCGACGCTCATCGTGGTGCAGTGTCTCAGAACTCCCTCGATCATGGCTGCCACCTCCGAGGAGGAGACGCTCTTCAACTGAGAATAGATGCAGGCCGATTTCTTGTCCACGTGCCAGTAAATCATGATCCCGCGGCCCCGGTGGCGGATACTCCACGAGGTCAAGAGGTTCTGATCCCAGGCTCCAAACTTCTTGCTATCGGAGGCGCAGGCCGTCGTTGCTTCGCCCCAAATCTCGGTGGAGCGGGCGGAGAAGATGCCGTTTACCACGCACGCTATCGCCGCCCGAAGCTGCTCCTTGTGGACGAAGCGCCGCCTGATGTAGCGCAGGTCCTGGTAGCCGCTCTCAGGGTCTCCGGCGGAGATCCTCTTGAGGCCCGTGTTGGTCCCGAGCCCGTAAAGGCACAGCAGCAGGCGCTTTCTCAAGGTCTCGGGATCGAGGATCTGTCTGGAGGCCACGGTGGTGAAGTGGTCCGTGAGGCCGAGCCTGAGATCCGCCTCCTTGAGGATGTCCAGAAGGTTCGTCATCGGCCAACGGCCCGCTATCTCTGTCCCGAGGTCGTCCAGGTTGGGCGGCTCGTCCTGTGCGGGAAGTGGAGATAGCGAGATCCTGGCCTTGCCTTTCTCGCGCAGCCTCAAGTACGGATTGTGCGGCACGTTCTCGTCGAGCATTTCAAGAGAAGCATCCATATCTCGCTGTAGTTCTTCTACGAACCTGTCTGCCTCCATCGGTTGTCCAAGAGTCTCGTAATAGCGCTCACGCCGCTCGTCGAAGTCTTGGGGCAGGTCCTCGTCGGGGTTGCGGTAGCGATCCGCTCCAACTACCCAGATCTCCTTGGAGCGCAACCCATCGCGTAAAGCGCCAAGCGCGCACAGCTCGTAGGCCACCCGGTCGATCCGAACGGACCCATTCCGTGCAGGGCCTTTGCCATCTGCCTTGAAGACGAGCTCGTACCACCCCGCGGGTACCACCCCTTCTATTGGCACCTCCTCATCTTCCTCGTAGAAGCGTTTGGTGCTTCCGGCGTATGCCTTCAGGAAGCCCAGGGCACGCGTCACGGGCCGATGGGCGGCGTTGTTGGAGCGGAACTCCAGGGAGCCGAGCACTGCGGAGATCACTGGCCGGTAGTAGCTGACATATGAAGAGCGCATCTTGAGCTGCACCTGCTCCTGGTAGGCCGCGCCGGTAGTCTTGGCTTCCTTGACCACCTTCGAGAGGGTCTCCTCGCCCACCACGGGGAATACCACCTCCCTTACCGGGCCGTCGGGGTCTGAGAGAGCGGCCTCCGCTATCCGGAAGAGCAGCCCGTTCTTGCCGGAGACCTTCTTGAAGTCCTCAAGTAATATACGCTCGATCTTCCGCTCTGAGCGTGCCCCGATCTTGTGGACGATCTGTATTAGCACCTCAACCAGCCCGTCGGTAACCTCCCGCAGCCTCATAAAGCACAGAGCGGACAGCAGCGTGTATCTGACAGACGGTGGGTGAGCGCGAAGCGAGCTAGGAGATTCCGAAGCAGCCCGTCTCCTGTAAGAGCGCACCACCTTCGGCGAAACATCTCGGAACAGGTCGTCGGGTAACCCGACCCCGCGCAGGCGCGAGAGCTTTGCGATCTCGGCGCGGGCGCTTTCGGCGCTTGCACGGCCCGGGTCGTTTCGCAGGCGCGCCAGCGTCGGCTGTTTCCTTGCCGATAAACCGCGGGTGGCATCTTCGTTGGCCGCGTCTTCGGGTACGTCGGGCTCCGAAAGTAGAGCGTCCATCTCGGCTACGCTGTTCCGCGACAGACGCCCGAGGGTTGCCTGGCAGAGCCGCTCATCGTAGCTCCTCAAGGACGAGCGCACCAGCCGGTCTATCCGGCCGGGCGTAGACGGCTCGATCTTCAAAGCGCGCAGGCGAGTGTAGGCGGCCTCCTTCAAACGCTCCGCGTCGTACTCGTAAGGCGCTACCTCCTCCACCAACCACGACACCAACTCGTCAGCGTCTGCGGTGGTAGCGGGCCTGAAGCCGAATGCCTCACGAATTTGCGCCCGGTGGTACTCGGCGGTTCGTCCTCGCCCGTCGTACCCTTCGTACTCCTGCGCCAGCACGCCGACCTGGGCTGCGACGTGGGCCACGGCTTCCTCGGGCAACCTCTCGTCAGTGTCCGGGAACCGGCCTTCGCGGGCGAAGAACCGTAACGTGACGGCGAAGCCGAGGCGCGTGCGGCCCGTCTTGCCAGATAAAAGCGCGTGCTCGTCGGGGCCGAGCGTCCACTCCTCCTCGAGCTCCTCATCGGTCCACCGTCGGTTCACCGTCGCTTCATCTTGCCTCACCGCCATCGACGCGCACCGATGATGATCGGCTGGCTCATCCCTCGGAGGCTTCCAGGCCCCAAGAGACGATCTTGTCGGGGGTGATACGGATCATCGCCCCGCTGTCCTCGCCGCCGCCCCCCGCGGAAGCCTCGAGGGCCTCGGCTTGGCCCTGAACCATCACCGAGCGCGGCCGCCAGGGGGGCAGGACGTCGTCTACGAGGAACGCCGCCTTCGTGTTGGACTTCACGTTGCGAAATTTCTTGGTGGCGGCGAAGTTGCGGCCCGAGATATCTATCGTGCCCAGCTCGGGATTGTAGTGCCACCCGACCGGAACCACGTGTGGCTGGCCTGTCGCATCGACGGTCGCCAGTCTACCCAGTCGCCTCTCGTTCAACAGGTAGTCGAGTTCCGCGGCGGAGAACGAGGCCAACGGTCTACCTCCCGCGCGTCAGCGTTGTGAGCAGGCCCGCGCCCTTGAGCTCCTCAATGGTGAGTCGGACTAGCTCGCGCTCCTCAAAGCAGGCAAGTCCCGCGCCAGAAAACATGCTCATAAAACCCCTCCACCCTCATGGTCAGGGTCATAGATCGACCTTATGCCTGCCTCTTCACCCGCTTCCAGGGCGATGCCGAACGTGCTGCGCAGAACACCGATCAGCTCTGCACCGGCCAGCTCGCGGCGTTCGATGGAGCCGTCCGGATAAGTGGTGGTGAACCGGCGGCCGGTCAATGACCGCCGAAGATGACGCTCGGTTTTCAGCACCACCACCCCTTTAACAAACGGCGAGTCGGGGTTCGTGGACGTATAGTAGTTGTACACGCCGTAGTCGCCGTGGTGACGGGGTTCGAGGGTGAAGCTGTACAGATCGAACCACCCGTCGGGACGCCAGACGCGCAGCACCCACCCGCTGGCACCCTCGCGGTCCAACCGGTAAGTCCAGCTACCTTGTCGTGCGGTAGCTCCATCTTCTAAAGGGATCGGCTCCAGCAGGCGCTGTCCGCCGAACCCTACATCGGCCAGCCACGGTCTCCCTCCGGCGTCGACCCGCAGCAGCATATGCCCACTCGGCTGCGGTTC
>JBBPYN010000007.1:0-7734 GCA_038199875.1 Rubrobacterales bacterium
CGGCCGAAGCGGATCTGTCTGGCGACGGGTCATCGGAAAGCCTCTCGGAAGGGTTGTGAGGCCCGCAGCATACTCCACCTTCACCGGAATGGCTACGTCCATGACAAACGACCCACTAGTGTATCGGCGTCGATAGATTAAGGCAGGGTTTGGGTCCTTGCCGAGTACGGGAGAGGAGAAGTATGCGCAAGCTGATTTTGGTGACGGTCCTGGTGCTCATGATGGTGCCACTCGTCGCCGCTGCGGCATATGCCGGGAACCAGATAATCCAGTGCGCCGGGATACCATGCATATCGACCGGCCAGCAAGATCTGGTCAAGGAGCGGATAGGCAACAGGTTGAACGACAAGATCTACCTCAAGGGGGGCAGCGGCCAGGTACGCGCCGACAAATACAGGGCCGACCGAGACCTCATCTACGGCGGCAAGGGCTTCGACCTGATCTACGTGAACGACGGCGACACCCACGACAGGATCCGCGGTGGAGCGGGGAAAGACAAGTGCTACGTGGACTCTCGTCAGGAGGTGGTCAGCGGCTGCTCGTCGGTGATCGTCCGCTAGACGTTCACTATAGGCGTTCGCTTTAGTGCGTTGGACGGGGGAGCCAAAAGGCTCTCCCGTCTTCTTTGGTAAGCGTCCTCGACCAACCTCCGCCTCACCATGGGGTGTGATCTTCCCCACATCCTCCCTCTAAGGCTTCCCGCAACTCCCTTATTTCGTCCTTCAGAGCGGGGATTTCGTCCGCCTTCAAGCCCCTGATACTCTCCTCGATCCTGTCGAGCTTCTCCTCCTCATCCCGGGCACCTTCCCTACCTCCCTGATCGAACTCCCGTAAAAGCTCGCCCAGGCGTTCCGCGGACCGGGCGAAGGTTTCTCCGCTCGGCGTCCCGCGAAGCAGGCGCTGCAGGCCGCTCCTGAACAATAAGCCGAAGACGGCGAGCAGCAGGATCGTGCTCCCGAAACTGGCGAGCAGTTCGGTCACGACCTCCCTGAGAATATTCTCCGGGCCGAACAGTCGCGACACCACAAGGACCAGCACTCCGAAGACGGCTATGCCCAGAAGCCCCGGGACGGAAAGCAGCCTCGGCAGGGTCATTGACCCGGAGTTCTCAGTAGTCATCATGTCTCCCAGTTTCGTACGCCCAAGATCCCTCAGCCTACCGGAAGCACCGCCCTCGAACATCCTCCGCCATCGCATACCATCCCTTTCTCCGCCATCCACAGCCGAAACCTGAAAGCGAGGCCTGAGGGACCGGAGCGTGCTAACAATCAACCGATGAGTTGGAAGGAGACCCAGGTTCCCCCAGCTCCGACGAGGGCGCCCAAGGCAAGCTCCAGGGGCGTGTGGCGGCCCAGAACGAGGCGGGCCCAGAACACGGGCGGTAGGAGCAAGAAAGCGGGAAGACCCCACGCACCGAAGACGTAAGCAAGGCAGACGGCGGCCCCTGAGACGCCCGCCGCGTGAAGGGACAGGTTGCTAACGGGCGTGAGCACTGCGAAGCCGAGCGTGGCGAGCGCGTAGGAGAGAAGGGCTGCCCTGAGGTCCTCCGGACCGCCGAGGAGGGTGATGAGTACGAAGGCCGCCACGTGCAAAGCCGCGACGACCCGCAGGGGGCCAACCCGCTCGGCGCGTGGGATCGCACGCGGGTCGCTGACCTTCCCAGAACGGGTGAGGTAGACGAGGTAGAGCAGTGAGAGCCCGCTGGTCAGGAACACGCAGAGAACTGCCCACAGCAGGCCCCGCCGCCCTGCGGCCTCTGCCCCTACCGCGAGGAACAGAGGAACGGCGAGGAGCGGAAGGCGGGTTGCCGCTGAGATGAGTTCGGCCAGCCTGAGGCGGTTCACGGTCAGGGGATTGTACAATGCTTACGATCTTGGCAAGAGTCGGACACATAGCGGAAGCGGTCGAGCGCATCGCCCCATTATCCCTGGCCGAAGAGTGGGATAACTGCGGCCTGCAGGTCGGCGACCCGGCGGCAGAGGTAGGCCGCGTTCTTGTAGCGCTGACGCCGCTGCCAGAGGTCTTCGAGGAGGCGGAGGAGAAGGGGGCTGACTTCCTCCTCTTCCACCATCCGCTGGTCTTCCGTCCGATCAACACCATAAACACCGCCGCGTATCCGGGAGACCTATTGGCCAGGGCCATCCGTAACGACCTCGCGGTCTACGCCGCACATACGAGCTATGATGCCGCCCCCGCGGGGGTGTCGGCCGCCCTCGCGGAGACGCTCGGGACCAGCGGCCCGCTCGGGGTGATCGCGCCGAGAGGAGCCTTGCGCAAGCTCGTGGTCTTCGTCCCAGGGGAAGACGTAGATATCATGGCGCAGGCGCTCGCGGCGGCCGGTGCGGGTGTGATCGGGGGCTACACAGAGTGCACGTTCAGGACGCTGGGCACGGGCACCTTCCGCGGCGGCGATGAAACGAACCCATACCTCGGTGAGAGAGGCCGCCTGGAGATGGTCGATGAGGTACGCATCGAGACCGTCGTGCCTGCCCATCTCGTGCGGCGTGCCGTAGAAGCCGCCACCGCGGCCCATCCCTACGAGGAGGTGGCGATGGACGTCTACGCCGTCGAGGGGTTCTCGGAGGGCTGCGGCTACGGGAGGTTGGGGGCCCTGACGGAGCCTCTCACGCCTGGGGAGCTGCGCGAACACGTCACCGGCTCCCTTGGTTTCCCGGCACGCCTCGTAGCCGATTCGGTACGGCGGGTCGAGCGGGTCGCCGTCCTCGGTGGTTCGGGGGGCGCGTTTATTCCGGAGGTGGCCGCCTCGGGAGCGCACGCCTACGTGACGGGGGACGTTGACTACCACGACGCATTGCTCGCGGAGTCGCTCGGCCTGACCGTGATAGATGCCGGACACGCCGCCACGGAGTTGCCTTCGCTCGGGCCGCTGGCCCTGCGGCTCGGGGAAATGGTGGACGTGCCCGTTGAGGTTAGCCGGGTTCGGCGTTAGGGCGGTTCGTATGTGGGCGGATTGCGCCCCGACGTTGGACCGCTGGTTCGGGTGTCAGGTTTTGTTGGTTTCCATGAATTGTTCGAGGTCTTCTTTTGTGGGCAGGGCGCGCATGGCGCCGTAGTCCGTGCAGGCTAGGGCGCCTGCAGCGCAGCCTCTCAGGGACGCCTCGCGCACCCGCTCTTCGTCCCACTGCTCGTCCGAGAGGTGGACGAGCGCGGCGGCGAGGAAGGCGTCGCCCGCGCCGGTGGCGTCCACTATGTCCCCGACGTCGAACGTGGGTACCTCGCCTGAGAAGTCGTTGGTGGCGTAGAATGCCCCATCCGGTCCCTTGCTTACGAGCACCAGGGAGGCGCCGCGGTCGAGCAGCATCTTTGCGGCCTCTTCGACGCTGTCCGTGCCTAGCAACGGCGAGAGCTCGTCGTCGCCGAGCTTGACGATGGTGGAGAGGTCGAGCAGAGGGTCGACGGCTTCCCTCGCGGCGTCGGCGCTCTCCCACAGGTGCTCGCGGAAGTTGACGTCGAAGGCCACGGGGATGTCCTGTTCGCGGGCCAGCTCAGCGATGCGGTGCGTCGCCGAGCGGACGGGCTCCCGGATCAGGGGTATGCTGCCGAAGTTGACGAACGACGCGCCCGAGAGTAGATCCTCCGTGACGTCCTCTGGCGAGAGCAACTCGTCGGCGGCGGGGCTGGAGCGGTAGAAGGTGAACTCGCGGTCCCCGTCACTACCTATCTCCACGAAGGCGAGCGAGGTGCGAGTTGGCTGACTCTGGCGGCCGACACCGGAGGTATCCACGCCCTCCGCCTCCAGCGCCTGCAGGATGAAGTCTCCGAACAGGTCCTGGCCGACGCTGCCGACGAAGGCGGCCTCAGAGCCCTGGCGGGAGGCGGCCACGGCGACGTTCGCCGGCGCCCCCCCTGGCCTGGCAACGAAGGCGAGCTCTACGTCCGAGATCTCCTCCCCCCTGTAAATATCCGAGACGACCTCGCCCAGAGTGACTATCTTCCCCAAAGTTCTCCTCCCGACCTGTATCCGAATTCTAGATTCCTGCCTCGCCCAGGGCCTGTATCTCCTCGTCGGAGTACCCGGCCTCCCGCAAGGGTCCTATAACGTCGAGCTCGAGGTCGGGGACGTAGCAGGCCACCAGGCTGGCCTCCCCATCCCCACCCGGAACCACCCTCACCTCGCCTATCGCGGCTGGCAAGATGCGGCTCTCGGCGCGCCCGAGGGTCTGGGAGCCGCCCTCGTACTCGAGCTCTACCGGCGCTTCGCCGACGTTCGAGAGCGTGAAAAACCTTCGCTGGTGCGAAGGCTCCGTGTGCCTCTGTGTGAGCGTCCAGCGTTCCAGGGCGAAGTGCGGGCCGGCGCAGCAAAGCACTCGCCTGTTGGCGTCATCTTCCAGCGCGAGCCCGGAGTTCGGACGGGGCAGGAAGTCCGTTTTCAGCTCGTCGAGGGTGGCCTCTATGTTCGCGTCCCACTCCTCCTCGTCCAGTCGGTTGCCGTAGAGGTCAAAAGGCATCACGAACTGGCCGAGGTCCGAGGTCTGCTGGACCTCGAGGATCAGGGTGTCGGGCCCGAAGGTATGCAGGATGCCACCAGGCACGTACACAGTGTCACCAGGCGCGACGTCGCGCCTCAGCATCACGGCGTCGTAATCCTGCGCCTTGAAAGCCCTGAAGAGGTCATCGTGCGAGAGGTTCTCCTTGATACCAGCTAGTATCGTCGCACCCTCCGCGGCCCACAGGATGTGCCAGGCCTCCGTCTTCCCGTGGGGCTCGCCATGTTTCTCCCTCGCTGTCTCGTCGTCGGGATGCAGGTGGACGGGGAGCAGGTGGGAGGCGTCGAGGAATTTGATCAGGAGCGGAAAATGCGGCCCGCGCCAGCCCTCCCCCACCAACTCGTCAGGGAACTCCTCGACGAGCTCGTGCAGCGTGCGCCCCGCGTAGGGACCGTTTATGACCCTCCCCGTAGTCTCTTTATAGTCGCTGATCTCCCAGGTCTCGGCCACCACGCCATCTGGCGTGTCGTCCTTGCCTAGCATCTCGGGGATCAAACGTTCCCCGAAATAGTAGTCGCGCACGTGGTAACTCAACGCTATCGGGTAGGCGTCCAAGGCCTATCCCCCTATCCCCTCGCTCTCCGACAGGGGTATTCTACCCGTGTTGGTAGCCCCTGGCGCAAGGAGTACCCTCATGATCACCGACCTCGGACACCCGGCCTTCGCGGCGCACGACGTGGACGCCACACTCCGCTTCTACGGGATGCTAGGCATCGAGGAGGCTTTCCGGCTGCATCACGACGACGGCTCGCTGATGCTCGTCTACCTTCACGTCTCGGGCGACCGCTTTATAGAGGTCTTCCCCGGCGGACCGGTCCCTGACCCGGACAGGGAGCAGAGCTTCAGGCACATCTGCCTGCTTACCGATGACCTGAGCGCGGCCGTCGAGCACCTGCGCGATAACGGCGAGCCCATAGACCGCGAGCCCGTCGTCGGGCTGGACGGCAACCTTCAGGCGTGGACGCGGGACCCCGACGGAAACGAGATCGAACTCATGCAACTCTCCGAAGAGTCGCCGCAATGGCGAAAGGCCCGCTCCGCCGAACGAGAAAGGGCGTAAGACGCGGCTCGATCGGAGTCGGATAATGCTATTCCCTGTGGCCTGATGCCTGAAACCTTACTTACTGCCGCCGGGCCATATACACGCCGACGAGGATTACGGACCCGCCTACGATCTTGTTGATGCCAAGCGTCTCGCCGAAGAACACGATGCCAGACGTGACCCCGACTACGGTGATGAGGTACTGGTAGACGAGCACCCTGTTCGCCCCGATACGACTTATGCCCCTCTGCCAGGCCGAGAACGTGAATGCCGTGGCGAAGACGGCGGAGTAGCTGACAGCGACCCAGGGTCCTGCTCCGACGCTGCCCCAATCCAGTTTCAAGAGTTGCGGGGAGGAGAGGAGCACCAGGAAGGGGATCCCGAACAGGACGGGATAGGTCGCGACGGCGAGCGGCGTGTGTCGCTCCAGCAAGGGCATCGAGAAGACCGCGTAGGCGCCGACGCAGACGGCGGCGACCAGGACCAGCAGATCCCCGACGAGGCTGGCGTGCCCCGACATCAGCCCGTCAAGTACTACCAGGGCGACGCCCATGATTGAGAGCCCGACGCCGAGAACGCCCTTCCAGGAAGGCTGCTCCAGGCCGAGGACAGCGCCGAGGAGCAACCCCCAGACAGGCGCGGTCGCGAAGATAAGGCCGGTGCTTCCGGCGCTGGAGAGGCTCACACCGAAAGTGAAACCAGTCTGGGCCGTCGCCACCCCGAAGCAACCCAGAGCCGCCATCGGGAGCAAGTCCCTCCGCGCGAGCCTGCTCTTCGGCTCGAGGAGGCGTAGAACGAGCAGTAACAATAGTCCGCCGACCGTAAACCGCAGGGCGACGAGCACGAGCGGCGAGATAGTCGCAGCCGCATATTTGGTCACGGCGAAATTGAGCCCCCAGAAGGTGGCGGCGAGGATCAGCGAGACCTCCGTCGCAATCGCGGCTCTGTTCTCGGATTCAGACACAGGAGCGGATTGTAACCCGCGAGGACCCTGCTCATCATGAATATCAGGGAGTGCCTGGAGTCTTGGGGCCGCAAGGATTCGGTTCAGAAGACCCTCTCGTAACGGCTTTCGTAACGCTCAGGAGACGCTAGTACTGTAGAGTGGGGCTGTGACGCAAGGGGCAACAAAACGGGGTCGATAGGACGATGGGATGAGTCGTCGCACACTGCTATTCACCCTTGCGCCCGTAGCAGGCTGGCTGATCGTCCCCCTCTACGCCGCAGGCGTGTTCGCCAACTTCTGGCTCGAGAGCCGCCTCGGTTTGCAGGACAATAACCCCTTGGAAGACATCATCCTGGTCGTTGGGTTCGGCGCTTTCGCGGTAGTAGGGGCCTTGGTTGTCGTCAAGCGCCCTACTAATCCGATAGGCTGGATCTTGGCCACAGTCGCGCTCATGGTGGCCATCTTCCCTGCGGGAGACTCCTACGCCGCTTACGTGATGACCACACGGGGTCGGCCTGATGCTTTCGCGGTCGTGGGCGCGTGGGTCCAGAGCTGGTACTGGTACTTGCTCAACTCGCTCGCCTTCATCTACCTGCCCATGCTCTTCCCTGACGGTCGCCTGCTCTCGCGCCGATGGCTCTTGGTCGCCGTGCCGCCGGGGATAGCAACCCTGGCCACGGTCGTCCTGGGGGCACTCACCGATACCCTCACCGGTCAGAACGTCGACTATAGGATCGAGAACCCCATCGGCATCGGGGGGCTCGCGCCCGTGGAGGAGTTACCCGTCTTCGGCGCGTTGGGCGTGCTCCTTGGCATAGGGCTCCTCGGGGCAGTCGCCTCCGTGGTGGTGCGCTTTCGCCGCTCGCGAGGAATAGAACGCCAGCAGATGAAGTGGTTCTTGTACTCGACCGCGTTCATCTGGACGCTCCTGGTGGTCGATTACCTGCCAGGGATCATAGTACTACTTCGTTAGTTTCTGCGAGGACGGAAGGTCTTGATCCGATCGGTTTCGACAAACCATAGCACCAGGTCCTCCAGCAGCCACACCAGTACCTGCCTGTGGATAGCCGGAAGCGTCGTGTGCCTGACCGAGGGGGAAAAAGACCCCCTCAGAAGAAGAAGAGCCTGTGCCAGTAGTAACGCTCGACTGCAGCATCAGGAAGGAGTAAGCCACCATCGAGAGTGCCAGATGACGGTGCAGCCCGTCAAACCTCCTCCCCTGGTAGTCTCCGAGGCCG
>JBBPYN010000008.1:0-5441 GCA_038199875.1 Rubrobacterales bacterium
CTGACCCTCGGCATAAAAGCCATGCAACTCCTTGGCCGCGTCCCCGAAAAACCATCGAGCTTCGCGGATAGATAGGTTTCGGGCAATAGGCATCAGGTAGGGCTTCGGGCGACGTTGCTGAATAGCGCCTGCGCCACTAGTAGCTTTTACTGAAGCCTGAAACCCGATGTCTGTAACCTTCCTTGTACACGGCGCGCAACAACGGTTCCCCTCGACAAGCCATCTTTGTACATTCGGCTAAAGACCCTTTCGGTGGTGGTGCCTAGACTATGTTCCTAGAGTACATACCCTGATGAGGAGGAAGCTTTTGCGGAGGCTCGCACTATTATCGACGGCAGTTCTTTTGCTGGTGCTCGCGCTACCGGGGCTTGCGTTCGCCCAGAAAGGTCCTTCGACGGCGGAGCTCTCGCTGGCGATGGACACGGTGTGGGTGATCGTGACGGCGTGCCTGGTTTTGTTCATGCAGGCCGGGTTCGCGATGCTCGAGGTCGGCTTCTCCAGGATGAAGAACGTCGGTAGCGTGGTAGCCAAGATACTGGTCAACCTGGCGATAGCGGCCCTGCTTTTCTGGGCGGTCGGCTTCGCCCTGGCCTTCGGTTCTGGCAACGCGCTCTTCGGCACAGAAGGCTGGTTCCTCGCCGTCCCTGCGGGGCAGATCAACGACGTCTACGCGGGGCTCTCCTGGACGCAGGTCCCACTCTCGGCCAAGTTCCTCTTCCAGGTCGCGTTCTGCGCGGTCTCTCTGGCCATCGTGTGGGGCACTATGTTGGAGCGGACCAAGTTCGCCGTCTACGTAGTCTTCGCCGTCGTCTTCGCAGGCCTCATCTACCCGATGGTGGGACATTGGATCTGGGGCGGCGGCTGGCTGACGGAGCTCGGTATGCAGGACTTCGCGGGCTCCACGGTGGTCCACCTCTCCGGCGCTATGGCCGCCCTCGCTGGCACCCTGCTCCTCGGCCCCCGCCTCGGCAAGTACGACGACGACGGCCGTCCCGTGACTATCCCGGGCCACAACATGCCGCTTGCGGGACTAGGCGTCCTCATACTCTGGATCGGCTGGTGGGGCTTCAACCCCGGCTCGACCATGGCTGCCATCCCCGAGATCGCCGACATCGCCCTTACGACGAACCTCGCCGCGGCGGCTGGTGTCCTCGGCGCGATGGGGATGAGCTACGTGTACAGGCGGAACGTGGACGTCGGGATGGGAGGTAACGGCGCCATCGCCGCCCTCGTAGCCATCACAGCGCCCTGCGCCTTCGTCGCGCCCTGGGCTTCGATCGTGATCGGCTTCGTTGCGGGGATAATCATGTACGCAACGCTCGTCTATGTTGATAAGATTGGGGTCGACGATCCGCTCGGCGCCATAGCTGCGCACGGCATGGGCGGTGTCTGGGGCACGCTCTCCTGCGGGCTGTTCACCACCCCGGCTCTCGCCGCGGTCGGCCAGCCTGGCCTGTTCTACGGCGGCGGCCTCTACCAGCTCGGTATACAGGCCCTTGGCATCGTCGCGGCTGGAGGCTTCGTCTTCCTCGCCTCACTCGCGGTCTTCGCGGCGCTCAAGGCCACCATGGGCATCAGGGTCAAGCCCGAGCAGGAGCTCGACGGGCTCGATATCCACGAACACGGGGTCTTCGGCTATCCGGATCTCGTTGCAACCGATTACCAGAACGGCAACGGGAGCAGAAAAGTCCCTGACCCCGTAGAAGGCACCGCTTAGAGCAACCACACCTGGCACCGGCCGGAGGAGATCCGGCCGGTGTTTTTTCATGCCTTGGCAGGCCCTGGCTCAGACGGGCAGGGGCTCCCGCGTCGCTACCGCGAGGCTGAGTTCTCTTGCGGCGTTGAGGGCCTCGGGAACCAGGGAGAAAAACTCGGGGGAGAGCTCCACGCAGCACGAAGGTTTCTCGGGGAAGTCGATTCGCCTGAGCAGTCCTTCTAGCGGGATGGTTCCCCTGCCCGGTGGGAGGTGAAGGTCTCCCAGCCCGAAGACGGTGTGCTCCGAGACCCGCAGGTCCCCCGTAAGGTTTGTCCTTTGCAGGTTGTCGTGAAGGTGTACGTGGCGCACGAGGGGCGCTACAGCGGCGCACTCTTCGATAAGGTCGAAGCCGAAGAAGCCAGCCGCGAGGGCCGCGTGTCCCACGTCCAGGCAGATGCCGACCCTGGGATGGTCGACCGCGGAGATCTGCTCGGCGAGCTGGGAAGGCCAGACCGAGTAGTTGTAGACCTCGCCGCGCACTATCGGCTGCTCGGGGTAATAGTTCTCGACGGCGATCATCACGCCGAGTTCTCCCGCCAGATCCCCAGCCTCCCGCAGGGCGGACCGCTCGGCGGAGAGCTGATCCCTCATGCTGTGCCTTGCGTCGCGTGCTCCTACGCGCTGGCCAGCGTGGCAGACCACCACCCCGGCGCCGATGCAGTTGGCGAACCGGAGGCTGGCCTCGAGGTTGCTGCGCTGCAGGCCGTGGGAGGTCAGATCCATAAGGTTGACCTCGAGCGGGGCGTGTACCGTATATGCCAGCTCCGCCTCCAGCAGCAGCCCTTCGATCACCCGCAGCCTGCTCGTATCCAGGACACCACCGAGGATGACCCCGAGGTTCTGCGGCCAGACCTCCACGAAATCCGGTCCGGATCTCTCGAGTGCCTCCAGATCCTCCGCGAGACCCCGCACAACGTCCGGATATAGCCCAGACAGGTTGGTACCCACGCTCCGAAAGGCCATACGGTTCTTTCCTCCCTCAGGTCCGCGCCAAGTATAGGGTCGCCGAGCAGTCGTTGGGTGAAGAGAAGGTTAATGGTGGGTAAAACCTGCGTTTAACCGGCTCTGTAGAATAAGCCCATACACTACTGTCAGAGACGAACCGAGAGGAATACCGAAATGAGCAGCTATGAGGACTACACGCGCACATCCGGCAACTACGACAAGACCAGGGAGCCTGTGGGGACCGAGATCCTCGTAGGCTGCTTCGCCCATACGCCCGTACCGTTAGACCAGGCGGTGGTGCTCGATGCCGGGTGCGGCACAGGCAGCTACTCGGACGCGCTGCTCCATTACGTCGGCCGGATCGAGGCGGTCGACCTCAACGACGGCATGCTCGAGGTCGCCTCGCAGAAACTTGCGTGGGCGGGGGAACGCATCTCTTTTCATTCTTCAAGGATCGACGAGCTGCCGTTCGAGGACGCGACCCTGGATGGGGTTATGATCAACCAGGTGCTCCACCACCTGCCGGACGAGGCGGCCGAAGGTTTCCCTGCCCACCGCCGGGTCTTTCAGGAGTTCGCCAGGGTTCTCAAGCCTGGCGGGGTACTCACGGTCAGCACCTGCTCGCAAGAGCAACTGCGTCGCGGCTACTGGCATTACCACCTGATCCCCGAGGCCGCCGACGCCCTCCGCAACAGGTACGTCCCCCTGGATGAGCTGCTCGACATCCTCGACGACTGCGGCCTCACCCACAGGGGAACCTTCGTGCCTACCGACGCCACGGTCCAGGGCGAAGCCTATTTCGACCCCCACGGTCCCTTGAGTAAGGAGTGGCGCGACGGAGATTCGGTCTGGTCACTGGTCGCCGAAGACCGTTTGAACCTGGCCCTCTCCCGCATCAGGAAGCTGGACGCGAGGAGAGAACTTGAGACCTACGTGGCACGTAACGACGCACCACGCATCCAGATCGGGCAGGTAACCGTCGTTTTCGCATCCAACGGATAAACGAACTTCTGGCGCTTCGCGAGATTGCGCCCGGTTAACACAGAGTTTACAATCACTCTACTGCATCGGGGCCCTCGGGGAGCGTCCGCCCAAAGCAGATAGAGAGAGGAATACGATTGGATGGAGTGTATGCCGCGTTGACACGCGTGCCTGTTTTTCGGAACGTCCGACACGAGATGATCAAAGTACATCCTCTCAGCGGCGCTCTTACTAACGTCTGTTACAAGGTAACGATAGGCGACGCGGCATACGTACTGCGGCTCGCGGGGGAAGGCACCTCAGACTACATCGACCGAAGTGCCGAGGAGCACAACGCGCGGGTCGCGGCGGCAACAGGGGTCAGCGCTGAGGTAGTCTACTTCGACGCGAGAGACGGCACGATGGTGACCCGCTGGGTCGAAGGCGTCTCCATGAACACAGGGGAGGAGTTGGTCCCCGGGGCACCTGTTCGGGTGGCACGGGCGCTTGGGCGGGTTCACAGTCTGGGAAGGGTTTTCAGATCCCGCTTCGACGTCTTTTCCGCGATCGACGGCTACCTTGACCTCTTGCGCGGGGAGCGGATGCCGTTGCCCGCGGATTACCACGAGGCAGAGCGTGATGCGGGTGCGGTGCGCCTTGCGCTTGAGACCTCCCCCGACCCCCTCGTGCCCTGCCACAACGACCCGTGGCCTGGAAACCTCCTCGACGCGGACGGGCGCATCTACCTCATCGACTGGGAGTACTCGGGCATGAACGATCCGATGTGGGATCTCGCCAACCTCTCGGTCGAGGCCGGGTTTGGCCCAGAGCAGGACCGCAACGTGATGGAGGCCTACTACGGGACAGATGTGTCTCCTTCGCTGTACTCGCGGCTCGAGGTCTACAAAGCGATGGGCGACCTCCACTGGTCTCTCTGGGGTTTCGTCCAGCACGCGAAAGGCAACCCCACGGAGGACTTCTGGAGCTACGGGCTTGATAGGCTCAGGCGCTCCAACACACGGATGGGCAGCGCCGATTTCAGCCGGCACCTGGACCTGGTGCGCGGGGGCGGCCGTTCGCGCGCTCCCAAGCGCGCCTACAAGGTGGACCAGGAGAGAAGAAAGTCCTACCGCAGCGTCCAGGAGGGCTGAGAGACCTCCCCCACACCAACCGTCTCGCCCTGGCGCGCATGACTCCAACACGAAATCCAGAACGGCCTCATCCAAGAGCACCCTGACCTGCTAAAGTACGCCACAGAAGGCTCCTTGAAGCCCTGGGGTACCGACCCCTCCGCGCGGGCGCCGGAGAATGCCGGTCTTCGAGCCAGGCACCTGCACTTACAGGGCTTGGGGTCGCCGCGAAGGGCAGGAACGAGTTGGAGATCAGCGTGGTATTCGGGAGGGAGACGCTCTACATATGCAACCCATCATCCAGGCCACCGGGCACAACAACACCATCGTCGGCGTCTACCAGGACCGCATCGAACTCAAGAGCGGCTGGCAGTCCCAGAACGTGGAGCGCGTCGCCCTGCGTGACGTCGCCCTGATCGGCATCAAAGGGTTCGTCAACGTCACCCTCACGATAGAGACCAACACAGGACGCGTCTACCAGCTGAACCGCATGGCCCTCCCCGACGCCCGCGGCATAAAAAACGCCTTCGAACAGCAAAAACGCAGGGCCGGACTCTACGAGTAGCTTCGGCCCGGCGAGGGGGGGTGGCGGACCCCCCCGCCCGGGTTTGGCGGGGTTGGCGTTGCAAAGGGAGCAGGCGCCGGGAGGC
>JBBPYN010000009.1:0-32710 GCA_038199875.1 Rubrobacterales bacterium
CGCTGATTCGCATGAGAGGCCGTGCCCGACCGGCTCCTGCTATCGGGAACGGTCGGCATACGGCCGTCTTCTCCGAAGCCGCCTTCCTCTATGGCGAGGCGCAGATCATCCCATAGTCTCCGATAGGCTGGTTTCGTTGCTGTAGGGTGAGACGAGGCCGTCAGGCGTACCTCACGAGGGTTCTGCTAACATGGATGAGGGTCCAGGGGGAGTGAGAGAAGGTAGTAGGACATCTTCGGGTTGTCACCAGAACATCAGGCGGTCCGGGAACGGGCCAGGGTTTTCGGGGAAGATGAGATCTTACCCCGTCTCCCTGAGTACGAGAGGAACGAACAATTCCCGCATGATGTCGTGCGCAGGATCGGTGAGCTCGGCTATTACGGAGCCTGCTTTCCGGAGAGATATGGTGGCTCCGAACTCGGGTTCCTGAATCTCGCGATCACGTCTGAGGAGATCTCGCGGGTAAGTGCCGGTATCGGCTCCACGTTCAACGCGCAGGCCATGACGGTTCCCTTCACGATACTGAATTGGGGCACCGAGGAGCAGATCGAGAAATACGTGCCGGCTCTGATCGGTGGTGAACTCATAGGATTCTTCAGTCTGACAGAGTCAGGAGGCGGTTCCGACGCCGCGGGGGCTATGAAGACGACGGCCGTGCGAGACGGGGAAGAGTACGTGCTCAATGGACACAAGGTGTGGGCTTCACTTGGGACCATCGCCGACGTGGGAGTCCTCTTCGCCAAGACCGATCCGGATGCCGGCCACCACGGAATCTCCGCGTTCATCGCCGAGACAGGCCGCCCCGGATTCGAGGCCAGGGAAATACCGACCCTCCTGGATGCGCACCTGTTCCCCTCGTCCGAGATCTTCCTCGAGGATTACCGCATACCCACCGAGAACCTTCTGGGGGAGGAGGGGGGCGGCTTCCGTGTGGCCATGAACGCCCTCGACTATGGCAGGTTGACCATACCGGCCCGCGCGGTCGGAGTCGCCCAGGACTGTCTGGATCGTGCGGTGGGTTACTGTAACGAGCGCGTCGTCAGCGGACACCGCATCGGCGAGTACCAGCTGATACAACGCTTGATCGCCGACATGACGGTCGAGATAGAGGCCGCCCGTCTGCTGACCTACAAGAGCGCATATATGAAGGACATGGGCCTGGCGACGACGAGGGAGAGCTCGCAATCCAAGTACTTCGCCGCCGAAGCCGTGTGGAACGCTGCCCAGGCCCTCTTCGAGATCTACGGCGGCTACGCGCTCGCGCTCGACGCCGAGTATCCGGTCTCCAGATACATCGCGTGGGCCGGGCTCTTCCGCGCGGGCGAAGGTCCCCAGAACATACAGAGGGTACTGATAGCCGAAGATACCCTCGGGTTCAAGAACGCGAACCGCCACGACATCAAGCGCCGATTCCCGCTACGAAGCGACATCTAGAATGGGGGAGCCGACTTCGGAGATGTCTGTTGGTGGAGCGATCCAGGGTTGGGGTGGGTAAGGGTGCCCGGGCCGAGGCTTACCTCCTCGACGGTACCGTGGCCCGAAGGATGGGCTCCGGCCATCCTTCCATGGTCCCCTACAGGAACTTCGAGTGTCATGATGGGCGTTTCATTTTTATAGCGGCCAGCAACGACCGTTTGTGGGCCAATCTGTGCGAGGCGCTGGAGCTGGAACGCTTGCTGGATGATGAGCGTTTCGAAGACAATCTCAAGCGCGGCGAGAACCGGGTCGAACTCGAAGAGATCATCGCCGCGAAGGTCGCCGAGTACGACCTCGACTACCTTCGGGAAGTACTTCAGAATGCCGGGGTGCCGGCGGCGCCGGTAAACACGATAGATCGTCTCATGAGCGAGCCCCAGGTCGAGCACCGGCAGATGATCCAGAACACCACCCACTCGACGCTCGGCGAGATGCAGCTTCTCGGACAGCCGATGAAGGCGCGCCGATATGCGGCCCCTCCTACCTATGGAGAACATACGGACGAGATCTTGCGCGACCATGGTTATCGTGACGAGGAGGTGGCCGCACTCAGGGAAGGGAAGGTGGTGCAGTAAAGGGCATCCCTGGGTCCCCGCGCCAGCGGGTTCCGGGCCTTCAGAGAGCCGGGCGACAGCTTGTTGACGCGGTTGCGGGGTTGGGCTACGATGGCACGAAAGGACCGTACAAAGACGGGGATGGGCGTCTCGTACGGTATGGGGGTCCTTGCTTGGCAGGGACTTGGGAAGGAGGAAGACCGATGGTAGCAGGTTCTTCTCGGAGGTCCAGAGGTAGAGAGCTTACCCGGAGAGACTTTATCAAGGTATCGAGCGCCGGGTTGGGAAGCCTGTTAGTCATCTCGGGTTGTGGGGGAGGCGGGGGGAGTAGCAACTCCGACACCGTAACTCTTGGAGCCGCGCTCTCGCTCTCGGGCGAGCTCGCCAAGGAAGGCAAGCTGGCACGCGACGGCTACAACTTCTTCAAAGATTGGGTCAACTCTCACGGCGGGATAAAGGCTGAGGGTAAAGAGCGCAAGGTCGCAATCAAGATCTACGACGACCAGAGCGACCCGAACCAGTCGGCGCAACTTTATCAGAAGCTGATCACCCAGGACGGAGCCCAGTATTTGCTCGGTCCCTACGGCTCCAGCGCCACGTTGCAGTCCGCAGTGATCAACGAGAAGAACAAACTCCCGATGGTGGAGGCCAACGGTGGCTCTACCGATATCTTCAACGAGGGTTACAAGTATATATTCGGCGTCCTCTCCCCAGGACCCAAGTATCTACACAGCGTCATCGACGTCATCGTGAGCCAGGCCTGCGCCAAAGACCATGGCCATAATCATGGACAACGACTCCTTCTCGTTGGAGGCTGGCGAAGGAGGCATAGACCACGCCAAGTCCAAGGGTATCGAGGTGGTGGCGAGCGAGCAGATACCGGAGAGTTCTACCGATGTTTCGGCGGTACTTAGCAGGATAAAGGGCAAGAACCCCGATATCTTGCTCGGGGCAGGACACTTCAGCTCCAGCGCGGCGATCATGAAGACCGCGAGGTCCCTCGGGGTCAACGCCAAGGCGTATGGTTTCACCGTAGGACCTTCGATCCCTGACTTCAGTGACTCTCTAGGAGAGGCGGCGAACTACGTCATCGGGAGTACACAATGGACTGCTGACCTCGACCTCAAGGATCCGTTGTTCGGCACGGCGAAGGACTACTCGGAGAACTTCAAGAAGAAATTCGACTATGCCCCCGACTATCACGTGGCGGAATCGACGGCGGGTTGCTACGCGTTCCAGCTCGCGATGGAGGAGGCGAATTCGCTCGATCCGCAGAAGATCACGGATGCGCTCAGAAATCTCGACGCCGAGAGCTTTTTCGGCCGCATAAAGTTCGATAGCAAGGGCATGAACACATACAAATCGATGGCCGCCGAGCAGTGGCAGGGCGGCAAGAAGGTCACCGTATGGCCAGAGGAATCCGC
The DNA here is from genome assembly GCA_038199875.1 of Rubrobacterales bacterium. Taxonomy (GTDB): domain Bacteria; phylum Actinomycetota; class Rubrobacteria; order Rubrobacterales; family Rubrobacteraceae; genus Rubrobacter_D. Next base: position 3,455 of record JBBPYN010000009.1, read on the forward strand.
TTCGTCAAACCTGGAGTACCCGGCGGCGGCGTGGAGCAAGCGGTAGGACTCTCATAGATGAGAGTCCTGATGCGGCGGCCTCTGTAGAGTATGGTTTTCGGCCAGCAGATAATCAACGGGCTGCTCCTTGGCGGTGTACTCACGCTCGTGGCGCTTGGCTTCTCGCTCGTCTGGGGTATCATGAACATCATCAACCTGGCGCACGGCTCTTTCGTCATGCTCGGGGCCTACATGACGTTCTGGATGTTCAATCTCTTCGGGATAGATCCCTTCCTTTCAATACCAATATCTATGGCGATACTCTTCGTCATCGGCTACGGGTTGCAGATCGGGCTGATCAACTGGGTCGTGCGTGCGCCGGTGCTGATCACCCTTCTGCTGACCTTCGGGCTCGACCTGGTGATCATCAGCATCTCCCTATTGCTCTGGAGCGCCAACACGCGCTCCGTGAACCCGAGTTACTTCGGCAAGAGCATAGGTATCGGCTCGATGGTCATACCGTACGTTCAGCTCGCGGTGCTCGTTCTGGCCCTAATCATAACGGCACTGCTGGCGCTATTGCTCTCCCGCACACGCACCGGACAGTCGATCCGGGCCGTCGGCTACGACTACACCGGGGCCAAGGTTATCGGGATATCGATAGCCCGCACCTATGCTCTGACCTTCGGTATCGGTGCCGCGCTCGCCGGGGCTGCTGGGGCCTTGCTCGTCATCATCAGGCCCGTCACGCCCTCGATCGGGCCCGAGTACACGGTGCTCGCGTTCGCCGTCTGCGTGCTCGGCGGGTTGGGAAACGTTTCGGGAGCGCTCGTCGGGGGGTTGATCTTCGGGATGGTCGAGGTCTTCGTCTCGGCTTACATAGGAGCCGGGTATTCGGAGGCGTTCGTTTTCGCCCTGCTCATCGTGGTCCTCGTGATACGCTCGCAGGGCATACTCGGTCGTGAATATTCTTCTGGGGTCGAAGAGTGAGCGATGGCCGGTATGGTTGATCGCCTGCGCTCTTCGGGCAAGCTCGGTATCGCCAGAATCGTGCTCGTATCTGTGGCGCTCGTCTCGCTCCTTCTCGTGCCGCTAAGTGGTAACGACTACTGGCTCCGCATCCTGACCTTTATCTTCATGTTCGCGATCATGGCCGAAGGCTGGAACGTTATCGGCGGACTCACCGGCTACACGGCGTTCGGGCAGGTGGCGTGGTTTGGCATGGGCGCGTACTCCGTCGCGATAGGGATGACGAAATGGAAACTCTCGTTCTGGCCTTCGCTCGGCCTCGCCTGCCTGGTGCCGACGGTGGCCGCAGCTATCATAGGACTGGGGATTCTGCGACTACGGGGGCACTACTTCGCCATCTCTACTTTGGCTCTCGGGATCGCGATGGGGGAGTTGATCAAGAACCTGGATTACTTCGGGGGAGCCAGCGGGCTCTCGTTACCCATCGGCCCTTCGTTTACCTACTTCTATTACCTGATGCTTGCAGGCATGATCCTGTCCGTGCTGGCGGTGTGGGCGATCTCACGTTCGCGGTTCGGCTACGCTCTGTACGCCATACGTGAAAACGAAACTGCGGCCTCGACGCTCGGCATCAACACGACATACTACAAGACGACCGCTTACGCTATCAGCGCGCTTCTCACGGGGCTGGCCGGCGGAATATATGCTTACTGGACGAGCTTTATCGACGCGCCGACGGTTTTCAGCATAGTATTCAACGTCGACATGGTTGTGATGGTGGTCCTCGGGGGAGCCGGAACGATCTTCGGGCCGGTTATCGGCGCCTTTATCCTGGAAGGGCTGAACGAGGTGCTCGGCAGTACTTTCCTGGAACTACACGCGATCATCTTCGGTGCGGTCATCGTTCTGATCGTGCTGTTCATGCCGGAGGGATTGAGTGGCCTCGTGTCTCAGGGAAGATTCAGCGTCCGCAAGTTTGTCAGTAACCTCAAGACGTACAAGGTCTAGCCTCATGGGAGATCAGAGGATGAAAGACGTTGTATTGAGGGCCGAGAACCTCAAGAAGACCTTCGGTGCCCTGGCCGCCACCAACGACGTGAGCTTCGAGTTGCGCGAGGGAGAGATCCTCGGCCTCATCGGCCCCACCGGGGCAGGTAAAACGACGCTGGTCAACCTGCTGACCGGTGTGGACAAGCCAAGCGAGGGCCGCGTTGAGTTCGGCGGCAAGGATATCACCGGCTGGGCACCACACCGGGTCGGGAGCACGGGGCTCTCGCGCACTTTCCAGGTGGTGAAGCCCTTCTTGCACATGAGTGTTCAGGAGAACGTCACTGTTGGCGCTCTGTTTGGCCAGGGTCAGCGCAAGAGCATGAATACGGCGAGAGAACGGGCGGACGAGGTACTCGAGCTTGTGGAACTCGCTCCGAAGGCTGATGCGCCCGCCGCATCACTCACCCTCCAGGACCGCAAGCGTCTGGAGTTGGCCAAGGCCCTTGCCGCAGACCCCACGGCACTACTACTGGATGAAGTCATGGCTGGTCTCCATGCCACGGAGATCGAGAATGCGATCTCGCTCGTGCGGCGCATCGGCGAGGGGGGCGTCAGCGTGGTGGTCATCGAGCACGTCATGAAGGCGATCATGCAGTTGTGCGACAGGATAATCGTACTGGATCAGGGTGCGATAATCGCCGAGGGGGAACCGGAGCAGGTAGTACGTGATCCCGCGGTGATCAGAGCCTACCTCGGGGAACGCTGGGCGGAGCGCATGGAGCAGGACGGGGAGGAGAATCGCAGTGAGGCTTAGGACGGAGAAGCTCGTGGCGGGCTACGGTGACGTCCAGGTGCTGCGGGATATAGACCTCGAGATAGAAGACGGCGAGATGGTGGCTATCGTGGGGTCCAACGGAGCAGGCAAATCGACCATGTTGGGTGCCCTGGCCGGCATCGTGAGCGTGATGAGTGGAAGGGTACTTTTCGAGGGAGATGACGTCACGGGCGAGAGTTCCGAGAATCTGGTAAGGCGTGGCATCGTCCTCGTGCCACAGGGACGGCATATGTTCCAGGGCCTCACGGTCAACGAGAATCTGATGCTCGGCGCGTTCAGCCGGGGCAGAAAGAGCGGCGCCAGCGAGGATTTGAAGTGGATGTTCTCCCTGTTTCCCGCCCTAGAGCGACGCAAGGACACGCTAGCCGGCAACCTCAGCGGGGGTGAGCAGCAGATGTGCGCGGTTGCTCGCGGGATAATGGCCCGACCGCAACTGCTGATGATCGACGAACTCTCGCTCGGCCTAGCGCCCAAGGTCGTGGACTCGTTGATGGATATCCTTCGTCAGGTCCACGCGGAAGAAGGCACCACGATGTTGCTTGTGGAGCAGGACGTTCAGGTGGCGCTCGACAACGTGCGGCGGGGCTACGTCGTGGACACGGGGCGCATAACACTGAGTGGTCCGGCAGAGGAACTGCTTGAGAACCCCGAGATACAGAGCGCCTACCTGGGACTCTAGGTGGCGGAGATCGTCCACCAGATACACGGAGCAGTGGGGCTTACAGAGGGCCATCCATTGGGCTACAGTAGCCACCTTCTCTGGGCCTGGAGGTAGGAGTTCGGTTCGTAAGTCTCGATCTGATCTCCTCTCATACCGCACTTCAAAGGCCGCTGATGAACAGAAGCTATCTCGCGAACAGTACGGGTGGGACCATGCCCGGGTGAATAGGAGGAGACTCTGGTTCAAAGGTGCCGAAAACGGACTGTAGCAGCGCCCATCTTGTGAGATGATCCCACCCGTCTGGGGTGAGGCCGCTACAGAAAGGCTGGAGAGGAGGCGGGGTGCGAAGATCCTTCGAGCCTGTAATTATCGAGAACGTTTATCCCGAGTTGGACTGCGGACGCTATCCGGTCAAGAGGGAGGTCGGCGACCGCTTCGAGGTATGGGCCGACCTGTTCAAAGAGGGCCACGACGCGCTCGCCGCGGTCTTGAAGTACAGGGAGAAGGGTGCGCCGGGATGGAGCGAGACGCCCATGCGCATGTACGAGAACGCCCGCTACGAGTACACCATCGAGGCCTGGACGGACGAGTTCGGGACGTGGCGGGCCGAGGTCGGAAAGAAGGTGGACGCGGGGCAGAATGTGGAACTGGAGCTGGTCGAAGGCCGCGGTATCGTCGAGGGCGCCTTCGATAGATCTCACGACAAACGGCTCGGGGAAACCCTCGCTGGCTTCGACGCCGCCGGCTACGAGGGCAGGGTCGCGCTGTTGCGCTCGGAAGAGGTCCGCGAGTTGATGGAGAAGCATCCCGACCGCTCGACAGCAACCGTGTACGGCAAGACGCTCGGGATCGTGGTAGACCGCGAGCTTGCGCGCTTCGGGGCGTGGTACGAGATGTTTCCCCGCTCGCAGGGGACGGAGCCTGGCCGCAGCGCGACCTTCGCCGAGGCCGAACGGCGCCTGCCCGAGATAGCGGGGCTCGGCTTCGACGTGGTGTACCTGACGCCCGTCCACCCTATCGGCACGAGCCACCGCAAGGGCCGTAACAACGCCCTCGAAGCTGGTCCCGAAGACCCGGGCAGCCCCTACGCTATCGGGAGCGAGGAGGGCGGGCACAAGGCTTTACATCCCGGCCTCGGGACGCTGGAGGACTTCGAGCACTTCGTGGAAGCGTGCCACAAACACGGGATGGAGGTCGCGCTCGACCTCGCCATCCAGTGTTCGCCCGATCACCCCTACATCGAGGAGCATCCCGAGTGGTTCCGGTTCAGGCCCGACGGTAGCATAAAGTACGCCGAGAACCCGCCCAAAAAGTATCAGGACATAGTCAACGTGGACTTCTATTCAGAGGACGGGGAGGCTCTGTGGCGGGAGTGGCTCGATGTCATCCTGTTCTGGGTCGAGCGTGGGGTCAGGATCTTCAGGGTAGACAACCCCCACACCAAGCCTCTCCCCTTCTGGGAGTGGGTCATAGGGGAAGTCCGAGAGGAGCACCAGGATGTGATCTTCCTCTCCGAAGCCTTCACCCGCCCGAAGGTGATGAAGGCTCTGGCCAAGCTAGGATTTACCCAGTCCTACACGTACTTCACGTGGCGCAACAACAAGCAGGAGCTAATGGAGTACCTGACCGAGCTCACCGGGGACTGGCCGAAGGAGTACATGCGCCCCAACTTCTTCCCCAACACCCACGACATCCTACCCCACATCCTGCAGTTCGGCGGCCGGCCGGCCTTCCAGATGCGCTTCGTCCTCGCCGCCACGCTGTCGAGCACCTACGGCATCTACAGCGGCTTCGAGTTGTGCGAGAACACCCCGCGCGGGGAGCCGGGCACCACCGTCTACTACCAGGACTCGGAGGTGTACGAGTACAAGGTCTGGGACTGGAACAGGCCTGGGAACATCAAGGAGTACATAGGGCGGGTGAATGAGATCAGGCGCCAGAACCCGGCGCTCCAGTACCTGAAGAACCTCTCGTTCTACGCGGCCCAGGACGACAACATCATGTTCTACGGCAAGAGGACCGGGGACAACGCCGTCTTCGTCGCCGTCAACCTCGACCCTTATGGCGTCCACGAGACGCACGTGCAATTCCCGCTGTGGGAACTCGGGATCTCCGAGGGCGAGGGTTACGTCGTCGAGGAGCTATTGACGGGGAGGGAGATCCCGGCTACGGGAAGCTGGTTCTGGGTCAGGCTCGACCCTTCGAGCAACCCGGCGGAGATCTTCCGCCTCAGGAAAGGGGGTATGGGATGACGGAGGTCTCGTCAACGGGAGCCAGAGACTTCGACGAGGAGCACAGCGAGGACCCGCTCTGGTACAAGGATGCCATCATCTACCAGTTGCACGTCAAGGCGTTCTTCGATTCGGACAACGACGGCATGGGGGACTTCAAGGGCCTCACGCAGCGACTCGACTACATAAAGGACCTCGGCGTAACGGTGATCTGGCTCATGCCCTTCTACCCATCGCCTATGCGTGACGACGGCTATGACATCTCCGAGTACAAGAACGTCCACCCCGACTACGGCACGAGCCGCGACTTCAGGGCCTTCGTGCGCAAGGCCCACTCTCTTGACCTCAAGGTCATAACCGAGCTGGTCATCAACCACACCTCCGACGAGCACCCGTGGTTCCGGCGCGCCCGCGAGGCGCCGAAGGGCTCGGCGAGGCGCAACTTCTATGTGTGGAGCGACTCCCCGGACAAGTACGAAGGCACCCGCGTCATCTTCACCGACACCGAGCGGTCGAACTGGACCTGGGACGAGACGGCTGGCCAGTACTTCTGGCACCGCTTCTTCTCCCACCAGCCCGACCTCAACCACGACAACCCGCAGGTCTTCAAGGCGATGATGCGCGTAATGCGCTTCTGGCTCGACGCAGGGGTGGACGGGCTCAGGCTCGACGCTATCCCCTACCTTATCGAACGCGAGGGCACGGACAATGAGAATCTCCCCGAGACCCACGAGGTACTCAAGATGATGCGCGCCGAGATGGACGCCCGCTACGACAACCGCCTCTTTCTCGCCGAGGCGAACCAGTGGCCCGAGGACGTCCTGCCTTACTTCGGGGATGAGGACGAGTGTCACATGGCGTTCCACTTCCCGCTCATGCCGCGAATCTTCATGGCGCTCGCGCAGGAAGACAGGCATCCGATCGTGGAGATCATGCACCAGACACCCGAGATCCCGGACAGTTGCCAGTGGGCGATCTTCCTCCGTAACCACGACGAGCTTACCCTGGAGATGGTCACGGACAGGGAACGCGACTACATGTACCAGGCCTACGCCACGGATCCCAGGATGCGCATCAACGTCGGCATCAGACGCCGTCTGGCCTCTATGATGGAGAACGACAGGCCCCGCATCGAGCTCCTGAATAGCTTGCTCATGAGCATGCCGGGCACGCCCATCATCTACTACGGAGATGAGATCGGGATGGGCGATAACATCTTCCTCGGCGATAGGGACGCTGTGAGGACGCCGATGCAATGGACGGGCGATAGGAACGCGGGCTTCTCAAAGACGGAGCCGGCACGCCTGTACCTGCCGCCGATCATGGACCCGGTCCACGGCTACGAGGCGGTCAACGTGGAGTCCCAGGGCCGCAGCGCGGGCTCGCTCCTCAACTGGATGAAACGGATCATCGCGGTGCGCAAGGCGCACAGGGCCTTCGGACGGGGGACCCTGGAGTTTCTGCATCCAGGTAACAGGAAGGTCATCGCCTACCTGAGGGAGCACGAGGACGAGGCGATCCTGTGCGTGGCCAACCTGAGCCGGTCGGCCCAGCCCGTGGAGCTCGACCTCTCGCGCTTCAGGGGTCTGGTCCCCGTCGAGTTGCTCGGCAACAGCAGCTTCCCTCCTCTTGGAGACCTGCCGTATTTCCTCACCCTGCCAGGGCACGGTTTCTACTGGTTCCGTCTGGCGAAGGAGGCCGTGGCCCCGAGGTGGCATCAGGAGAGCCCGCCGTACGCCGAGCCGCCTGTCCTCGTCCTCCCGGCCGGGCGAGAGACCGCCCGCAGTGTGGACAGGGTCCCCTTGCGCCTGCCTGGCCGCCAGGTCGCGCAGCTGGAGAGAGAGGCCCTGCCGAATTTCCTCGGCACCCGCAGGTGGTTCGCGGCGAAGGGTGGAGGCATAGAACGCGTCGATGTCATGGCGCAGGCTGAGTTCGAAGGCAACGGGCTGCTGACCCTGCTCAGGGTGCACGTGGCCGGCGAGTCATCCGGGGAGAGAGAACCGCAATTGTACTTCCTTCCGCTCTCTGCGGCCTGGGAGGAGGGCGCGGAGGGGGACGGCCTCTCGGTGTTCATGCCCCACGTCCTGACTAAGCTCCGTCGCCGCGCCAGGGTTGGCGTCCTCTTCGACGCGCTGGCCGACGAGCGGTTTTGCCGCGACGTGGTCGGGACGATGGGGGAGAACACCGAAATGGGCATAGGCGAGGGTGAGATCCACTTCTCCGGAACGGACGTTTTCGATGAGCTCGTTGGGGACGAACCCGTCTCCGACCTGAGCGTGAGGCGCGCCGAGGTGGAGCAGACCAACAGCTCGGTTATCCTGGGCGAACGTTTGATCCTGAAGGCTTACCGGCGCCTCCAGAAGGGCATGAACCCTGACCTCGAGATCGGACGTTACCTGACCGAGAGGGTCCGCTTCGAGAACACGCCACCGCTCGCCGGGGCCATCGAGTACCGCGGACCCGACGGCGAGACGACCACCCTCGGCCTCCTGCAGGGCTTCGTGGAGAATCAGGGCGACGGCTGGTCCTACGTCCTCGACTACCTCGACCGCTACCTGGAGGACCGCCTGCTGACCTCGTGGAGCCCCGAGGGCGAAGCCGAGGCATCGGAGCGGGAGGAGCTGACCGCCGAGGACGCCTTCTTCACCAACCTGGTCCGCATCCTTGGCCTGCGTACGGGGGAACTTCACGCGGCCTTCGCTGCGCCAACCGACGACGAGGCTTTCGCCCCCGAGCCCGCTTCTCCGGAGGAGGTCGCCGGCTGGGCCGAGGGTGTACTGGATGAGTCGCGGCGCACACTGGATATGCTCGACCGGCGGAGGGGCGGGTTGCCCGAGGAAGTGGGTCCTGACGCGGACCGCCTTCTCGCGCTGCGCAGGGAGTTGGCGGGACGCGTAAGGGGCGCCTCGAAGGGAAATTTCGGGATCGTAAAGACCAGGCACCACGGGGATTACCACCTCGGGCAGGTGCTCGTGGTCGGCAACGACTTCCAGATCATAGACTTCGAAGGCGAGCCTGCCAGGCCCCTCGCCGAGCGGCGGAAGAAGCATTCGCCCCTGCGCGACGTGGCTGGGATGCTCCGCTCCTTCGACTACGCCATCCGGTCCGCGCTAATGGACCTCGGAGCCGAGCGGGCCGACCAGCTCGAGAGGCTCGAGCCCTGGGTCCGGCTCTGGGAGGAACGCACCAGGCGGGCCTTCCTCGAAGGGTACACCGAAGGCGTGGGCGCCGCGGCCTCCTACCCCGAGGACGAGGAGCACGCGCGGGCCTTGATCGAACTCTTCACCATCGAGAAAGCCCTCTACGAGATCCGCTACGAGCTGGACAACCGCCCCGACTGGGTCGGTATCCCGATAAAGAGCGTCCTCGACCTGCTGGAGGAGCAAAGCGGTCTGGAGGGACCATGAGGCTCGAAGAGAACGTCGCCGCCATCGTCGCAGGCGATCATGATGATCCATTTTCTTTCCTCGGGATGCACCAGGCCGAGGGAGGCGGCCCGGTGGTTCGGGCCTTCCTGCCAGGCGCGAGGACTGTCAAGGTTATCTCCCGCGGCGGCGGCGACGCCATCGGCACCCTGGAGATCATCCACCCCGACGGTCTCTTCGCCGGTGCCGTTGCACAGGAGGTGCCTTACCGCCTGCAGGTGGTGTGGGAGGGCGGTGGCGAGGCTGAGGTCGAGGACCCTTACCGGTTCCCTGGCGTTCTCGGCGAGCAGGACCTCTACCTGTTTGGGGAAGGAAACCACCTCGGACTCTACGAGAAGCTCGGTGCGCACCCTATGAAGCTCGAAGGCGTCGCGGGCACGAGCTTCGCGGTATGGGCCCCTAATGCCTGGCGTGTCTCCGTGGTCGGCGGCTTCAACTTCTGGGACGGCCGGAGGCACGTCATGCGCAGGCATACTGGTGGTGTCTGGGAGATCTTCATCCCTGGCGTCGGCGAGGGGGCCGTCTACAAGTACGAGATAAGAGGCCCAAACGGAGAACTCCTTCCGCTGAAGGCGGATCCCTTCGGCTTCCGCGCAGAGCAGCTCCCGGGTACCTCCTCCGTAGTCCACGACCCCTTGCGCTACGAGTGGTGCGACACCGCCTGGATGGAAGGACGCGCCTCCAAGACGGCCCCCGACGCCCCGATGGCAGTCTACGAGGTGCATCTCGGTTCATGGAAGAGGAACCCCGACGGCTCCTACTACACGTATGCCCAGATCGCCGAAGAGCTAGTCCCCTACGTCGCTGAGATGGGCTACACACATGTCGAGTTTCTGCCGCCAACCGAGCACCCTTTCGACGGCTCGTGGGGCTACCAGCCGCTAGGCCTCTTCGCCCCGACGAGCCGGTTCGGCACTCCGGAGGACTTCAAGGGTCTCGTCGAGACGTTCCACAGGGCGGGGATAGGTGTGTTCATCGACTGGGTACCAGCCCACTTCCCCGAGGACGCCCACGGTCTAGCCCACTTCGATGGCACCCACCTCTACGACCACGCCGACCCGCGCCAGGGCAGGCACCCTGACTGGGGGACGCTCGTCTTCAACTACGACCGCCCCGAGGTGCGCAACTACCTCCTCTCCAACGCCCTGTTCTGGATCTCCGAGTACCACGTCGACGGCCTCAGGGTCGACGCCGTCGCCTCGATGCTCTACCTCGACTACTCGCGCAACCCGGGCGAGTGGGTTCCGAACGTGCATGGCGGCAACGAGAACCTGGAGGCGGTTGATTTCCTGAAGCGCGCAAACGAGGTCGTCTTCGGGACGCACCCCGGCGCCACCACCCTCGCCGAGGAATCCACCGCGTGGCCGATGGTCAGCCGCCCGACCTCCATGGGAGGTCTTGGGTTCGGTTACAAGTGGAACATGGGTTGGATGCACGACAGCCTCCAGTACATGTCCGAGGACCCCATCAACCGCGGATACCACCACGGTGAAATCACCTTCTCCCTCGACTACGCCTTCGGCGAGAACTTCGTCCTACCCCTCTCCCACGACGAGGTCGTGCACGGCAAGCGCTCCCTGCTAGACAAGATGCCAGGCGACGAGTGGCAGAAGTTCGCCAACCTCCGCGCCTACTACGGCTTTATGTACGCCCACCCAGGCAAGCAACTCCTGTTCATGGGCGGCGAGATCGCCCAACGGCGTGAGTGGGACCACGATACCTCCCTGGACTGGCACCTGCTTCGAGATCCATCCCACAAGGGCATCCAGATGCTAACGAAGGACCTCAACGCCCTCTACAACCTCACCCCGGCCCTTTACCAGGTAGATTTCGAGCCCGCAGGCTTCGAGTGGATCGCGGGCGGAGACACCCAGAACAGCGTGGTATCCTTCCTCAGGCGCGGAAGCGCAGAAGAAAACGTGGCGGTCGCCGTATGCAACTTCACGCCCGTCGTGCGCCACGGCTACCGCATAGGCGTACCCGAAGAGACCTCTTACCAGGAAGCCCTCAACACCGACGATACCCGCTACGGCGGCAGCGGCGTGAGCAACAGCGAGCCAATAAAAACCGAAAGAGTCCGGGCGCACGGACGAGAGTACTCGCTCTCGCTAACGTTGCCGCCACTAGCGACGATAATATTGAAGCCGGCCAGCTAATTCAAAGGTTTCAGGCATCAGGAAAAACACCTGAAGCCCAAGAGGAAGGAAACTATGGCAAACGCGGAGACCTGTTCTTGACCAGCGTGGTCTGGCCCGGACAACCTTATCCCCTGGGCGCGACCTGGGACGGGCAGGGCGTCAACTTCGCCCTGTTCTCGGAGAATGCCGAGAGGGTGGAGCTTTGTCTGTTCGATCCTTCCGGGAAGGAGGAAATCGAGAGGATCGAGTTGCGGGAGCGGACGGACAGGATCTGGCACTGCTACCTGCCCTACTGCCGGCTCGGCCAGCTCTACGGTTACAGGGTGCACGGGCCTTACGATCCCGTAAACGGTCACAGGTTCAACCCCAACAAGCTTCTGCTCGACCCCTACGCCAAGGCGACCGTGGGGTCCCTGGACTGGGGATATTCGCACTTCGGGTACAGGCTCAGCGCCGAGGAAGAGGACCTCGCCTACGACGAGCGCGATAACGCGGCCGGGATGCCCAAGTGCAGGGTCGTGGACACCGCCTTTACCTGGGGCGAGGATAGGCCGCCGCGCACGCCGTGGGACGAGACCGTGATCTACGAGCTTCACGTCAAGGGTTTCACCAGGCGGCATCCGAACATACCAGAAGATCTGCGCGGAACGTATGCCGGTCTCGCTTCGGCCCCGGCCATAGAGCATCTCAAGCGGCTCGGGGTGACGGCCGTCGAGTTGATGCCGGTCCACTGCTTTGTAGACGATGGGCACCTCGCGGAGAGGGGCTTGAAGAACTACTGGGGCTACAACACCATAGGTTTCTTCGCGCCCGACATGCGTTATTCGGCCACGGGCAGCATCAGCGAGTTCAAGACCATGGTCAAGAGGCTGCACTCGGCGGGGCTCGAGGTGATCCTTGACGTCGTCTACAACCACACCGCGGAGGGCAACCACCTGGGGCCGACGCTCTCCTTCCGTGGCATTGACAACGCCGCCTACTACAGGCTCACCCCCGACGAACCGCGCTACTACATGGACTTCACGGGGACGGGCAACACCCTCAACATGATGCACCCGCGTGTGCTGCAACTCATCATGGACTCACTGCGGTACTGGATTCTGGAGATGCACGTGGACGGCTTCCGCTTCGACCTCGCAAGCGCGTTGGCGCGCCAGCTCTACGAGGTGGACCAGCTCTCGAGTTTCTTCACCATCATCCATCAGGACCCCGTGATCTCCCAGGCCAAGCTGATCGCCGAGCCGTGGGACGTGGGCGAGGGTGGTTACCAGGTCGGCAATTTCCCGGTGGGATGGGCCGAGTGGAACGGCAAGTACCGCGACGCCGTGCGCTCCTACTGGAAGGGCGACGGCGGGCTCGTGGACGAGCTTGCCTACCGGCTGACGGGCTCGAGCGACCTCTACGAACGCGGCGGACGCAGGCCCTACGCGAGCATCAACTTCGTCACGGCCCACGACGGTTTCACCCTGTCAGACCTCGTCTCCTACGACGAGAAGCACAACGAGGCCAACGGCGAGGACAACAACGACGGCGAGAGCCACAACCTGAGCCGCAATTACGGCGTCGAAGGACCGACGGATGATCCGGAGATCAGACGCACGAGGGCCCGCCAGAGGCGCAATATCATGGCGACCCTGCTGCTCTCGCAGGGGGTACCCATGATCCTCTCCGGCGACGAGATAGGCCGCACCCAGGGCGGCAACAACAACGCCTACTGCCAGGACAACGAGATCAGCTGGCTCGACTGGGAGCTCACCGCTCCTGACAGGAACTTCCTGGCTTTCGTGCGGCGGATGATCCGGCTTCGCAGGGACCACCCCGCCTTCAGGCGAAAGAACTTCTTCCAGGGCCGGGAGCTAAGGGGCGCCGATACGAAGGACATCATCTGGCTCACCCCAGCGGGCCGCGAGATGACCGACGAGGAATGGAACAGCTCCGTCGCCCGCTCCCTCGGACTCCAGATGTCCGGCCTCCTCGAAGGCGAGCACGACGCGCAGGGCCGCCCCGAGGTCGACGACGACTTCCTGCTCCTCTTCAACGCCGGCGAGGACGAGGTCGACTTCCTGCTCCCAACCTCCCCCGAGGAGGCCCGCTGGGAATCGCTCATGGACACCTCATACGCCGCCGGGCTGAAGACCGGTCCCTTCCTCAAGCCGGAGGATGCTTACATCTTGAAGCCCCGCTCGATGGCCGTGCTCGTGAACTATCGCGGTCGTGAGACGGTCGACTCCTTCGCAACTTCCCCGTAGCCTTGCTTGGAAATAGAGACCGCACATTCGGCTACCAGCGATCAGCTTTGGGCGCAAACGAGAAGCCGACAAGCGAAGGCGTCAGCCTGAGCGTGCTGAAATGCTGACGAGCCGCGAAGCGGCGTGCTGGAACTCTTGCGTCCGCCGGCCGTTTCGTGGATGCTTAGCGCACGATGAGGGATACGGGATGAACCAGGAAGCTGGCGAACCACCGGCCGGGGTCTACCGGCGTTACCTGGAGTCGGGCAGTCTCGGCTTCCAGCGCTGCGCCAGTTGCGGTGCCGCCGTCTTCTATCCGCGCGTGCTCTGCCCAGTCTGCGGGGGCGCTGAGCTCACCTGGGAGACCAGCTCGGGACGGGGTGTCGTCTACGCAACGACGGCCGTTTACCGTCGGGACGGCGACCCCTACAACGTCGTCCTCGTCGACCTCGAGGAGGGTTTCAGGATGATGAGCCGTGTGGAGGACGTGCCGGCGGAGGAAGTAGAGATCGGGACAAGGGTGTCGCTGCGTGTGGACCGTGAAGGCGAAGATCCCGTCCCGGTCTTCGTGCCAGAGGACGACCGTACATGAGCCTCAGGGGGAAGACGGCCATAGTCGGGGTTGCTGAGTCCGACCTGGGTGAGGTCGGGCCTGGGTTCACACCACTTGACCTGATCGGTCAGGCCACCCTCCGCGCCCTCGACGACGCTGGCCTCGAAAAATCGGACGTAGACGGTCTCTTCTCCGCCTCGGCCTACCACCACATGCCGACCCTCTCCGCTGGAGAGTACCTCGGAATAAGACCCCGCTACTCGGACGCGACGAGCATGGGCGGCTCTTCCTTCGTCTCCCACCTCTTCCACGCAGCAGCCGCGATAGATAAAGGACTCTGTGAGGTCGCCCTCATAACCTACGGCTCGACCCAGCGCTCAGGTGGAGGACGCCTCGTCACGGGCTCGGAGGCCGACCCCTACGAGGCGCCCTACGACCCGCGCTACCCCGTAAGCATGTACGCCCTCGCAGCATCCCGCCACATGTACGAATATGGCACCACGCGCGAACAACTGGCCGAGGTCGCCGTTGCAGCAAGGGAGTGGGCCAAGCTCAACCCGAAGGCGTTCAAGCGAGATGACCTCACCGTCGAGGACGTGCTCGACTCGCGTATGGTCTCCTCGCCCCTGAGCGTCCGTGACTGCTGCCTCGTCACAGACGGTGGCGGCGCGGCTGTCGTAACTGGCGCTGAGCGGGCCAGGAACCTCAAAGAACGTCCCGTCTACCTGCTCGGGGCCGGCGAGGCCCACTGGCACCGCAACATAAGCCAGATGCCCGAACTCACCGTCTCCGCCGCGGCCGAGTCGGGGCCGCGCGCTTGCGAGATGGCCCGTATAGGACCGCAGGACGTCGACGTGGCGATGCTCTACGACGCCTTCACCATAAACACCGTGCTGTTCCTTGAGGACCTGGGGTTCTGCGCGAAGGGGGAGGGTGGGGCCTTCGTCTCGGGGGGTAGGATCTCACCCGGAGGCGATCTCGTGGTCAACACCAACGGGGGCGGCCTCTCCTACAACCACCCTGGCATGTACGGTCTACTCCTGATCGTCGAGGCCGTCCGCCAGCTCCGCGGGGAGTGCGCCGAACGCCAGGTGCCCGACGCAAACGTAGCCCTCGTCCACGGGAACGGCGGCGTCCTATCGAGCCAGGTAACCGCCCTGCTAGGCTCCGAGAGCACGCTCTGAAACCTGACCCGCAGGCACGCAGCCGAAATACTTAAGGGAAGATTAAACACGGGACGTGTGGTC
This sequence comes from Rubrobacterales bacterium, assembly GCA_038199875.1. Classification (GTDB taxonomy): domain Bacteria; phylum Actinomycetota; class Rubrobacteria; order Rubrobacterales; family Rubrobacteraceae; genus Rubrobacter_D. The sequence goes on from JBBPYN010000009.1 coordinate 18,711, forward strand.
CTTCGACAACCCTGGATACGGTGGCCCGCGTGATAAAATTGCACCATGACTGATACACCGAGAAAGATACAGAGGACGGAAGAAGAGTGGCAGGACCAGCTTACCTCCGAGCAGTACCGCGTCACGCGGATGAAGGGCACGGAGCGTCCCTTCAGCGGTGAGCTCTACGATAACAAGGAGGAAGGGATCTACCGCTGCGTCGCGTGCGATGCGCCGCTTTTTTCGTCGGACACCAAGTACGACTCGGGCACGGGCTGGCCGAGCTTCTGGCAGCCGATAGACGAGAACAACGTGGAGACAGAGGAGGACCGAAGCCTCTTCATGCGCCGCACGGAGGTTCACTGCTCGGTCTGCGGCGCCCACCAGGGTCACGTCTTCGAGGACGGGCCAGCCCCAACTGGCCAGCGCTACTGCATCAACTCAGCCGCCCTCCGCTTCGACCCAGAAGCCGCTTCGGAGTAATCCCAAGGGCTCAAGAGCGTCCCCCGCCGCGCGGCGGGGGACGCTTTTGTGTTTTCTGATCCACCCGTCGAAGTCGACACCCTCTAAGCTTGCCCCCAGGCGAGAACCTTGGAGGTAAATACCGGATGGCGACGCGGAAGATCCAGGACGAGCGCGTACAAGACTTGAACGATGGGGAAGTCAGGGATGGTGACTACGTCCTTTACTGGATGCAGTCCTCCCAGCGCGTCGGGCAAAACCACGCGCTCGAATACGCCGTCCAAAGGGCGAACGACCTGGAACAGCGCCTGCTCGTGGTGTTCGGCCTCACCGACGACTACCCCGACGCCAACCTGCGCCACTTCGCCTTCATGCTGGAAGGGCTGAAGGATGCCAGGGACGCGCTCAGTAAGCGGGGCATAAAGTTCGTGGTCCGCAGGGGCTCGCCCGACGATGTGGCCGTCGAGGCCGGCAGAGACGCCTCGCTCATCGTCACCGACCGCGGGTACATGCGCCCGCAGAAGAGGTGGCGCGAGAAGGTTGCAAGGGAGGCCGGCCGTCGACTGACCCAGGTCGAATCCGACGTGGTCGTGCCCGTCGAGCTCGCCTCTGGCAAGCAGGAGCACGCGGCGAGGACGCTCAGGCCAAGGATGGGCGAGTACCTCGAAGAGTTCCTTGTAGAACTCACACCCACGAAGCCGGGGAAGCAGTCGCTCGACATGAAGGTCGAGGGTCTGGATCTCTCGGACATCGAAGCGGTCCTCGACGGTATGGACCTCGACCGTAGCGTGGGCACCCTGGGCCACCTGTACAGGGGCGGTAATACGGAGGCGAAGAAGATGTTCCGCCGTTTCTTGAAGGGGAGCCTTGGCGACTACGACGCCAACCGCAACCAGCCGCAGACCGATTACGTCTCGCACATGAGCAAGTACCTGCAGTTCGGGCACGTCTCACCGATCTGGCTAGCCCTCGAAGCCCGAAAGTCGAAGGCGAAAAAAGACAACCTCGACTCCTTCGTCGAGGAACTAGTCGTAAGGCGCGAATTGTCCATGAACTTCGTCTTCTACAACGAAGACTACGACTCGTACTCGAACCTCCCCGGCTGGGCAAAGAAGACGCTCGAAGAGCACAAGAGCGACGAGCGGGAGTACGTTTACACGCGCGCGCAGCTGGAGAAAGCCGAGACGCACGACGAGTACTGGAACGCTGCGATGAGGGAGATGGTCCACACGGGCTACATGCACAACTACATGCGCATGTACTGGGGGAAGAAGATCCTGGAGTGGTCAAACACCCCCGAGCACGCCTACAAGACAACGCTCTACCTCAACAACAAATACTTCCTCGACGGCCGCGACCCCAACTCCTTCGCCAACGTTGCCTGGGTCTTCGGCCAGCACGACAGGGGCTGGACAGAACGCGAGGTCTACGGCAAGGTCCGCTACATGTCCTCCGGCGGCCTGGAACGCAAGGCGAAGCCGGATCAGTACGTCGATAAAGTCGAGCGGAGGATCGAGGAGTCCTGCTAGCGCCTCAGCGCACCGGACGACGCCAGCGCTCGCGGCCTTCCTTGTAAAGGTCGCCGCCGTGGAGGTCGTTCACGACGACGACAGGAAAATCTTCGACGACGAGGCGTCGGATCGCTTCCGCGTCGAGGTCCTCATACGCGATGACCTCGGCCTCTTTCACGCAGTCCGCCAGGAGCGCCGCCGTTCCCTCGACGGCCCCGAAGTAGACGCATCCGTGCTCCCTCATGGATTCGAGAACGGCTTCGGAGCGCGAACCCTTGCCGATCATGCCCCTCAGGCCGCGTTCTACGAGCAAAGGCGAGTGCTGGTCCATCCTCGATGCCGTCGTCGGCCCCGCCGGCCCGAGCGCATGACCAGGACGCGCCGGGGCTGGACCGGTGAAGTACACGACGTGCCCCTCGGGGTCGAAGGGGAGTGGATCGCCCGCGTCTATCGCCCCCTTCATCCTGGCGTGGGCCGCGTCGCGGGCCGTGTACAGAACCCCGTTGAGGAGCACGACGTCGCCCGTTTTCAGGTGCTCGATCTCCTCCATCGAGAGCGGTGTATGCAGGCTTATCCGCCCGGGGCTCATAGCTCTGCGGAGGCGGTGCGGTGGGAGTGGCAGTCGAGGTTGACGGCGACAGGGAAGGCGGCGATGTGGGTGGGGAAGCTCTCGACGTGGACCGCGAGGGCCGTCTGCGTGCCGCCGTATCCGGCGGGTCCGATGCCCGTTGCGTTGATCCCATCAAGCAGTTCGCGTTCGAGGTCAGCGAGCTCGGGGTCAGAGTTTGGCTCGCCTGAAGGACGCGTGAGCGCCTTCTTGGCCAGCAGCGCGGCCTTCTCGAAAGGCCCCCCTATACCGACCCCCACCGTGAGAGGCGGGCTCGCGTTGGGACCTGCCTTCTCTATCGTCTCGACGACGAACCTCTTCATCGCAGGGAGGCCTTCTGCGGGGGTAAGCATCTTCAGGGCGCTCATGTTATCGCAGCCCGCGCCCTTTACCAGCATCGTCAGCTTCAGGCCGTCGCCGGGGATGGGCTCATAGTAGACGACGGCCGGGGTGTTGTCGCCCGTGTTCGTCCTGTCCACCGGGCTCCTGACGATAGATTTTCGAAGGTAGCCCTCCTCGTAGCCGCGGCGGACACCCTCGTCTATGGCGTCCCCGATCTCACCGCCCGAGATCCCGACCCTACTGCCCATCTCGACGAAGAAGACGGCGTAGCCCGTGTCCTGGCAGAAGGCGACGCACCGCTCGCGGGCGACCTCGGCGTTCTCGAGGAGCCTCTCGATCACCTCGCGGCCGAGCTCAGACTCCTCAGCCTCGAGCGCACGCCCCAGGGCGGCCAGGTGCTCCTGCGGAAGACACGTGTTCGCCTCGATGCACAGGTCGCGCACCGCTTCGGTGACCGCACCGGCCTCTATCTCGCGCAACGTCTCATGACCTCCTCGAACTTCTCAGGATAGGGTAGCACCGGAGACACCCGAATTTTTTGGCGGCGTGTCCCCGTAACGCTTTTCGTAACGATTGGCGGGTGTTGATCCGCCAGGGTGCAGATGTCATCGTGGCGGTGAAAGATGAAAGACATGGCGAATATAGTCCATTTGGGGGATGCGACAGGCCTCGCGGAGTGCCGTCTTTTTCCGGAACGGGGGAGGAGGACGTGAGACAATTACTCTGCAAATTGGCCGTGAACAGGTTTTCGTAACGCTTTTCGTAACGTCTGGGAGACGTTCGGCAACTAGAATCGGTGTCAAGGAGGTCAGATGACGACACAAGAGAGAAGCAGGCAGGGTTTCTGGCAGAGTCTCTTCGGTGGCGATGGACGAGAGCCCCAGGAGGCTGTCCCCGAGCCGATCGTCGAGGCCACGGTTCAGGAGGCCGGGCCCGAGCTGGAGATAGCGCCCAACGACCCTATCGTGGCTTACTTCGCGAGCGCCTCTGGGGTGGTCGAGATCGAAAAACTCGACCTCGACTCGCCCGCCCTTAGGGCCATGAAGGCCGCAGACATCAAGGTCGTCGTGCCGCTCGTAAGCCAGGGCGAGCTGATCGGGCTACTCAACCTGGGTCCGCGCCTCTCCCAGCAGGAGTACTCGGCAGACGATAGGAAGCTCCTTAACGATCTCGCGACACAGACCGCGCCGGCGGTGCAGGTTGCGCAGCTCGTACGCCAGCAGCAACAACAGGCTCAGGAGCGCGAGCGCATCGAGCAGGAGCTCAAGGTGGCGCGCCTGATCCAACAGACCCTCCTTCCCAAACACGTGCCCGACCTGCCCGGCTACGGGCTGGCGGCCTACTACCAGCCAGCGCGCGAGGTGGGCGGCGACTTCTACGACTTCCTGGAGCTCGACGACGGCCGCTTCGGTCTCGTCGTCGGCGACGTGACGGACAAGGGCGTGCCAGCGGCCCTTGTGATGGCGACGACCCGCACGCTGCTCCGCGCCTCGGCCCAGCGCCTCGACTCGCCTGGCGAGGTGCTCAAGCGGGTGAACGACGTTATGGTCCAGGACATCCCGCCAAACATGTTCATCACCTGCCTCTACGCCATCCTCGACCCGGCGACGGGCCTCCTCAAGTACGCAAACGCCGGCCACGACCTGCCCTACAGGCGCAAGGCCTCGGCGGGCGGCGCGGAGGAGCTCAGGGCGACGGGAATGCCGCTCGGGCTGCTGCCTGGCATGCTTTACGAGGAGAAGGAGATAGTGCTGGAGCGGGGAGACAGCGTGTTGTTCTACAGCGACGGCCTGGTCGAGGCCCACGACCCGCAAAGGGAGATGTTCGGCTTCCCACGCTTGCAAGGGCTCGTCGGGGCCCACCGCACTGGCGGGGCGGCGATGGTGAACTTCCTCCTCTCCGAGCTCGCGCGCTTCACCGGCGATGACTGGGTGCAAGAAGACGACATCACGCTCGTCACCCTGGAGAGATCGGAGACAGCATGACCGACCCGAAACCGGCAAGGACGGACGCCGACCTCGGGCGGACCCTGGCGGACTTCTCCGTTCCAAGCGAGCCCGGAAACGAGCGCCTGGCGATTGAGACGGTCGCCGAGACGGCGACGAACCTCGGTTTTTCCGGGGAGGACCTGGAGCGGCTCAAGACCGCCGTTGGCGAGGCGACGATGAACGCCATGGAGCACGGAAACGGCTACAGGCCCGAGGTACCCGTAGAGCTTCAGGTTCTCGTCACGGACAGGGACCTCCTGGTGCGCATCACAGACAGGGGCAGTGGTCCGCCTCCGAAGGAAGACGGGGACGCGCCTGATCTGGAGGCCAAGCTCGAGGGCATGCAGACGCCAAGGGGATGGGGGCTGTTTCTTATCAAGAGCATGGTCGACGAGATGAACATAACGGGCGACGAGGGGCACCACACGGTAGAGCTCGTCGTCCACCGTGGAACGGAAGGAGGTAAGTGATGGACGTGCGCCACCTCAACGTTGAGGTCAGAACAGAAGACGGCATCGCCGTGCTCGACCTGGTGGGTGAGATCAACAGCTTCGGTGAAGAGGCCATGAACGCGGCCTACGCCGAGGCCGAGGCCGGGGACCCGAAGACGATACTTCTCAACTTCGAGGGAGTTGACTACATCAACTCGACCGGGATAGCCCTTATAGTGGGCCTGCTCGCCAAGGCGCGCGCCGCCCATCGTAGCCTGCTCGCCTGCAACCTCAGCGAGCACTACGTGGAGATCTTCAACATCACGCGCCTCTCCGACTTCATGAGCGTCTTCCCCGACGAGAAGACCGCCGTCGTAGAGGCGTCGGAGTCCTGAGATGGAAGACGAGTCCCTGCACAGTTCGCTCCACAGCCTGCGCGGCGAGTACGAGGGGACGAGAGAGGTATACCGGACAAGGAGGAACGAGATGCCAGAGGCCCAGGTAAAGATGAAGGTCAGGGAAGCCGGCGAGAAGGCAAGCATCATAGACATCGAGGGCGATCTCACGGCGTTCGCCGAGGCCGTCTTGATGGACGCCTACAACCAGGCCAGCGACGGGCGGGCGCGTGCGATCATCCTGAACTTCGAAGACCTCGAGTACATGAATAGCTCAGGTATCGGGCTGCTGGTCACGCTGCTCATCCGCATCAACCGCGAGAAGCAAGAGCTCCTGACCTACGGCCTCAGCGAACATTACAGAAGCATCTTCCAGATCACCCGCCTGGACGACGCCATCGCGATCCACGACTCCGAAGAGGAGGCAGTGAGGGCCGCGAACTCTGTGTGAGGAACCGGGGAACGCCGACGTAAGGGAGGCACACGATGACCGAACAGACACCACAAGACGAGCCGAGAGAGAAACAGAAGCGCGAGCCCCGCGATGCGGCCTACTGGGCAAAGTACGCCGAGACGCTCAAGGTCGCAGGCGTTGCCGAGGGCGCGACGAACATCAACGTCGACGGCCGCAGGGCAGTCGGGCCCCTGCAGGGCTTCGGCAAGATGTGGCAGAAGACCTACAGGGTCAGCCTGGCAGGTACCGAGGTCACGCCCGTCGAGGTCATCAAGACCTGGAAAGAAAATTACCAGGAGTTCTGGCCCGAGGGAAATCGCTTCTACGCCCCGCTGGCTGGCATCGCCCCCGGCGAGGTAGCCCTCATCAGCGGCTCGCTGCCAGGTGGGGTCAAGCTCTCGACGGGCGTTATGGTCCTCTACGCCGACGACGAGTCCTTCTCCCTGATGACGCCCGAGGGACATCCTTTCTCGGGTTGGATCACGTTCAGTTCCTTCGAGGAAGAGGGCACCACCGTAGCCCAGGTCCAGGTCCTGATACGGGCCAACGATCCCCTCTACGAGCTGGGCCTCCGCCTGGGCGGCCACAAGATGGAGGACGAGATGTGGCGAAAGACCCTGGAGAACCTGGCCGCCCATTTCGACGTCAAAGAGCCGGTCGAGACGAACGTGGTCTGCGTCGACCCCAGGATCCAGTGGAGCCAGTATCGTAACGTCTGGCATAACGCCGGAATACGGTCGGCGATCTACTCTTTCACGGCCCCCCTCCGCTGGCGTCGCAACAGGCCCGAACGCTGACCGCGAAGCGAGCGGGCTGTTTCACCGACGTAGCCGGGGCTAGGGCCTAGAATTGGAGCATGAGCGGATCTAGTACATACGATGCCGTTATCGTCGGCTCAGGCCCCAACGGGCTCGCGGCCGCCGTGGAGCTTGCCCGCAACGGGCAGCATGTGGCCGTGCTCGAGGGCGGTAGCACCATCGGCGGGGGCATGAGGTCGGCGGAGATCACATTGCCAGGATTCGTCCACGACCTGGGCTCCGCGATACACCCACTTGGATACGCCTCGCCCTTCTTCCGTTCGCTGCCGCTGGAGGAACATGGTCTGGAGTGGATCCACCCGGAGGCACCGCTCGCCCACCCCTTGGACGGTGGGGAGGCCGCGGTGCTGGAACGCTCGATCGGGGCGACGTCCACCGGACTCGGTGTCGACGCCGCTGCCTACCGCCGGCTGATGGAGCCACTCTCCGCTGACGCCGGCAGGATCGCAAACTTCTTCGTCGGCAAGCCGAGCGTCCTCCGTCACCCCCTGGCGCTGGCGTCGGCGGGCAAGACGTCCTTGCTGGAAGACGCCGAGAGCCTGGCCGAGAGCGTGTTCGAGGGTGAGAAGGCTAGAGGCCTCTTCGCCGGTAATGCGGCACACTCCTTTTTGCGGCTAGATCGGCCACCGAGCGCCATGTTCGGGCTGCTACTTGGAACCCTGGGCCACGCTTTCGGCTGGCCTTTCCCCAGGGGCGGCTCACAGACGCTCGCGGACGCCCTGGCTTCTTACCTCTCGTCGCTGGGCGGCGAGATCTACACGGATGCGCTGGTCCGCACGGTCGATGACGTGCCGCGTACCCGCGCGATCCTCTTCGACGTGTCGCCACTCCGGCTCCTCGACATCGCAGGGGAGCACTTTACCGAAGGCTACCGCAACGGCCTGAAACGCTACCGCTACGGACCTGGCATCTTCAAGGTGGACTTCGCGCTCGACGGCCCTATTCCCTGGGAGGCCGAAGGGTGCAATCGCGCGGGCACGGTCCACCTGGGGGGCACGCTCGAGGAGGTCAAGGCGGGGGAGAGCGCAGTGTCTCGCGGCGAGCATCCCGAGAGGCCGTTCATCCTGCTCGCCCAGCAGAGCCTCTTCGATACGACCCGCGCCCCCGAGGGTAAGCACACAGCCTGGGCCTACTGCCACGTCCCCAACGGCTCCACCTTCGACATGACGGAGAGGATCGAAGCCCAGATAGAACGTTTCGCCCCAGGCTTCAGGGACCTTATCCTGGCAAAGAAGGTGGCAGGCACCGCCGACCTCGAACGGTGGAACCCCAACCTCATAGGCGGCGACATCAACGGCGGCTACATGGACCTGAAGCAACTCTTCGCCAGGCCCATGGCCAGGCCGAACCCTTACTCGACCCCGGCAGCCGGCCTCTATCTCTGCTCTTCGTCCACGCCGCCGGGCGGGGGCGTACACGGCATGTGCGGCTACCTGGCTGCCCGCGTGGCCTTACGCTACCTTGCGTAACGGCGCGCGAAGGTGACCCCGCCGCAAAAAGAGAACACAGACGCTGGGACTGCGGGGAGCCGGGAAGCCTCGCGCTCCAGGCTGAGCGGGCGCAGGCTCGTCCTTGCCCGGACGGTGTGGCTGGTGGTTTCGTTGCTCTCGGTGGTCAGGGAGACGATGCAGCCTTCCCACGTCTCACTCTGGCTAAGGGAGAGTGAGCGATGAGGCGCCGCGCATCGTTCTGGCTCGCCTGGTCGCTCGCCGGAGTCTCGGTGACCATGTTCGCGGCCGGTTTCGTGTTCGCGATCCTGACCCTGAACGTCGCCGATCCCGTCAAGCAGATCTCCGCCGGCGGCATAGGCGGACTGCTGGTCTTTCTACCCTTCCTCGCCTTCCCCGTCGTGGGGGTGCTTATCGCCTCGAAGCGCCCCGAAAATCCTATCGGCTGGATCTGCCTGACCGCAGGCCTGTTCTGGATGTTCATCGTCATGGGCGATCCGATGACGGCCTACAGCCTCGCCAGAACCGGTTCTGTCCCGGGTCCGGTTATGCTCGACGCGTTGACCCAGTTCACGTGGGCGCTCCCCCTGGGGCTGCTGGGTACGTTTATGCTCATGCTCTTCCCGGACGGGAGGCTGCCCTCGCGGAGGTGGCGTCCGCTTGCCTTTCTCTCGGGGGCTGCCATCCTGCTGGCGAGTGTGGCCCTGGACCTCGATCCTGGACCGTTGCCGCACCGCGGCGGCGTACGTAATCCGCTGGGGATCGAAGGGTACCCTTGGATACCGGCCGTGGAGACAGCCTGTATCCTGCTGTTGGCACTGTGCATTCTCGCCTCGGCCATCAGTCTAATCTGGCGTTACAGGCACTCGGATAGGGAGACCCGCCAGCAGATCAAATGGCTCGCCTTCGCCGCTACTTTCATGGGGATGACTTACCTGAGCGCCCTGGTCGGCGGCATCTTCTTCGTGCCCGAGTACCTTTTTGAAGAAGGCGAGGCGCCCATCTGGATCTCGCTGATCTTCAACCTTGTCTTGATCAGCTTCGCCGGCATCCCCACGGCCATCGGTTTCGCCGTCCTGAAGTACCGCCTCTACGACATAGACCTCATCATCAACCGCGCCCTCGTCTACGGCTCGCTCACGGTTTCGCTGGCGCTGATCTACTTCGGGGGCGTAGTCGGGACCCAGGCCGCCTTCCGCGCCATTACCGGCCAGGAACAGCAAGCGCAGTTCGCCGTAGTCGTCTCCACGCTGGCCATCGCGGCGCTGTTCGGGCCTTTGCGCAGGCGCATCCAGGACCTCATAGACCGCCGCTTCTACCGTAGGAAGTACGATGCCGCCAAAACGCTCGAATCCTACGCCAGGAGTTTGAGGGAAGAGACCGACCTGGAGCAGTTGAGCGAGACCCTGATCTCTGTCGTCGAGAAGACCGTCCAGCCCGAGCACGCCTCGCTCTGGCTGCGGACGCGGGATCGCGGGGGACGAAGGTGAAGCGCCGGACGGCCACGTTCCTTGCCTGGGGGGCATGCATGTTTGCCCTGGTCCTCATCGTCTGCGTCGTCGTCATCACCCTCCTGAACGGCGGCGACGTCTTCGATGTGAACTTCGCCATCGTCGGGATCTCGAGCACCATCGTTGGCGGTGCCGTGGCTTACCGCCGCCCCACCAACCCGGTGGGCTGGCTCTTCCTCGGCGGTGCCCTTAGCGCCGCGATCAAGGTACTGGCGGGGGAGTATGCCGTCTACGGCATCGTGACCAGTCCAGGCACCTTGCCCCTGCCGTACGCCCTGGCGTGGCTCTCCAACACGATGGTTTTGATCGGGCCTGTGATCAGCTTCATCCTGATACCGTTGTACTTCCCCGACGGCAGGCCCGTATCGCGGCGCTGGGCGTTCGTCGCCCGGGTTTCCCTCGGCAGCCTGCTGCTGTTTACCCTCCTTTACGCCTTTGCCCCGGTCGAGGCGGTACAAGGGGCTGGCATCCAGAATCCGTTGGGGGTCGAAGCATTGCGGCCCTTCATGAAAACCTTCGAGCTCATCGTGCTGGTGTGGTATATAGCTCTCATCCTCGCGGCGGCGGGGAGCCTTGTGGTTCGTTTCCTACGTAGTGTTGGCGAGGAACGACAGCAGCTCAAGTGGTTCACCTACGCCGCAGCGATTCTACCCGTCTGGTTCCTCATCAACCGCCCCATCCAGAACGCGTTCCCCGACCTGTTCGCGATGCTCGACTCGCTCTTTATCGCCGCCATTCCCATCGCCGCCGGCATCGCCATTTTGCGTTACCGCCTCTACGATATCGACCTCATCATCAACCGTACCTTGGTCTACGGTGTATTGTCCCTCCTTCTCGGCCTGATCTACTTCGGTGCGATCGCGCTCTCGCAGGCGGCCCTGCGTACCCTGGCAGGAGGTGAGTCCTCACTCGCCGTGGTCGCCTCCACCCTCGCGATCGCCGCGCTCTTCAACCCCCTGCGCCAGCGCGTACAGGACTTTATAGACCGCCGCTTCTACCGAAAAAGGTACGACGCCGCCAGGACGCTCGAAGAGTTCTCCACTAGACTGCGCGACGAGACGGACCTTGACAGGCTGGGCGGGGAACTGGTCTCGGTGGTCAGGGAGACGGTCCATCCGGCCCACCTTTCGTTGTGGTTGCGCGAACCGGGACGAAGTGAGCAGAGATCAGGTACCCGCTCCGGGGCCGGCGTGACGGAGACTGGAGGACAACCATGAGCGCGACAGGTAACGGTCGGACGACCATCGCCCGCGAGGCACCGGGACCGCGGGGAGGCCCGATCCTGGGCAGCATGCGCGACTTCCAGCGCGACAAACTGGGGTTCATCAGGGGCCTGACACGCTACGGCGACGTGGCCCGCTACCGCACGGCACACCTGATCTGGTACCAGGTCAACCACCCGGACGGCATCCGGCGCGTCTTGCAGGAGAACAACCGCAACTACGGCAAGGGCTCCCTCACTCTGGGCTTCTTCAAGCCGGTGGTCGGGGAGGGGTTGCTCACCAGCGAGGGCTCGCTCTGGCTCAGGCAGCGGCGCCTGATGCAGCCCGTCTTTCACCGCAGGAGCGTCGCCTCCTTCAGCAGGCTCATGACGGACGAGACCCTCGCCATGCTGGAGCGCTTGGAGCGGGCGGATGGTACGCCGCTGGACGTGCCTGCGGAGATGGCGCGTCTCACGCTGGACATAGTGACAGGGGCCTTCTTCCACGCCCACGTCGGCGAGGAGCCGGAGGTCATAGGGCGGGCTATAAACACGCTGGTCGAGGACCTCGGTTACCGCTTCGAGGTACCTTTCTATCCGCCGCACCGCGTGCCGACCCCGCGCAACCGCCGCTTCCGGGCCGCGCTTCGCACCGTGGACCGGGCAGTCTACTCGATCATCGCCGAGCGCCGCCGCGGCGCGGGAGATGAAGAGGACCTGCTGGCGCTCTTGATGGAAACGCGCGACGAGGAGACCGGCGAGGCTATGGGCGACAAGCAGTTGCGTGACGAGGTCATAACCCTCTTCCTCGCCGGCCACGAGACCACGGCGAACGCGCTCTCGTGGGCCTTCTACCTGCTCGCCACCCACCCGAACGCCGAAGAGCGCCTGCGCGCCGAGCTGGACGAGGTCCTCGGTACCGACCGCAGGACGCCGACCCTGGAGGATCTGCCGAAGCTGACGTACACGAAGATGGTCGTCGACGAGACCCTCAGGCTCTACCCTCCGGCCTGGATCACCAACCGCCAGGCTATCGCTGACGATGTGATCCTCGGTTACCGCATCCCGGCAGGCGCCTTCGTCACGCTCAGCCCCTACGTTCTCCACCGCCACCCGGACTACTGGGAAAGCCCCGACGAGTTCGATCCGGAGAGGTTTGCTCCGGATCGAAACAACGGACGCCCGCGCTTCGCCTACTTTCCGTTCGGTGGTGGTCCGCGCCAGTGCATCGGCCAGAGCATGGCCCTCGTGGAGGCCCGGCTCGTCCTGGCGACGGTCCTGGTACGCTGCCGGCTGCGGTCCTCCTCCGACCGGCCCGTAGAAGCCCAGGCGCTCGCCACGCTCCGGCCGCGCGGCCTGTACATGACCGTAGAGCGCGCATGATGCGGGGCGAAGCCCACGGGATAGTCGTGATCGGGGGCGGTCCCGCCGGCGTCACCGCGGCCCTGCGCGCCCGTGAGCTTGGAGCTACAGTCGCGCTGGTCGAACGCGCCAACATGGGCGGGACCTGCACGAACGACGGCTGCGTCCCGACCCGCGTGCTGGCGCACGCCGCCCGGCTCGTACGCGACGCGGAGCAGTTCGCAGACTACGGACTCGTGGGCGGGCCACCTGCGGTGGACTTCGCCAGGCTGTTGAACCGTACGCAGCGCATCGTGTACGAGGTCCAGGAGAAGAAGCAACTACGAAAACAGCTCGAAGCGGGGGGAGTAGAAGTCCTGGACCGGACCGGCGACGCCGCCTTCGTGGGCAAACATACGCTCGCGCTCGGGGACGGCTCCCGGATCTCTGGCGAGAGGTTCATCGTCTGCGCCGGCGGCCATGCGCGCCGCATGGACTTCCCGGGCAGCGAGCATGCCCTGACCCACAGTGACGTGTGGACGATGAAAGACCTGCCCTCCTCGGTCGTGGTGGTCGGCGCGGCCGCGACAGGGTGCCAGCTCGCCTCGGTCTTCGCGGCTTTTGGCTGCAGGGTGCGTCTGCTGGAGGTAGCACCGCGCATCCTGGGCGGGGAGGACGAGGTCGTCGCTGACGGCGTGGCCGGGGCTTTCTCGCGCAGGGGCATAGAGATCCTCACCGGCATCGGAGGGGTAGAGGGTATAGAGAAAAGAGATGGGCTCCTCCGGCTCTCGTATTCGCAAGGTGATGAGACCCGCGTGCTTGACACGGAGGCGGTAGTGCTCGCGGTCGGCTGGCCCGGTAACGTGGAGGCGCTTGACCCTGGGGCCGCTGGGGTCGAGACGCGGCGCGGTTACGTGGTGGTGGACGACTGCCTGCGGACTAGCGCCCCGCACGTCTTCGCCGCGGGGGACGTTACGGGGCGGATGATGCTGGTCCAGAGCGCCAACTACGAGGGAAGCCTCGCCGCCGAGAACGCCGTGCTCGGCGAGGAGCGCGACTACAGGCATGCGATCGTCCCCCACGGTGGTTTCACTGACCCCGAATACGGTAGCGTGGGGCTCAGCGAGCGCCAGGCACGCGACGAGCTCGGGGACGAAGGTTGCGCCGTCGCCATCGTACCTTACGCAGACCTGGATCGCGGGGTGATAGACGGACACCCCGACGGCTCATGCAAGCTGATTATATCCCGCTCCACCCGTCGCATCCTCGGGTCGCACATAGTGGGCGAACAGGCCGTCGAGGTTGTCCAACTCGTCGCGACGGCGATGGGCGCAGGCATGCGCGTCGAGCAGCTCGCGAACCTCGAGCTCGCCTACCCTACCTTTACGGCGATAGTGGGGCTCGCCGCCAGGCAACTCGTCCGCGAGCTCGGCCTGGTGCCTGTCTCGCCCAGGTGGCGCGCGTCAGGACGACGCGGCGCAACAGAGTGGGAACATAACGACATGGACTGAG
>JBBPYN010000010.1:0-31208 GCA_038199875.1 Rubrobacterales bacterium
AAGGGCTTGCGCGCAGCACTCGTCGCCTGGGGAAGAGCGAGCGTGATCAGTGTAGCGCTGGCGCTGTTAGAGAAACATGGGAACCTGCCGCTAGGTTGTCTACCCCAACCAACGGCCGCCGGGTAGGTGGGTATGCGTCAGGTTCACGGCCGCCTTGACAAGCGCCCTGCGATGTGTAAAATACTAGTTTGGCGAAAGCCCAAAAATAGCCTGCATTCCCGCATCCACACAAACTCGAGCGGCTGAGGACTATGACCTTATGGTACACCTCTGGGTTCGTGGCGTCTGAAAGTGGGAGAGTAGTGCGGGATTTTCGGTACTTTGGCGGTTTACAGAGAGCAAGGAGGCGTTTGATGGACACCATTGGGACGACAACCGGGCGGCGGACCGAGCGGCCCGCGGAGACCCCTGACCTCATACCCGGTTATTTCGCGCGCATCGACAAGGGGAACCTCCTTACGCACAAGGAGGAGATCGACCTCTCCAAGCGGGCCAAGGCCGGCGACGACAGGGCGCGCAAGAAGCTGGTCGAGAAGAACCTCAGGCTCGTGGTAAGCGTGGCCAAGAGGTACCGTGGGATGGGGCTGCCCTTCGAGGACCTGATCCAGGAGGGCAACGTCGGCCTCATGCGGGCCGTGGAGAAGTTCGACCCTGACCGTGGCTGGCGGTTCTCCACGTACGCGACATGGTGGATAAGGCAGGCCGTGCAGCGTGCAGTCGCTGACAAGGGTCGCACCATCCGCGTCCCCGTGCACATGGGAGACAAGATCCGGAAGATGGCCCGAGCCTACAACGAGCTCTCCGCCGGCCTGAGCCGCGAGCCAACCGACGAGGAGGTCGCCAGGCGCCTTGAGTGGACGGTCGATGAGGTGCTCGACGTCAAGGGCGCCATGCCCGACGCCACAAGCCTCAACCAGACCCTCTCCTCAGACGGCGACGGCTCCGAGCTCGGCGAGCTCATCGAGGACGAGCGCGCCTCCGAGGTGGCCGGCGCTGTTATAGGCGAGATGGAGGTCGGCTCCCTCAAGGAGGCCGTCCAGCGTCTCCCGGAGCGCCACAGGCACGTCCTGATAAGACGCTACGGCCTAGGCGACCGCGACACGGCGACCCTCGCCCAACTCAGCGAAGAGCTCGGTATCTCCCGCGAGCGGGTCCGCCAGCTGCAGCGCGAGGCCGAGCGTATGCTCGGCAGCGGAGAGCTCGGTATGGTCCTCCGCGGCGCCGCGTAGGGCGATTTGCAGGGTAAACCCTGCAAATCGCGCATTTCAGCACGCCTGCTTCGCAGGCTTGTCAGCACGCTCAGGCTGGCGCCTTCGCTTGTCAGCAACGCTTCGGCCTTCGGCCTCGCTTTCAGCTTTTTGGGTTGTTGTCGCTGAAAGCCTCCCTCTGACAGCCGGAGTACGAAGGAGAGTTCCAAGAACGGGGCTCCTCTTCGCATTCTTTGTGGAACATCGCCCGACGATTCGGGTCTGCTCCAGAGAGTCCTTATAGCTGATACGGGGTCCATATGAACACTTTCACGGTGCACGAACCGGTCAGGTGCGCCTCCTACCCCTAACTGCCGGCATGACCGTCATTCCCGCGGAAGCGGGAATCCACTGCGGTATAGATGCTCCGCACTTCCAAGCGGAAGCGACCCACAAGATTACGTATGAGATCTGTAGCCTGTAGCCTCGATCTGGAGATCCGCGAGGATCGGATAGTGGTCGCTCGGGTAGAGGCCTGAGCCTTCGTCGGCGTCGTGGATGATGTCGTGCGACCCTGTTCGTAGTCGTCCTCGGGGGTCTTTTAGGAGGATCCAATCTAAACGTCGCGGCCCGCGCCCGGGATGCGCATCGCTGTAGCGCGCCCCCTCGAACGCGTGGAAGGTGTTGGCGGCCACGCCGTCCTCGTTGCCCGCGGCGAGGTAGGTGTCCACGAAGCCCACTTCCGTGAGGTTCTTGTAGGTAGCGCTGCCAGGGCGGGCGTTGAAATCTCCCGTGAGGATGACCGCGGGACCTACGCCCGTACGGCCTGAGATCTCCACACTCCTGCGGGCGATGAGCTTGCTGCCTTCCCTGCGCGCCCGGGCGCTCACGTGGTCGAGGTGAGTGTTCAGGTGGAGTATGGAGAGATCCGTATCAGGCACCCGGAACAGCGCCCACGTGGCGGAGCGCGCAACCCTCGTCTCCCAGCTTTTGGAGTGCCTCTCCGGTGTCTCGGAGAGCCAGAACCCCCCCGAGTCTAGCGGCTCCAGACGTTCGGGGTCGTAGAGGATCGTGTTGTAGTCGTGGGGGACGGTGTTACCGTACTTCGGGCCTGGGATGTGCGTGTAGCGCGGCAGGTGAGAGCGGTACGCGCCGAGGTTGCCACGCTGGGCCTCCTGAAGTCCGATCACATCGGGCGCGTACCGCCCTATGGTGGCGACGTTGAGATCAGCGCGGTTGCGCCAGGCGTTCTTCCTGGTCGCGTCGTGGAACGACCCCCTGACGTTGAAGCTCATCACCCGGACCCGATGCTCGTTCACCCAGAGGTTCCTCGGAGTTCTCCCCGGCCGATCCGTCGATCGTAGCCGGTGAGATCCTTCGAATAGGGGTGGCTACTTGCCTGGGTTCGACGACGTGGGGCCCACGGGTTCACCGGCCTCGTGGCGGCGCATGATCTCCTGCATCTGCTGTTTCTCGACAAGCCTCGAATGCCTCCCTTCGCTCCCGTGAACGTTCTTGTTCAGTCTGTGACATCTACGAACCTTCTCCTCCCCAATCGGTTGCCGCCACGCCGAATTACCAACGAAAATAACGCTCGGTACTTTCCCAAGCGCAGTCTAGCATCGGCGCTTTCCTGGATACAATCCAACGTATTCTCTGCCGTGTTTCAAATACAGCAACTATGGTTGCGTAAGAATCAAGCACATGATACATTCCGGCTGCGCACAGAGCAGAACAGGAGGGTAAGACAGGGTATTTCACAGCGACACACCCGGAGTCGAACGAAGAAGGTCATAGATCGCGAAACCCCAGGAGGAATTGCCTTGCGCATACCCTACGACACCCCGAGGATCCATATGTACACCCGGATCCGCAAGTCCCCGTTCTTCTACGCCCACCAGCGCCACGGCGTCCAGTCCTACACGGTCACCAACCGCCAGTACCATCCCAGGCATTACGACGACATGGTGGTCGAGTACTGGAAGCTCGTCAACGACGTGACCATGTGGGACGTGGCGGCGGAGCGGCAGGTCGAGATCACAGGCCCTGACGCCTTCGAGTTCACCAACATGCTCACGCCGCGCGATTTGAACAAGTGCTCGGTCAAGCAGTGCAAGTTCGCGCTCAACACCGACGTCGACGGCGGTGTAATCAACAATCCCGTGCTCCTTCGCCTCGGCGAGAACCACTTCTGGTTGTCGGTGGCCGACGGCGACGTGCTGCTCTGGGCCAAGGGCGTAGCCGCCGCGTCGGGTCACGACGTGCAGATTCGGGAGCCTGATGTAGTGCCGGTCCAGATCCAGGGCCCCAAATCCAGGGACGTTATGGTGGACATCTTCGGCGACCAGATCCTGGACCTCAAGTACTACTGGATGGACGAGTACGATCTCGACGGCATGGACGTCGTGGTGTCGCGGACCGGCTACACCGGCGAGGTGGGGTTCGAGATCTACCTGAGGAACGCCAGCCGCGACGGCATGAAGTTCTGGGACACGGTGCTTGAGTATGGCAAGCCCCACAACATCTCGGTGATCGGACCGTGCCAGATTCGGCGGGTCGAGGCTGGCATCCTGAGCTATGGCTCCGACATTGCGCTGGACAACAACGGCTACAGCGACTACCACTTCCTGAACCCTTACGAGGTGGATCTGGGGTATACGGTGGAGCTGGACCAGGAGGCCGACTTCATCGGGAAGGAGGCGCTCAAGCGCATCGCGGACGAGGGCGTGAGCCGCAAGGTGGTTGGTATAGAGCTCGACTGCGACCCGCTGGTGGGGTACATAGAGGACTATCTGCAGGTCGTCGAGGATGGCTCGCAGATAGGGCAGGTCTCCTCGGCGTTCTGGTCCCCGCGCCTCAAGAAGAATATCGGGTACGCCCTGGTGCCCATCGAGCACGCCGATCTGGGGACGAGGCTGACGGTGAGGATGGAAGTCGGCGAGTTCGAGGCCACCGTCATCGAGAAGCCGTTCATAGACCCGAGAAAGCAGACCGTCAAGGCGGACCTGAAGGCTGGCACGGCCACATCGTACTAGTTGGAGCAGTCGCCGATGGACCGGCGACGGGCCGCGGTAGTCCGTCGCCGATCCGGCTAGGAAAAGTCATGCGAGCTGAGTTTGATCGGTTAGAGAACCGGCGCCTCTGGCAGCATGCCGGTCTTTCCAGCGGCAAGGCTGCCTTCGACGTTTTCGGTGATGGAGGACCGCCTCGGCGAGGTAGTGCGTACGCTGGTCGAGTTCTTCGCCGATGAGTGATCCCGAGATACTGTCGCGACCCAGGTTCGAGATCCTCCCGACGAAAGGGGCGGAGGAGCAAACAGCCCATCTCCCCAGAGGTGCGAAGGTGACCGTGACCTGCTCGCCGGCAAAGGGCATCGAGACCACCCTGCGGTTCAGCGAGGGGCTGCTGGAGCGCGGCTTCCCGGTCGTGCCGCACATCGCGGCCCGGCTCGTGGCTGACAGGGCGCACCTCGAGAGGATATTGTGGTGGTTCGACGAGAATGGCCTGCGGGAGATCCACGTTATTGGGGGTGACGCCAGGGAGCCCGTCGGCCCGTACGCGAGCGCGCTGGAGCTGCTCGTCGCGATGTCGCACCTGGAGCACGGCGTGGAGGAGGTAGGCATCGGCGGGTACCCCGAGGGGCACCCCTTGATCGGTGACGAGGAGCTCGACCACGCGCTGTTGGACAAGCAGCCGTTTGCTTCCTACGTGGTCACCCAGCTGTGCTTCGACGCCGATGCGATCCTCGGCTGGATCTCCGACGTTCGCCACAAAGGGCTCCGGCTCCCTGTCTACGTCGGGCTGCCGGGCGCCGTGGACCGGAAGAAGCTGCTGCAGGTCTCGCTGAAGGTCGGCGTCGGCGACTCGGTACGGTTCCTCAAAAAGCAGGCAGGCCTGATAGGCATGTTGTTGAAGCCAGGTGGCTACAGCCCCGACGAACTGGTCGAGAGGCTGGCACCGTACGCCGGTGACGAGCATTACGACATCGCAGGGGTGCACCTCTACACTTTCAATCAGGTAGAGGGCACGGAAGAGTGGAGGCAACGAATGCTTGGTCTCGAGAAGATCAGCGGCGCAGGAGTGCCGCGATGAGGGTGTCGAGGACGATCAAGTCGGTGCTCGGTGCCGCCACGTCATCGGTCGGCACCGACGACCGTAAAGGTGCTGTGAACGGCCACAAGCCTTACCGGTACTCAGCGTTCGACCTCGTGCGGCACGGCTTCTGGCAGGCCGACTGGCCGCGGGCCTGGCGCAAGCACGGCCTGAAGTCGAGCTACGATGTCGTCGTCATCGGGGGCGGCGTGCACGGGCTGGCCGCCGCCTACTATTTGGCCAGAAACCACGGCGTCACGGACGTGGCCGTCCTCGACAAGGGCTACATAGGCAGCGGCGGGTCGGGGCGCAACACAGCGATAATCCGCTCGAACTACCTCACTCCTGAGGGTATACGTTTCTACGACCGCTCCGTGAAGCTCTACGAGACCCTGTCTGCGGAGCTGAACTTCAACGCGATGTTCGCCCAGCGCGGCCACCTAACCCTCGCCCACAACGACAGCTCGCTGCGCACCATGCGCTGGCGGGCTGAGGTCAACAAGCTCGAAGGGGTAGATTCTGAGGTCATCTGGCCCGATGAGATCAAGAAGCTCGTCCCCTTCATGGACACCTCGGAGGAGGTGCGCTACCCGATCCTAGGGGCGTTGTACCATCCGCCGGGCGGGATCATCCGCCACGACGCCGTGGTCTGGGGCTACGCCCGCGGCGCGGATGCCAACGGAGTGCACATCCATCAGAACACCGAGGTTACCGACATCGACGTAACCGGAGGCAAAGTTAGCGGCGTCAGGACGAACCGTGGCGACATCGCCACGCGCGTCGTGGTCAACTGCACGGCCGGTTGGTCGACCTTGATCTCGGAGATGGCAGGGGTAAAGATGCCGATAAGCACCTTCCCGCTGCAGGCGGCCGTCACCGAGCCCGTGAGGCCTTTCCTGAACCCCGTCATAGTCTCGGGCACGCTGCACGTGTACGTGAGCCAGACCGACAGGGGAGAGCTGGTCTTCGGCGCCAGCGTGGACCCTTTCACCTCCTACTCGATGCGGGGCTCGCTGGAGTTCACCGAGGGACTGGCCGGGCACGTGCTCGAGCTCATGCCCCCTCTGGCCAAAATGCGCCTGCTGCGTCAGTGGTCGGGGCTATGCGACATGACGCCGGACTTCTCGCCCATCATGGGCGTAACGCCCGTTGCTGGCTTCCTCGTAGACGTGGGGTGGGGCACCTACGGGTTCAAGGCGGGCCCCGTCTCGGGCGAGACGATGGCCGAGCTTATCGCCACTGGCAAGACGCCGGAGCTGATCGCCCCCTTCGGCCTCGACCGGTTCGAGAGGGGCGACCTGATGGGCGAGAAGGGGGCTGCGGCCGTTGGGCACTAGGGGTTGCTTCGCTCCGGGGAGTAGGGAGCCGGGAGTGGGGAGTAGTGAAAAACACTATTCTCAACTCTCGACCTCCCGAAAGCACGCGGAGTCGAAAGAGGGTGGACGATGATCCTCTTGCCCTGTCCGTACTGCGGACCCCGAAACGTCTCGGAGTTCCGCTACGTCGGCGAGGTCTCGGAGCGCCCCGATCCGAACGAAACCGGCGTCGAGGGGTGGAGGACTTTCCTCTACACGCGGAACAACCCGTCGGGCTGGACGACGGAGACCTGGTTCCACCGCGCAGGGTGCAGGCAGCACATCGTCACCGAGCGGCACACGATGACCAACGAAGTAAGAGTCTCGCGGCTCCCCGAAGCACAGTTGCGCGGCGGGCAAGAAGAGCGCGCTACCGGCGGGAACATCGCGAGCGACGGTGGAGGTGCGACCTATTGACGACGCAGACGGTACCGAAGACCGCCATGTCCATGCGCCTGGGTCCCCGACCGGGCGAGGTAATCGACCGCGGGCGGGAGTTTACGTTTACGTGGAACGGCGACGAGTATCCCGCTTATAGGGGGGACACCATCATCTCGGCGCTAGCCGCCTGTGGGGAGCGGATCTTCTCTCGCAGCTTCAAGTACCATCGCCCGCGTGGGCTGCTCTCCGCGAGCTTCGTGGACCCCGGTTGCATGGTGCAGGTCGATGACGAGCCGAACGTCCGGGGCGCGCACCGGCGCGTGGAGCCGGGCATGGTCGTGAGCCCTCAGGGGGTCTGGCCCTCGCTCGAGTACGATGTGAAGTCGGCCAACGGGGCCCTCGGCCGCTTTATCTCCGCCGGCTTCTACTACAAGACCTTCATCAAGCCGCGCCGGCTGTGGCCCGTATACCGGCGGATGCTGCGGCGTTTCTCCGCTGGCGGCAAAGTCTCACCTAACTCCGCACAAGGTTACTTCGATAAGCGCTACGCCCACCCCGACGTGATCGTCGCCGGAGGTGGTCCCGCCGGGATGGCAGCGGCGGTCGCAGCCGCTGAATCGGGGGCGCAAGTCTTGCTGGTAGAGGAAGAGCACGAGCTCGGTGGCCACCTGCGCTGGGGGAACGAGGCCGATCTAGAGGCCCTACGCGGGCTCCGCGACGAGGTGGCCCGCACGCCCGGCATCGAGGTGATGACCAACTCGGTAGTCAACGGACGCTACGACGACAACTGGGTCGCCGTGATGCAACGCAACCTGCCGCACGTCGAGGAGCGGCTCGTCAAGGCCAGGGCCAAGACGCTCGTGGCGGCGCCAGGCCTCATTGAGCGTCCCTACGTCTTCGAGGGCAACGATACGCCAGGGGTCATCCTCTCGACCGCCGCGCGCCGTCTGATCAACCTCTACGCCGTCAAACCAGGAACACGAGCGGTCGTCTTCTCGGCGAACGGGAGCGGCGACGCGGCGGTGGAAGACCTCGGGCGCTCGGACGTCGAGGTCGTGCGCGTCGTCGACGCCCGCATGGGTGGCGACGTCGTGCGGGTGAAGGGCGGCAAGGGCGTGCGCTCTGTGGAGTGCGCCGACGGCACCGAGATAGAGTGCGACCTGCTCGTGACGGCCGTCGGCTGGACCGCGCCCACCTCGCTGATGAACATGGCCGGCGACCGTCCCGTCTACAACGAGAAGGCGGCCCGTTTCTTCTCTTCCTACCTACCCGACGACGTGCTGACGTGCGGCGGAATCGCCGGCGACGGGACGCTCGGGGAGCTACTCGCCCACGCGAGCGCCACCGGCGGCGAGGCCGCCAGGAGGGCCGCGAAGTCCGCGCGGCGGCTGCGCGGCGGCAGCCCCCAAGCGACCGAGGCACAAGATCCGGAGTCCAGGACGCCGCCAGAGGAGATCCCGGAGCTGCCGGTCTACGAGCACCCGGCGCTGTTCCGCGGCAGGACACACGGCATCGTGGACTTCTCCGAGGACGTCACATCCAAGGACCTCGTCGCCGCCGAGAAGGAAGGCTACGACTCCATAGAGCTGGTCAAACGGTACACGACGGTGACCATGGGCCCGGCCCAGGGCAAGCTCGAAACCGTCAACGCCGTGGCGATCATGGCAGCCGCAACGGGCCGCACCATCGCGGAGACGGGGACCACCGTGTGGCGACCGCCCTACGCGCCAGTGACGTTGGGGGCTTTGGCCGGGCGCATCTTCGAGCCGGTGCGCTACTCGCCGATGCAGCCCTGGCACGAGCGCCGCGGGGCGCAGCCGCTGGTGGCGGGGGCTTGGATCCGCCCAGACCACTACGGCGATCCCGCCTCCGAGGTCCTTGGCGTCCGGAAGAACGTCGGCATCATAGACGTGACGCCTCTTGGCAAGTTCGACCTGCGCGGCCCGGACGTGCCCAGGCTGCTGAACCACCTGTACGTCAACAAGTGGGACAACCTCGGCGTCGGCGCGGTCCGCTACGGCGTGATGTGCCTCGAGGACGGCGTGGTCTTCGATGACGGCGTAACAGGCCGCCTCGGCCCAGAGCGCTACATCATGACGGCGACCTCATCAGGCGCTGCCGGCGTCTGGGAGTGGATAGACAACTGGCTGCAGACCGCCCATCCCGAGTGGCGAATCCACATCACCCCGGTGACGACGGCGTACGCGAGCATCAACGTCGCCGGACCGAAGTCCCGCGAGCTGCTGCTGCGCCTGACCGATGGCGTGGACCTCTCGCCGGACGCCTTCCCCTACATGCGGGTACGCACCGGGCGCATCGCCGGCGTCGACGGCTGCTTTATGTGGCGCATCGGCTTCACGGGCGAGCTCAGCTACGAGATCCACGTGCCCGCTGCCTACGGGCTGCACATGTGGGAGGCGCTCATGCAGCGTGGCGCCGATCTCGGCGTGGGACCCTTCGGCGTCGAGGCGCAGCGCATTCTGCGCCTGGAGAAAGGCCACTTTATAGTGGGCCAGGACACCGACGGGCTCACGGGACCCTATGATGTGGGCCTCGGCCGGATGGTCAAACTCGACAAGGACGACTTCACCGGCAAGCCTGAGCTGGTGTGGCAGAGCGGGCGCAACGACCGCTTTCGGCTCGTCGGCCTGCAACCGCACGACGGCTCGCTGGTCCCCCCGGAGGCGAGCCAGATCGTGCAGGGAAAAAGCGAAATCGTGGGCCGGATAACGTCCAGCCGTATGTCGCCCACGCTGGGGCGTTCGATCTGCCTGGGCTTCGTTGCTCCGCACCTCACCACACCGGGGACGAAGGTCATCGTGCAACTGCCCCACGGAGGGCGCATCCCGGCCTCCGTCACGCCGCACCACGCGCATTACGACCCCGAAGGGACGCGCCAGCGTGGCTGAGACAGCGCCCGTCGCCCGCAGCCCTATAGCGCCGGTCCCTCCGACCACCGTAGAGCACGGCTGGGAGGTCAGCGCCCGCCGCAGCGCCGCCGAACTGAAGATCACCGACTGCACCCCCCTCGCCAAGATCCTCGTGCTGGCCTCCACAGACGGCGAGCTCGCCCGTGCGCTCGGGGTCCCCTTCGGGCGCGCCGCCCGCGGCGCGTCCGGGACGCTCGTCGTGGGCTCCGGTCCCGGCGAGTGGTTGTTGCTCGCCCCGCCCGGTACTGCGCCAGAGGTCATGGGGTGTATGGAAGAGGTGGCCGAGGAGGGACTGGCCAGCGTCCTCGACGCCACCCACGGGCGGGCACTGCTACGCATCAGCGGAGCGCTGACGGTAGCGTTGCTCTCGAAGGTGTGCGCTATCGACTTCGCCGAGGAGGTTACACCCAACGGGGCGGCCATCCGCAGCTCCGTGGCGAAGCTCGTAACCGATATCGTGCGCGATGATCGTGGGGGGTCGCGGTCATACCTGCTGCATTGCGAGCGGTCCTCGGGACAGTACCTCTTCGACGCGTTGATGGACGCTGGCGACGAGTTCGGCATAGAGGTCGACGGGTTCGTCGGCCCCGGAATCTAAGGAGTCCAATGGGCATGACGTTACCGAAGAACCTGGAGGTCGCCCGTCAGGCGAAGCTCAAGCCACTCACCGAGATCGCCGCGGATATGGGCATCGGGGAACACCTTCTGGAGCCCTACGGAGAAGGCGTGGCAAAGATAAAACTCGACGCTATAGAGGAGCTCTCAGGCAGGCCGAAGGCCAGGTACGTGGTCGTCTCGGCCATAACGCCTACGCCTCTAGGTGAGGGAAAAACGACCACCACCGTCGGCCTTGGGCAGGCCTTCAAGCATATCGGTAAGAGGGCGACGGTGGCGGTGCGCCAGGCCTCGATGGGACCCGTGTTCGGTATCAAGGGTGGTGCCGCGGGCGGCGGCTACAGCCAGGTGGTGCCGATGGAGGCGCTCAACCTGCATCTCACCGGAGACATCCACGCGGTCACGGAGGCCCACAACCAGCTCGCCGCCATGATCGACAATCACCTCTACCAGGGTAATGCCTTGAGACTCGAGCCGCACTCCATCACCTGGCGACGGGTGATGGACGTAAACGACCGCGCTTTGAGGAACATCGTCGCGGGACTGGGCGCCCGGACCGACGGCGTTACGCGCCAGACCGGCTTCGACATCACGGCGGCCTCGGAGGTCATGGCGATACTAGCGCTCTCTACCTCGCTTCGGGACATGAGGGAGCGCTTCGGGCGAATAGTGGTCGGCGGCGATGCCGACGGCAACCCCGTGACCGCCGAGGACCTCAAGGCCGCCGGCGTCATGACGGTCATCATGAGGGAGGCGATCAAGCCCAACCTCATGCAGACGCTGGAGAACACGCCAGCCCTCGTGCACGCAGGACCCTTCGGCAATATCGCCACGGGCAACTCCTCCGTCGTGGCTGACCTGATCGGCATCCGTGGCGGGGACTTCCTCATAACCGAGGCGGGCTTCGGGGCTGACATGGGCGCCGAGCGCTTCTTCAATATCAAGTGCCGCTACTCCGGGCTCAAGCCCGATGCGGCGGTGCTGGTGGCCACCGTGCGCGCCCTTAAAGACCACTCGGGCCGCTACGAGGTCAAAGCCGGAAAGCCCCTCCCCGAGGAATTGCTGCGGGAGAACCCCGACGACGTCCGCGCCGGGGCTGAGAACCTGCGCAAGCAGATCGAGAACGTCCGCCTGCACGGCGTCTCGCCGGTGGTGGCGATAAACTCCTTCCCCACCGACCACGAATCGGAATACGACGTCATCCGCGAGATCGCAGAAGAGATGGGCGCGCGGGTAGCCGTGTGCAACCACTTCTTGGAGGGCGGGGCAGGCGCAATCGAGCTCGCCGAGGCGGTCGCCGAGGCGGCCGAAGAGCAGCCGACCGGGTTCGAGTTCCTCTACCCCGACGAAGCGTCCTTGCGCGAAAAGATAGAGACCATCGCCAGGCGGGTCTACGGGGCGAAGGACGTCGAGTACGACCCGCAGGCGGCGAGGCTGCTCGACACTTACGAGAAGAACGGCTTCGGCGAGTTGCCCGTGTGCGTCGCAAAGACCCATCTCTCCATATCTTCGGACCCCTCGCTGAAGGGGGCGCCTACGGGCTGGACGCTCCCGGTCCGTGAGGTCCGGGCGTCGGTAGGGGCGGGTTTCGTCTATCCGATCTGCGGGGAGATGAGGACGATGCCGGGGCTCAGCGCCTCCCCCGCCGCCGAGAACATAGACATAGATGAAAACGGCGAGATAGTGGGGCTGTTCTGAGGAAGGAGTAAGAGATGCAGCTACCTGCACAAGTTTCGTACGTCATCATCGGAGCCGGTGTCCACGGCCTGAGCACGGCCTGGCATCTGGCGAAGGAGTTGAAGGCCAGGGGGCGAGGTTCCGGCGAGGACGTTATCGTGCTCGACAAGACCGGCGTCGCCGCCGGAGCCTCGGGGATCGCCTGCGGCGTGATCCGCAACAACTACTTTCAGCCCGCGATGCGTAAGCTTATGGCCCATTCGGTCTCGGTGTGGGAGTCGGACCCGGAAGCGTTCGCCTACCACCCCGTGGGCTACATGCAGATCTCACCCGAGAAGATGCACGAGGACGTCGTGCAGATATACAAAGAACAGCAGGCGATCGGATACCCTTCGACGCTCGTGGAGGGCGAGGAGGAGTGCCGCCAGTACATGCGTAACATCTTCCACGACTGGCGGGCCGAGAACATCACCAGCGTCCTGCACGAGCACCGCGGCGGGTACGCGAACAACAAAGCCTCGATACGGACCCTGGCAGCCAAGGCGCAGGCCGAGGGTGTCCGGATTCACACCGGGGTCAGGGTTACCGGATTCAGCATGGAAGACGGCACGGTAAGCGCCGTACAGACCGATGCGGGCGCGGTCCGCTGCGAGCACCTCGTCGCGGCCGTCGGACCGTGGGTCAGGGACGTCTGGAAGATGCTCGACCTGCCCGAGCGGATCACCGTCAAGGGTTCCGACGGCGAGCTCTACCACGACCGCGAGATGTGGACGTACTGGTCGCTGCAGGAGGGCGTGCTAGGGGTCGAGCCGAGCTTCCTCACTGACAACGAGGGCGAGATGCCGCCTGTGATCCACGTAGACACCGATGCCCCGCTCTACGACGAAGACGGCGGGCTGATCACGGAGGAGCTCTGGGGGATCTACTACAAGCCCGACTTCTACTTCAACGGGGTACAGGGCGGCGCGGCGCCCTACGTCGTCGACCAGCCCGCAGGCGAGGTCGCCGTCGACCCCTACGGACCCGAGAGCCCGGACTTCGTGGTCGGCGAGGACTTCGCCAGGATGTGGACCTCGGCGCTTGCGCACTGCCACGGGCGCTTCGAGGGTAAGAGCTATCTCTTCTCCAAGGAGCCATCGGGTGGGATCGGGTGCTTCACCCCGGACAGCTTCCCCGTCTTCGACATCTTCCGCCAGAACGCCTACGTCATCGCCGACTCCAACCACGGCTACAAGATGATCGGGGTCGGCGCGCTGGTGGCGAAGGAGCTGCTGGACGAGCCGCAGGAACTGCTGGAACCGTTCCGCTTCTCCCGCTACGAGACCGGAGAACTGCACCCCACTAGCAACTCACCCTTCCCATGGAGCTGACACGGGGAGGCTCCGAAGCGCCGGAAAGAACCTATCCTTCGGAGCACAGGGTAGACGGACCTCGCATCGAACGAGCCGTCCGGGAGATACTGGCCGCCATCAGCGAGGACCCCGAACGAGAAGGCTTGAGAGACACGCCCCGGCGCGTCGCCGCAGCCTATAAGTTCCTCTTCGCCGGGCTGGGCGAGGATCCCACCAGGCACCTGGACGTGGGATTCCAGGAAGAACACAGCGAGATGGTCCTGGTACGAGATATACCGTTTGCCTCGATGTGCGAGCATCATCTCCTTCCTTTCGTCGGCAAGGCCCACGTGGGTTACATACCGAACGAGAGGGTCGTAGGCCTCTCCAAGCTGGCCAGGGTGGTGGAAGGCTACTCCCGTAGGCCCCAGCTTCAGGAGCGCCTGACGACCCAGGTCGCCGACGCTCTGTGCAAAGAACTGGGAGCGAGGGGCGCCATGGTCGTCGTGGAGGCCGACCATCTCTGCATGACGATGAGGGGGGTACAGAAGCCGGGGTGCGTAACCGTTACCAGCGCCGTAAGGGGCATCTACGCCGAGGACGAGCGCACCCGCCAGGAGGCCATGATCCTCATAACCGCCCATCGTTAGGCAGAAGATACTCGCCCCAGCCGAACGCCTGGAACTTCAACGGGCGCCTCGACCAAGGCACCCGGACCAGACTCTCTCCAGCTCCGTCCTCAGGCCCGAGGACGTGGGGCCGGGTTCGCCGGTCCCGACGGGAGAGCCGTCAACCTCGGTCAGCGGCATGATACCGAGCAGGGCGCTCGTCAGGAAGGCCTCTTCGGCGGCGGCTAGCTCCTCGGGGCGTATCGCCCGCTCGGCCACGGTCAGCCCCATCCGCGGAGCGAGTTCGGCCAGCACGAGCTCCCGCCCGGTGCCTGGCAGAATCCCGGATTCCAGTTCTGGGGTGAGGAGCGCGCCGCCGAGCGCGAGAAAGAGGTTGGCGGCGCTGGCGCCCGCCAGGCGTCCGGCCGTATTGAGTAGGAGCGCCTCGTCCGCGCCACGGGCCTCCGCCTCGCGGCGAGCCAGTACGTTCTCCAGGTAGCTCAGTGCCTTGACGCTGGCGAGCGGTGACCGCTCGTTGCGCGGGATACGGCTGGTGATCGCCCGCATGCCCCTGGCGTAGAGCGAGGGTGGATAGCCTGCGAAAGGCTGGACGCTGACTACCAGGGTTGGCGTTGTCCCCGGCTCCGGTAGTAGACCGCGGCGCGCCTGAACGCCCCGGCTGACCGTAAGCCGGACGACGGCCTCGGCTAGCCCGTTGGCCTCCAGGGTCTCGTAAATCGCTTGGGCCAGCACGTCGTTGCCAGGAAGACCGGAGAGGCCGATCACCCCCGCCCCGGCCCGCAGGCGGAGGAGGTGCCGCTCCAGCCACGGCAGGCACCCTTCGCGAACCCGCATCGTCTCGAAGAGCCCGTCTCCCAGGGCGTAGCCCCTGTCGCGCGGGTCCACGCGCGCCTCGGTGGCCGGGACCAGATCTCCATCGACCCAGAGCATCTCCGCCCTACCCTGCATCACTCCTCGAGCTCCGCTCCGAGCGCCTCCAGGACGGGCCTGCCCTTGGCGAGGGTCTCCGCGTACTCCGATTCCGGGTCCGAATCGGCGACGACGGCGCCACCGACCTGAAGGTGCATCCGGTCGCCAGAGAGCACGAGCGTGCGAATGACGATGCTCGTGTCCATCTCCCCGGTGAAGCTCAGGTAGCCGATGGAGCCGCAGTAGATTCCTCGCCTCACCGGCTCGAGCTCCTCTATTATTTCCATGGCGCGTATCTTGGGACACCCGGTAACCGAACCGCCCGGAAAACCTGCCCGGAGCAGGTCTACTGCCCCCGCCCCCGGGCGCAGCTCGCCGGTTACGGTGCTGACCAGGTGCCAAACCGAGGAGTAGCCTTCGAGCCCGAACAGTTCAGGCACCCGCACCGACCCGAGGCGGCAGACCTTGCCCAAGTCGTTGCGCAGGAGGTCTACGATCATCAGGTTCTCCGCCCTGTCCTTTTCGCTGGAGAGCAACTCTGTCCTCATCACCTCGTCGTCGTCGGAAGTCGTCCCGCGCGGACGGGTACCCTTGATCGGACGCGTCTCGACGCGCTGGCCGTCCAGGCGCAGGAATCTCTCGGGCGAGGCGCTCAAGACCACTACGTCGCCCAGGTCGAGATACGCCCCGTGCGGCACCGGCGACACGGCCCGCAGCCGCTCGTAGAGAGGCCAGGCCCACCCGCTGGATGGGTGCTCGATCTTCGCTTCCAGCCTGTGGGATAGGTTAACCTGATACACGTCTCCCGAGGCGATGTACTCACTGGCGCGCTGCACGGCCTTAAGGTAACCCTTCCGGCCCACGTTCGACCGAAATTGCGGAGACCCTCCCAACGCCTCCTCCGCTTCTTCCGAGTTTTCCGCCCGCTTTGAGGGTTCTGGGGAAGCCCCCAGGCGCGCCTTGATCTCCGCGAGCCGGGAGCGGGCGGCCGTCTCTGTTCCCGCCGGTAGCCCCGTCGCGATGAGCCAACCCTCGCCCGAGAGGTGGTCGGCCGCGAGAACCCAGTCGTAGAAGCCGACGTCCAGTTCCGGCAGTGCCTCGTCGACAGGGTTCGTCGCCGGCAGCGACTCCAGCAGCCGACCGAGGTCGTAGCCGAAGTACCCAATTGCGCCGCCGAGCAGCGGCGGCAGTCCGTGCCGCCGCTGCAAGTGATATCGCGACATGAGAGACTGCAACAGACCGAAAGGATCCGCCTCGACGACCGTCCGCCCGGCAGGGCCGGCGAGCTCGACGCGACGGTCCCGGCTACGAACCGTCAGGAACGGATCGGCGGCCAGGTACGAATACCGGCCGCTATGGCTGTCGGCCGAGCTACTGTCCAGGAGCACCGGCCGCGGAAGGCCGAGAAGGCGAGGCGCGGCATCGTATGGGCTCATGGGCGCCGGGGCGACCGCGAGCGTCGAGCCCGTCGGCGTCAGGCTATCCAGCCCTATCAACCCCAGCACGTGGGCTCCCAGCGCACCGTTCGGAGCCCGGATAACCTCTCGCTGTACGTCACCTCGCATCTACCGAATCACCTGAATCGCACACAACCGCCCGGGCGAATGAAGGCCTGCTGCCGCTCTATCGTTGTGGGCAACGATTTATAGCACGCAACGGCTCGGCGTGGAGGATGGATGATGTATTCTCGTGACGGCGCTGCCGAGGGACATGTGTATACAGCAACTATAGTTGCACGCTAGTTTGGTGTATGTGATACTAACACAGGTGGTGGGAGTAAAACAAACGAGCCTCAGGCGGGAACTTGCCATATTGACGGTTCTTGGTGGTGAAGAAGCGGTCGAGGATGAGGGTTTGGGGGTCGTGCGCATCGCCGAGCTTATCGGGCGGGAGAAGAGCCAAGTATCGCGGACGCTAAAAACGCTGGCCGAGAGCGGCTTCGTCGATCGTGATACGGTGACGCTCCAGTACAGGCTGGGTTGGAGGTTCTTTGCGCTCGCGGCGCGCGCGGGAGAGCAGAGGTTGCTCAACGTCGCCCCCGCGCTGCTCGAGCGGCTCGTGAAAAACCTAGGCGAAACTGCCCACCTGTCCGTTCTGCAGGGGACCGAGGTTCTGACGGTGCTCTCCAAGTCTCCGCCGCACGCCGTCAAGGCGGATGGCTGGGCCGGCCGCACGGTACCCATCTATTGCACTTCATCCGGGCGGGTGCTTCTTTTCGACCATGACAACGAAGCCCTCTCCGGTCTCCTCTCAGGCGTCGAGATCCGCGAGTTGAGGCCTGGAGCGGTTCGCAACGTCGAGGAGTTGCGCGAGAGCCTCGTGGCCGCGCGGGCGCAGGGTTATGCGCTAGTGGACGAGGAGTTCGAGTTCGGCCTTGTTGGTGCGGCGGCGCCGGTCAGGGACTTCAAGGGACAGCTCGTCGCGGCGCTCAATGTCTCGGCGCCCAAGTTCCGTCTCGGTGGGCGGCTAAAGAGCGCGGGGCAAGAAGTCAAACGAGCGGCGGATGAGCTCTCCGCCCTGCTCGGCTGGTCCTCCGATCCTCGACACGGTATTAGCGATGCCTTCGGGGCGTCCTGATGTGCGAAGCCGTTCCGTTCGGTATTTCGGCGGTTGCTCAGCACGAATCGTCCAACCAACGAAAGGTGGTGGGGAAGTTGCAGGGTATCGCCGTGGCTAGACACCCGGCAGAGAGGTGGTGGGAAGGATGAGCAGCTTTCTCGAATACATATCCCTTAGCTGGGACCACGTGGTCGAGCTGGCCATCGGCCACGCCATAGTCGTCGCCATATCGCTGGTTATCGACATCGTGATAGGGGTGTCGTTGGGTGTGCTGGTGTACCGCAGGGAGTACGCCGCGAACGTGGCGCTCGCGATCACCTCCACCTTCCTTACCATCCCCTCTTTCGCGCTGTTCGGCCTTTTCATCCCGATCTTCGGCCTCGGCTACCTGCCGGCGGTAGTCGCGCTGGTCATGTACGGGCTGCTGCCGATCCTGCGCAACACGGTTGCCGGTCTGCGCTCCGTGGACCCCGCCATTGCGGAATCCGCACAGGGGATGGGCATGAACGCCAGGGAGCGGCTCCTGCGCATCGAGTTGCCCCTGGCGTGGCCGGTTATAATTACCGGGGTGCGCGTGTCCACGATGCTCCTCATGGGCATCGCGGCGATCGCCGCCGTGGTGAACGGTCCGGGTTTGGGCGAGGATATCTTCGCCGGGCTCGCCCGCGTCGGTAGCGCTACGGCCCTCAACCTGATCATCGGTGGCATACTCGGCATCATCGTGCTGGCGTTGCTGTTCGACACGTTCTTCAACCTGCTTGGCAAGCTGACGACTTCGAGGGGTATCCGTGACTGAAGAAGCTACGAAAGAGAACAACACGCAGACCGCGGAGACCATGATCCGCCTTGAGAACCTCACCAAGGTCTTCCCCGCCCAGGACGAAGCGGCGGTGGATGATCTTTCGATAGAGATCTACGAGGGCGAGATCGTGGTCCTGGTCGGGCCTTCCGGCTGCGGCAAGACCACGACGATGAAGATGATCAACCGCATCATCGAGCCGACCTCAGGCAGGATTTTCCTTGAGGGCGAGGACGTGACGAAGGTCAACGCGGACAACCTGAGGCGCCGGATAGGCTACGTCATCCAGCAGATCGGGCTCTTCCCGCACATGACCATCGCCGATAACGTCGCGACGGTGCCGAGGATGCTCGGCTGGGACAAGGAGCGCACCTCGAACCGGGTAGACGAGCTGCTCGAGACCGTAGGCATAGACCTCTCCTACCGCGACCGCTACCCTAAGGAGCTCTCGGGAGGCCAGCGCCAGCGCATCGGGGTGGCCAGGGCGATGGCGGCCGACCCCCCGATCATGCTCATGGACGAGCCGTTCGGGGCTGTCGACCCGATCACGCGCGACAGGCTCCAGGACGAGTTCTTGAGGCTTCAGCAGGAGATCAAGAAGACCATCGTCTTCGTCACCCACGACATAGACGAGGCCATAAAGATGGGCGACCGGATAGCAATCCTCAAACAGCAGTCCAAGATCGCCCAGTATGACACGCCAGAGAAGATCCTGACCGACCCAGCCGACGACTTCGTCGCTGACTTTATCGGCTCCGGGCCCTCCATCAAGCGCCTGAGCCTCAGCACGGTCGAAGACATCGAGACGGCCGACTGGCCGGTCGCAAGGCTCACAGATGGCCACGAACACGTGCAAGAGAAGATGCGGAGCTCCGATAAGGGCTACGTATTGCTGCTGGATGACCAAGACCGACCTGGCCGGTGGGTCGGCGCGGAGGACATCGAGCACGATGACGCCTCCCTCGAAGAGGCGGGCCGGCCGGCGGTGGCCATCGTCGAGGCCACCTCGAACCTCTACGATACCCTTGACACCATGATCACGTCCTACAAAGGCTCGGCCATCCTCGTAGATGAGGAGGGCCGCTACCAGGGCGTTGTCGACTTCGCAACGGTGCTTGAGACGATCAACGCTATGCGCCCCGAGGAGCAGACGCGTGACAAGACCGAGCGAGATCTCCGAGCCGGAGATGGCGAGCGATGACGAGTCAGACGAAGACATCGACGGGCCTCGGCAGTGCGGCGCGCCTGTTACGCTACCTCGGGATGCCCATCTTCCTCGGGCTCGCATGCGCGGCGCTCTACCTGTACGTAGGCATTCATGGCCTCGACAGCATCGAGCAACGCTCCCTGAACGCGAACATCCTCATCCAGCAGACGGCCAGACTCCTCGAACTCGCCGTCGTCTCCACCGCGATCGTTGTTACGTTGTCCGTGACCACCGGCATCCTGCTCACCCGGCCCTTCGCCCGCCGGGTGTCGCCGTTCGTAATCGGCCTGGCCAACATAGGCCAGGCGGTCCCTTCCATCGGTGTGCTCGCTTTTCTGGCCATCGCCTGGACTATCGGGTTCTGGCCTTGCATCGTCGCCCTCGTGGCTTACTCGTTCCTGTCCATCCTGCGGAACACCATGGTGGGGTTGCGGCAGGTGGATCGCTCCACCATCGAAGCCGCCCGCGGCATGGGGATGACGAAGATGGCGGTGCTCTTCCGCATCGAGCTGCCCCTCTCCGTCCCGATCATCCTGGCCGGCATCAGGACCGCCCTGATCATCAACGTCGGCACCGCCACGCTTGGGACGTTCATAGGCGCCGGCGGATTGGGAGAGTCTATCAACAACGCCATCAGGCTTGACCGGACGGTCGTGCTGGTCACCGCCAGCGGGCTGACCGCCATTCTGGCCCTGTCCATCGACTGGCTGGCGGGCGTGGCCGAGGACATCCTGCGCCCCAAGGGTTTGTAGCCGGAACCACCGTGAAGCTCTCGACCACAACCGACCCCAAAGAAGGAGAATCGCTATGCGAACGACACGTGCAAGGCTGACACAACTGCTTGGACTCTTTGCAGTCCTGACCCTGATCGTCGCGGGCTGCGGCGCTGGTGGCGGGGGAGCGTCGGGGGACATAGACCTCTCCGGCGCCGAGTTAACCGTCGGCTCCAAAGAGTTCACCGAGCAGTTGATCCTAGGCCAGATCACGCTGCAAGTTCTCGAGAATGCAGGGGCGACGGTAAACGACCAGATCGGCCTGGCCGGATCGGTCGCAGCCCGGAAGGCGCTGGAATCCGGCGAGATCGACATGTACTGGGAGTACACGGGGACCGGCTGGATCACCTACCTCGGCCACACGGATCCCATCCCGAATCGTCAGAAGCAATTCGAGGCCGTGGCCAAGGAGGATCTCAAGAAGAACGACATCAAGTGGCTCTCTCCGCCCGCCCCGGCCAACAATACCTACACGATGGCCGTGCGCAGCGAAGCCTACGACAAGCTCGGCGTCAAGAAGCTCTCGGACTTCAAACAACTGGTCGAGGAGAACCCGAAAGAAGCCACCGTGTGCGTGGGAACGGAGTTCTCAACCCGCGACGACGGCCTCCCGGGGATGGAGAAAGCATACGATTTCGAGTTCCCGAAGGGGAACGTCGTCAAGATAGACGAAGGCCTGATCTACCAACAAACCGACAAGGGTGAGCAGTGCAACTTCGGTGAGGTGTTCCAGACCGACGGTCGCATCCAGGCGCTCGACCTCGAGCTCGTCGAAGACGACAAGAGCTTCTTCCCGATCTACAATCCCGCGCTCAACGTGAGTAAGGAAGTGATCGAGGAGAACCCGCAGATTGCAAAGCTCTTCGCGCCCATCTCCAAGAAGCTCACCACCGAGGAGCTGCAGAAGCTTAACGCGAAGGTCGACGTGGATGGACAACTCGAAGACCAGGTAGCTGAAGAGTGGCTCAAAGAGAACGGCTTCATCTAAGGAGTGATCCGACGGCGATTGCCGGGCTAATTACCCGGCAATCGCTTCTATCTCCCAGGTCCCCAGTGACAGGACTGAAAGCCCTGTCGCGCCGCGGTTTCAAGACGGCGCTCAGCCGATCCGGGTAGCATCGCGGGGCGCCTGGACGGGCCCTTCAGTAACCTCCGGTAGAGCTCTTTATAAGCGGAGCTTATACGCTTATTTCTTGTGGACCAATCAGAGGCCGTGGGGATTCAACCCGCGGCCAGCGTAACGTACAATCGAAACAAGTTATGGAACGTAGAGTTTCTTCCTACAGAGGCACGATCAGCAGCCCTACTCCGGGCTGGCGACATGCAGGATGGTGGCCTCCGAAGACGGGCCAAGCACATCAACGAGAAGGGTAGTCTGGCTCCGTGCGTGTAGCCCTGGGCCAGATCGACTCCGTCCTCGGCGACACCGAAGGGAACCTCCGCAGGGCTAAAGAGGTCGTGGCCGAGGCCAAGGCCAGGGGCGCAGACCTCGTAATCTTCCCCGAGTTAAGCCTGTCCGGCTACGCCCTGGGAGAGCTTGACGACGAGGTTTCTATCAAGGCACAGAGCGAGCCCATCAACTCTCTGGCCGAGGAGGCGGGAGAGACGGCGGTGGTCGTGGGGTTTTGTGAGGAGGGGCGGGACTTCCAGACCTACAACAGCGCGGCTTACCTCGAAGGAGGGGCCCTTCTCCACCTGCACCGCAAGCTCTACCTGCCGAACTACAGGATCTACGAAGAGAGGAAACACTACAACCCGGGACAGAGCATGCGCGCTTTCGACACCAGGTTGGGCCGCATGGCCATGTTGATCTGCAACGACGCCTGGCAAACGTTCCTGCCGTTCATCGCGGTCCAGGACGGCGCCCAGGTGCTCATAATCCCAGCAGACAGCGGCTCCTACCCCTACCCCGAGTTGTTGGACACCAAGAGCTACTGGCGCGGGATCACCCGCTTCTACGCCCGCATGCTCGAGAGCTACGTTATTTTCGTCAACCGGGTCGGACAACAGGAGAGCCTTGTCTTCTGGGGCTACTCGCACGTCGTGGACCCCTGGGGGACGGTCGTGGCGGAAGGGCCAATGCACGAGGAGGCCCTGATCACCGCGGACTTAGACCTTGGCAACGTCCGTCGTCGCCGTAGGGAAGTGCCCCTGGTGAAAGAGGCCCGCCTCGCCCTCCTGGCCAAAGAAGTGAACCGTCTCGTCGAAGAAGGCGGTGATCTGTGAGTGGCAGCGGGTCCTGAGCCGCGTCGGCACACCTCGCGCGTCGCCGACTTCGCGCGCACCCTGTGTTGGGAAGACCTCCCGGCAGGCGTGCGGTCCCAGGCTGTTCGCTGCGTGCTCGACCTCTGCGGGGCCGCCGTTGCAGGCAGCCGCACCGAGGCGGCG
This sequence comes from Rubrobacterales bacterium, assembly GCA_038199875.1. Lineage (GTDB taxonomy): Bacteria > Actinomycetota > Rubrobacteria > Rubrobacterales > Rubrobacteraceae > Rubrobacter_D. The sequence goes on from JBBPYN010000010.1 coordinate 22,833, forward strand.
CAGACCGCGGCAACGTACGCTCTTTACGCTCACGGCAATGGGTCGAATACAATCATAGGCACCGGCGCAAATAGCACACCGGTCGGTGCGGCCCTCGCCAACGGGTTTGCAGCCTCTGCCTTGGACATCGACGACGGATACCGTCCCGTTAAGGGCCACCCGGGCGCGGTAGTTTTTCCGGCCGTGCTAGCCGCTGCCGAAGAGGCGAAGTCCAGCGGGGTCGAGCTCCTGACTGCCCTGGTAGTCGGCTATGAAGTGGCCATGCGCGCCGGCCGCATCCTGCACGAGCTCTACGACTTCTACCACGGGAGCGGAGCCTGGGCGCCGATCGGTGCGGCAGCAGGCGCCGCGCGTTTGCTCGGGTGCAACGCAGAGCAGACGTGGCATGCCCTTGGTATCGCCGAGTTCCACGCGGCCATGACGCCCGAGATGCGGTCGGTGGAGCACCCCAGTATGCTGAAGGATGGGATCGGGTGGGGCGCGATGGTCGGCATCGCTTCTGGCCAACTGGCCGTCCGTGGATTTACTGGAATACCGGCTCTTTTCGACGCAACCGATGCTGGACCGCATCTCACCGAGAGCTTGGGAGACGAGTACGTGATCCTTGACCTGTACTTCAAGCCATACGCTTGTTGCCGGTGGGCACAGCCGGCCGTCGAGGGGGTGCTTTCGGCTGCGCACCAGATCAGTGCGACGGCCGCCGACGTGGCGAGGGTACGAGTGCATACCTTCGAAGCGGCTACGTACCTTCGCTCCGCGTCCCCACGTACTACGGAAGAGGCCCAGTTCAGCCTGCCCTGGACGGTTGCATGTGCCCTGATCGACGGTGTAATAGGGCCGGAGCAGGTGGCCGGGGAAAGCCTTACCGATCCCGCCCGTCGGGAGCTGGCGGCGCTGGTGGAAGTCGTCGCCGATGCGGAGCTCGAAGGGGCTTTCCCGGAGCAGGCTCTCGCCTGGGTGGAGATAGTAACGACGGATGGTAGCCGTGCCCGCTCGGGCATCTTCTCAGCACCGGGTGATGCACACACACCTTTCAGCGACACGGAACTTACAGAGAAGTTCAGGGACCTCACGGAGCTGGTGCTCGGCTCCCATCGCGGCAAGAAGCTGGCCTCTGCCATCGAGAGGCTTCCCGATTCTCCGAATCTCGACGAGATATCCGACCTGCTCCGACCCGCCGCATCACCCGACGAGCGGATACAACCGGGCTAAGTCCGAGTTCATCTCCCGCACCCGGCGCTCCTCCACCCCGAACTCTCACCAGGATCGCGTCCCCAGGACTGTACCGGGTGAGATGACCAACCGGCTCTGTGCAATATTTGCCCAGCCAGGTGCCATGGCAACTCTCTACGCGAGGCATCTCTTGGTCCTTCTGGTTGGGGGTGTACGCGGGTACTATACTGGGGCCATGATCGGGGAGAGGACGGGGCCGCAAGCGAAGCAGTTGCACTCCGTCCTGGACGGTCAGTTGGATGGATACCTGCGCACCGACGAAGCCTCGCGCGCCCTGTGGTCCACCGACGCCTCCATCTACCTCCGCAAGCCCGTTGGCGTCGTCGTCGCCCGCTCTGAAGAAGACGTGGGGCGCGCCCTCGCCGTCGCCCGCGAGCTAGGGCTCTCCATCACGCCCCGCGGCACGGGTACGAGCCTTGCCGGGCAGGCGACGGCACCAGGGCTCGCCCTCGACGTCTCCGAGATGCGCCGGGCGCTGGAGATAGACCTGGAAGGGCGGCGTTGCGTCGTCGAGCCTGGGCTCGTGCAGGGCGAGCTCAACGCGATGGTCGAGCCGCACGGGCTCGTGTTCGGGGCCGATACGTCGACCTCGGACGTTGCTACGTTGGGCGGAATGGTCGGGAACAACTCGGCCGGGATGCGTAGTCTCGTCTACGGGATGACATCGGATCAGATCCTAGCCCTGCGCTGCGTGCTTGCCTCGGGTGAGACGGTCGACCTGAGCCCTCTCGCCAGGGACGAAGCCAGTAAACGCGCCCGTCATGCCGACGCCACAGCGAGGCTGCTTAGGGGGGCGATGGAGATCGGGGATCGTTACGGGGAGGAGATAGGGCGCCGGTTCCCGCGTATGATCCGCCGCGTCTCCGGCTACGGGCTGGACGCCCTCATCGACCCCGAGACCCTCGACCTCACGCGCCTGGTTTGCGGCTCAGAAGGCACGCTGGCCGTCGTCACCCGCGCGGAGTTCCGGCTCCACCCGCTCCCCGAGGCCCGCGCGCTTGCCTCCTTCGAGTTCGGTTCGCTCTCAGATGCGGCTCGCGCGACGCGGCAATTCCTAAAGATGAACCCGTCAGCGATAGAGTTGCTCGACGACGTCGCCATAGGCCGCGCGAGGGCCAACCCCGCCTACAGAGACTCGACCCGCTTCGTGCAGGGAGACCCGAAGGCCATCCTCATCGTGGAGTGGAGCGGTACGGAGGAGGAACTCGACGAGCGTTTCGCGGGGCTTGACGAGCTGGCGGACGAAGTGGGGGCGATGGCCGCGACGCCGCTTCGTAGAAGGCAGGAGATGGCCCAGACGGTCAGGCTCCGCAAGTCCACCCTTCCGCTCCTGCTGGGCACGACGGACAAGGAGAAGCCAGTGGCCTTCGTGGAGGACGCGGCGGTGCCCCCGGACAGGCTCGAGGAGTTCGTCGACCGCTTCGAGGAGATCGTTGAGAGGAACGGCACCTGGGCCTGCTTCTACGGGCACGCCAGCGTGGGATGTTTGCACGTCAGACCAGCACTCGACACTTCGGACCCAGAGGGAGTGTCGCGGATGCGTCACATCGCCGATGAGGTTGCCGACCTCGTCGTTGACTGCGGCGGGTCGATCTCGGGCGAGCACGGCGATGGGCTCTCGCGTTCCGAGTTCCTGGAGACGATGTACGGGGGGGAGATCCTACGCGCCTTCAGGGACGTCAAGCGCCTCTTCGACCCGAAAGGGATGATGAATCCTGGTGTGATCCTGGACCCCGCGCCGATGGACCGGCAACTGCGTATCGGCCCTGGTCGAGAACGTCTTCCTATAGCCACGAACCTCTCCTTCGACCAACAGGGCGGCTTCGCCAGGGCCGTCGAGCTGTGCAACGGGAGCGGGCTGTGCCGCAAGAGGACAGGCGGCACGATGTGCCCTTCTTACATGGTTACCCTCGACGAGCAGGACACCACGAGGGCGAGGGCGAACATGCTCAGGTCCGTGATCGAAGGTACCTTGCCACCTGAAGAACTGACGGGAAGGCGCATGAAGGAGGTCATGGACCTCTGCGTCGGCTGCAAGGCCTGCAAAACGGAGTGCCCTTCCAGCGTGGACGTCGCCTCTATGAAGACCGAGGTCCTCTACCAGACGGGCAGGGAACACGGCTTCAGCATGCGCCAGAAGGCGGCAGGGCACATCCGCCGTCAGCTCGCCATTGCCTCTCTGTTCCCCTCGCTATACAACACCGTCGCCGGGACGCGTCTCGCCCGCAGGGCCGCCGGCCTCGCTGGCATAGACCCTCGTCGCTCTCTGCCGCGCGTGGCGAACAAGGCCTTCTCGAAGCGCTTCCCCGAACTGCCGCAGGGTGCGGGACCGGCTGAAGTAGCCCTCTTCAACGACACTTGGAACGAGTATCAGCGGCCCGAGGTCGGGGAGGGCGCCGTGAGACTCTTCGCCGCCGCGGGGGCGCGGGTGCATCTGCCCGAAGTGGTGTGTTGCGGTAGGCCCATGCTCTCGGAGGGGCTCGTCGACGAGGCGCGGAAGAACGCCAGGCGCAACCTAGATCTGCTGATGCCCCTCGTCGAGCGCGGCGTGCCTTTGGTGGGCCTCGAGCCGAGCTGCATCCTGACCATGCGCGACGACTACGGGAAGCTACTCCCCGACGACAGGCGCGTAGAGAAGTTGGCAGACGCCACCCGCCTCTTCGAGGAGGCTTTGCTCGAGCTCGACGGGGACCTTCCATTGCGGGATGGCGAGCCCGTACTTCTGCACGGACATTGCCACCAGAAGGCGCTCGTCGGGACGGGCCCGACGGAGCGGCTGCTCGGGCGCGCCGCCGACGTCGAGGTGGTCGACTCTGGATGTTGCGGGATGGCCGGGCTCTTCGGGTACGAGAAGGGCCACTACGAGGCCTCGATGCAGATGGGAGAGAGACGGCTCTTCCCCGCGGTGCGGGGGGCGGGAGAGCGGGTCGTCGTCGCCCCTGGGACGAGCTGCCGGGAGCAGATCCTGGACGGCACCGAACGCCTCGCCCTGCATCCCGCCGAGTACCTGGCCTCACTCCTGGACGGCCAGGAGACCGTTGGCTGATCCAGAACAGGCGCTGTGGTTCGCCTTCAGGGGCGACAAGCTGCTCGTGTTCGGAGAAGGGCCCGTCAGGGTGCCGCTTGCCGGCGGACCAGAGGATCTCAACCTCAACGTCACGTTCAGGTGGGAGATCGGGAACCTCGACGGGCGTACCTGCTGGGCGGTCGAGACTGACGCTGAACCGCCCGATGGCATGGTCTTCAAGGACATGCGGGACTTCTTCTTCGGCGTGGACGAGGACTTCTTCAGGATGGCAGGGCGGGCCAGGCAGATCGTGGATTGGCACGCGACGCACAGGTTCTGCGGGCGCTGCGGCGGCGAGACCGAGCCGGTGCCGGGAGAGCTTGCGAAGAGGTGTACTCGGTGCGGGATGATGCAGTATCCGCGCCTCAGTCCCGCGGCCATCGTCCTCGTCCAGAGGGGGGATCAGATCTTGCTGGCGCGTTCGCCCGGTTTTCCGAAGGGGCTCTACAGCGTGCTCGCTGGCTTCGTCGAGCCAGGCGAGTCCATCGAGGAGACCGTCGTACGCGAGGTAGGGGAAGAAGTGGGGATCGGGGTGGAGAACATAAGCTACTTCGGGAGCCAGCCGTGGCCGTTTCCGAACTCGCTCATGATCGGCTTTACCGTGGATTACGCGAGCGGCGAACTGGCCCCCGAACCAGGTGAGATCGAAGACGCAGGCTGGTACACGGCACACGACCTGCCGCAACTGCCGCCCAGTACCAGCATCGCCCGCGCCATGATCGACGACTTCGTAAGACGGCAAGGCCTCCACCCGGAAGACCTTTAGCCCGTAATCGTGTTGGGAATCCTTCACAGGATCTTCCGCGCCGCCATCCAGGAAACGGTCACCGTGCGTATCAAGTTAGCGTAGGATAGGTCGAAGGGCGCTGCGGGGAGGTGCCGATGGCCTGGAAATGGTTCGGGGGCGTTCTATCGGGCGGATGAAACGACATCAGAGGGCGAAGTGGTGGGGTATCGGCCGGGAGGTAAGGGACGCTGGAGACGAGGACTTGATGGGCCTTGTGGCTAGTGGGGACGAGCGGGCGCTCTCCGAACTCTACGACCGTTACTCGCGGCCTGTGTACGCCACGGGCACAAGGCTGTTGGGCGACGCGCAGTTGGCAGAGGATCTGGTCCAGGATGTCTTCACGAGCGTCTGGCGCAGCGCGGCGTCCTTCGACCCCTCCAGGGCGAGCTTCGCGACGTGGCTTTACCGCATCGCCCGAAACAGGGCGACGGACCTGGATCGGCGGCGGAAGGCCAGGCCAAGGCCAGCAGGCGATCACGGGCTCTATGCACTCCCAGGGGGACCGCGTCCGGAGGAGGCCGTGGAGGCCTGGGACGTGGCCAACGCGCTCTCCAGCCTCCCCAGCGTGCACAGGGAGGTGCTTGAGTTGGCCTACTTCGAGGACCTGTCCCAGCGCGAGATCTCCCGCCTTACAGGCATCCCTCTCGGGACGATCAAGAGCCGCACGACCGCGGCCCTGAAGAGGTTCCGACAAGCCATCGCAAGCCCCGCGCCGAGGGAGGCCCGCGGTGAATGAAGACCGCTTCGAGAATCTGCTCGGTCCCTACGTGCTTGGGGAGCTGACCGACGCAGAAGAGAGGGAGCTGGAGCGTCACCTGGAAGGATGCGCCACCTGCAGGGAAGACCTCGACGATGTACGCCACGCCCACGACACCCTGAGGACAGCGATGGGCGGTCCGCCGCCTGAGCTCAAGGACTGGGTACTAGCGCGGGCGCGGAATGAACCACGCCACAGCCACGCAGCCGGATGGAAGCTCTGGCTCCCGGCGGCCGCCGCCGTGTTGCTGGTGGCGGCGGTCCTCGGCTACGGGTTGCTCCGGACGGTCTCAAGCCCCTCCTATGGCCTGGCCCTGGCCGCCACAAGCGCGGCGCCGCAGGCCGGTGGCGAGCTTCGGGGGGAGCAGGTCGGGGACAACCTCAGGGTCGAGCTGGAGGCATGGGGCCTTCCCGAACTCAGCGGAGGAGAATACTATGAGATGTGGTACGCCAGAGAGGGCGGCGGGCGCATCAGTTGCGGCACCTTCCACGCGCAGCCGGAAGGCCACACGACCGTGAACATGTCGGCGCCGGCCAGCGCCGTAGCCTACCCTGAGGTCGAGATCACCCTCGAGCCCGACGACGGGAACCCCGGTTCCAGCGGGAAGGTAGTGTTGAAGGGCTCGCTCCGCAACCTCGGGGCCTGACTAGAACCCATCTCATAAACATTTTCTGAGCAGAATCACTATGCAACCAAGCTGGGCCATGCCCAGGAAGTCCTCGCTCTTGTACTCCTAGCGAACCACCAAACGTCTGAGCAGTCTATGGGCGGTTCGAAGATTGACATTTCACAAGCTATAGAGGATAAAGAGGTTGAGGTGAAACTATGGAAAAAGAAAGAGTGTGGAGCGAATTTGAAGCCCTTTCGGAGAAGGACCAGCAGCGTGTAGCTGACTTCATCTTCTCCTTGCGCGAAGAGAATGCCACTTCTGACTCCAATGGCGGGAAGCCACCCAGCCTGAAGGAAGAGCCGTTCGTAGGCATGTGGCTTGGGCGGGCAGACATGACGGATAGCAGCGTCTGGCTTCGGGAACTCCGCGAGCGGGCATGGATGAGATCCGACGGCTGACCTCGTCATCATCGACACGGATGTACTGATCGACACCGGTCGCGGTGTCGAGGAGGCGATCTCATATCTGCAACGGATCGAGCAGCAAACCCTACCCGCCATTAGCGCGGTAACCCAGATGGAGTTGATGATCGGGTGCCGGAACAAGAGTGAACTCCGGACACTGAAGAGATTCCTGTTAAGGTTTCAAGTGATCAAACTGAACGAACAGATCTCGGATATGGCTATAGAGTTGCTGCGCCGCTACCGGCTGAGCCACGGTCTGTTGATCGCCGACGCTCTCATCGCTGCTACCGCTCTTACAGTAGAAGAGTCGTTAGTGACAAAGAATCAGCGTGACTACCGGTTCATCGAGGGGGTTGGATCTGCTCGCCTACCCGTAGACGCCTTGCCGCATCAAGCAAGTGAGATGAGACGCCACGCCTGAAACATTTTCACTGGAATTGCCCAGGGTTGCAGACCTCTCACAAGCTGCAATTCACGCTCGTGAAACCAGGCTTGAGGAGTAGCACTTTCTAGCCTCTGGTCTCAGCATAGAGTGTCCCGCGAAATGTCCCGACCACGACGGGACAAAGATCGGGACGGCGGGCTCATGACGGTGGGACGGTGTGCCTCGTAGAGTTCTATCTGCAAGGTAAGCAAGGAAAGGAGTGTGGAAATGTCGTCGAGTTTGATCCGGTGGGGTGCGCTGGGAGCCCTGCTGGCTGCTACGGGGTGGGTGGTGTCCGGCATTATTGCTTTCACATTGGTACAGCCCCCGGCAATCAACATGGGACCGGTGGGCTCACTGTCTTGGTACTTGATCGAGTCAAGCGACGCTATCGCCGAAATAGGGATGATAGTGGCTGTTATAGGACTTCACGCACGGCAGACACCAAACTACGGGCGACTGGGAACGGCAGGCTCCATCGTAGCCTTTGTCGGGACGGTGTTTGCGTCCTTGTCTACCGTGCTCTGGCTGCTCACCCACAACGGCGATGGGGTCGTCGGCCTACTCTTCAGTTTGGGGGGACTGGGCGCGCTTGTGGGGTTCCCCATTCTCGGTGTTGCCACGCTCAGGGCGGAGGTTTTGCCACGCTGGTGTGGGCTGCTGCTCGTCGGTTGGCTCGTTTACTTTCCCCTCATCTTTTTCCTGTTGGACCTCTACGGTGAAGCCCGAGTATTGTTCGGCCTCGTGTTTCTAGCGCTGGGGTATGCGCTTTGGTCGGAGAGAGGCGCGCCAATTCGGAAACCCTCGTCGGTGAATTAAACTGCAGCCAGGCCGCAAAAAGACGTTCGGGTAGCATAAACAGCCAATGTCCGGTGCGCCGGGTCGTGCGGTAGCGCCACACTGAACCGTGGTCAGGCTGCATGCTCCACCTCCAGCAGCCATTTCGGCTTCCTACCTCGCCACTTGGATAGCTCCGCAGGTGGCACCGGATACGTCAACAACTCCTCCATCGACCAGCGATGATCCGTGATCCC
>JBBPYN010000011.1:0-14505 GCA_038199875.1 Rubrobacterales bacterium
ATGTTCTCAGACCACCTCCAGCCGGGCTCTAGAACGAGGCGAGAAGCGGTGAAGTCGCCGAGGTTGACGACTCCCACCTCGCCATTCTCGAACGTCCTGGTTTCGTCTGGTGACTCAAGGCTCTTGCGCTCGAATTTCTCAGAGGCCATGACGTGTCCTCTCCTTTCTCCCGCTGGTGCGCAGCGGGCTAGCCCTTTCCGCTACAAGCATGATGCCATCTACCAGAGCCAGGTGCGAACTTCTTGGAACGACGTAGGGGCGAAGTTCATGCTCTAGCCGTCCATGTCCTCCCCGCGCTGGCGCTGCTGCATGTGCAGAGAGCAGAGCGTGGGCCCCGTCCTGCCGAAGTCGGCTTCGGTGGCGGGCCGCCAGCACGGGCTACCCACGGGTGACCGTTCGTGAAGCGCTTGGCACTTCCTGACCTGCTGCGCGAGTTCGGGGGACTATAAAGCGGTCAGTAACCAGCAGAACACGCAATGCCGGCGACTGACCGCTGGTACCTTGCGTGGAGAGCCCTGCTCTCCGCGTAAGGTTCTAGTCTTCGTCCAGTAGGCTCTGGCCCAGGTTCATTATCGTTGGGGCCCAGAGACCCACGAAGATCGCCGTCTCGCGCCTGCCGGAGAAGTACAGGGCGAGCGAGAGGACGATCGATAGCAGGGTCCCACCTACGTAGATTCCTTTGCCTCCGTCCATGAGTTACCTCCTGTTAGGTTGCTGGCGCAAATATACCCTCAGCCCCTTTATATAAACTGTAAGAGCGATCATGTGTTTCTACAGGAGGTCCGAAGACCTTGTCCCAACGCGAAGAAACTGCCGTCAGGAGGCCGGATGAGGGAGGCCGCTCGACGGTCTTCGGAACGAAAGGGGCCGTCGCCTGCGAGCATCCCACCGCCGCCCTGGTCGGCCTCCGCATCCTCGACGCAGGGGGGACGGCCGCCGACGCGTGTGTGGCCATGGCCGCAGCGATGGCCGTCCTCTCGCCGATGCAGACTGGCATGGGTGGCGACGCCTTCCTCCTTTTCTACGAGGCAGAGACAGGGCAGGTTACGGGTGTCAACGGCGCTGGCAGGGCCCCAGGGGCCGTAAGCGTAGAGAAACTACTGGATCTTGGTCTGACCGAGTTGCCCGAGCGTGGCGGCCTCACGGTAACGGTCCCTGGCGCTGTCAGGCTATGGGAGGACGCGGCGAACCGCTTCGGCAACCAGCCCCTGGCACGTTTGCTCGAGCCGGCCTGGGAGCTCGCTGAAAACGGCCATCCCGTCGCAGGGGTAGTCGCCCGCTACTGGGAGGAGCACGCAGATGTGCTCCGTGCGAACGATGCCGCCGCGCGGACGTTTTTGCCAGAGAGCCGGGCCCCTGCTGAAGGGGAGATCTTCTCGCAGGTGGATCTCGCGGCCACCCTTTCGGCCGTCGCCGAAGGGGGCGCCGACGTCTTCTACAGGGGTGAGATCGGAGCGAGCATCGCACGCTCCACCCGGGAGGACGGCGGGTATCTCTCAGAGGATGACCTCGCCGCCCACGAGTCGACGTTCGTAGAGCCGATCTCGACCGACTACAGGGGCGTCACGGTCTTCGAGATCCCACCGCCGGGCCAGGGCGTCGCGGCCCTGGAGATGCTCAATATCCTCGAAGGATTCGAGTTGGCCCACCTGGATCCATCGGGCGCGGAGCGCATCCACCTCGAGGTCGAGGCGAAGAAACTTGCCTTCGAGGACCTGCACGACGAGATCGGGGACCCTGAGTTCTGGGACCACTCGGAGATACCAACCGAACGTCTGATCTCGAAAGACTACGCCGCAAGCCTGCGCAGACGTATCTCTCCTGAACACGCCGCGCAGATAGAGTCTGAACTGACACCAGGCGGGAACACGACCTACCTCTGCGCCGTTGACGCCGATGGCAACGGCTGCTCTTTCATAAACAGCCTCTACAGGGGCTTCGGCAGCGGTGTCGTCGCCGAGGGCACGGGCGTCTGCCTCCACAACCGCGGCAACTCGTTCCGCCTCGAACCAGGCCACCCCAACGCCATCGCCCCTGGTAAACAGCCGATGCACACCCTCATCCCCGGTCTCGCCACCCGCGAGGGAGCCCTCTGGGCCGTCTTCGGGGTGATGGGCGCCGCGATGCAGCCCCAGGGTCAGGCGCAGTTGCTCATAAACCTCCTCGACTACGGCATGGACCCCCAGGAGGCCGTCGACCACCCCCGCCACCGCCACGAGGACGGTGTGCTCCTGATCGAAGGCCGCGTACCTGAAAGCGAGATAGCGCGTCTGAGCAGGCGGGGGCATCTCATAGAGATAAAGGAGGACTACATGATCCCGGCAGGAGGCGCACAGCTCATCCGCATCCTACAGAACGGCGTGAGGGCCTGTGGTAGCGACCCGCGCAAAGACGGCTGTGCGCTGGCGCAGTAGGGGTCTGTGATGTTGAGTCAGAGCCCGGCCCGTAGGGTAGCGATCGCGGGGGTAGTAGGGGCGCTCTACGTCGTTTTGAGCATCACGCCGTTCTCCTACGGGCCAGTGCAGTTCAGGATCGGGGAGGCCCTCAAGCCGCTGGTCATCAAGTACCCGGCGGTCATCCCCGCGTTCGGGGTTGGGACCGTGATCATCAACCTCTTCAGCCCCTTCGCCGGCCCTCTTGAGCTGATCTTCATGCCGCTCGTTGACGTCACCGGCGGCGTGCTTTGCTACGTCGTGGCAGGGAGGGTCGGCGGCACGTTCGGGACCTACTTCGCCTCGCTCCTCTACGCCCTGTGGACCGCCGCAGGCGTCGGGGTGGTACTCACCGTTTCCGCCGGGTTGCCGTACCTGCCCTCCTTCGCCTCGGTGGCCGTATCGGAGATCATCCTGCTCCTCCTCGGAAACGCCTTGCTGGTGCGCAGGATCTAAGGGCACTCAAAGACGGACCTCGTGTTACGTTACCTTGTGGGGTTAGGGCGATGAAAGGGGAGGCATGTCTGAAGCCACAAGGCCTGGGGAAGAGCCCGCCGTCGGGCGTGAAGCACCTTCGAACTGGGGGAGCCGTCTCAGGTTGATCGGACCAGGCCTCGTCGTCGCGGCGACGGGGGTAGGGGCTGGGGACATGGTCTCATCGCTGACGGTCGGGACGGAGTACGGGACGGTCCTCGTCTGGGCAGTCGTCCTCGGCGCCGCCCTGAAGTTCGCGCTGACGGAGGGGCTCGGACGCTGGTTTATGGCGACGAGGACGACGATCCTCGACGGCTGGCGTTCGATGGGCCTGTGGGCAAGCGGTTACTTCGTGGTCTACCTGGCGCTCGTGACTTTCTTCTTCGGGGCTGCCGCGCCGTCGGCCTCCGCGCTGGCGACGTCGGCCATGTTCCCTGGCCTGATGCCGTTCTGGGCCTGGGCCGTTTTGCACTCCGTCGTCTTCGGGTTCGGCATCTGCATCATCGGGAAGTACGGGCTCTTCGAGCGGGTCATGGAGATCTTCGTCGGGCTCATGTTCGTTACGGTCGTCGGGCTCGCGCTGCTCCTTGGTCCGAACGTTGGCGAACTCGCGCTAGGCACGGTCCTGCCGCGCATGCCAGAGGGTTCGCTGCCCTTCGTGCTCGCCGTGATAGGAGGCGTTGGGGGGACCTTCACGCTTGTCTCCTATACCTACTGGGTGCGCGAGCGCGGCTGGCGGCGGCCTTCCTGGATCCCGATGATGCGCATCGACCTCGGGGTAGGCTATGCGATGACGGGCGTCTTCATGGTGGCGATGCTCGTGATAGGCGCCGAACTGCTCTTCGCCAACGGGACGAGCATAGCCGATGAGGGCGGGCTCGTTACGCTCTCTGATCCCATAGAGGAACGCTTCGGCGCGGTGGCGAGCTGGCTCTTCCTCATCGGCTTCTGGGCCGCGGCGACGAGCTCCATCACGGGGGCTTGGAACGGCGGCGCCTACCTCTTCGGCGACCTGGTAAGGTCCATTCGCCGCGTCCCCGAAGAGGAGGGAGAGGAGTATCTCTCCGAGAGAGGCATCCTCTTCAGGGCATTTCTGGTCTGGATCACCTTCCCTCCCATGCTCCTGCTCACCCTCGATGAGCCAGTCCTGGTCGTGATCATCTACGCTTCCCTGGGCGCTCTCTTCATGCCCTTCCTCGCAGGTACACTGCTCTGGCTCATGAACCGCCGCGTGACGCGCGAGTACCGTAACGGTCTGCTCGCGAACATCATACTCGGAGCCTCCGTACTCCTGCTCATCTACGTCGGAATCCAGGAGGTACTCAGCGCACTGGGTGGCTGAAAACGACGCCGGATCAACCCGGCCAAGCCTCTCCGCTCTTAATAAAACTTAATAGAACTTTAAACCTATCTTCGGAATAACCGCTGGAATCAACATCCAGGCGGGTTAGTATGTCGTGCAACGCTTCCGGACCGCTTCGCTCCGGGTCTTCGACCGGAGCATGGTCCGCATCATCTCTACTGCGGCGTTCTGTCGCCCCCAGCATGGTCAATAGCAACGCGTTGGTAGTGTAGGAAAAGCAAGGAGAGGTTGATCGCTGTGCGAATGTCGTCCGGCCAAACGGTTGACGTGGGCGTATCTGGTGTCTGTGAAGGCATCTCAATACTACTTGTGTTCTGGTGGGTGTTCTTTTTGGAGAGCCTCTCCGGCATAGGTCCCCTGTTAGGCATGCCTTCCTGGAGGGCGCAAGCATGAAGGATCGCGCTGACCTCTGCCTGCACGAGCTGTTCGAAGAGCAGGCGCGCCGCACTCCCGAGAACCTCGCCCTCGAAGACGCCGACATCTCCCTGACCTACCGCGAGCTGGACAGCCTCACCGACAGGCTGGCGGCGTACCTCAGGAGCAAGGGAATCGGCCCTGACGAACCCGTCGGCGTTTACATGGAGCGCAGGGCCGAGTACGTGATCTCCTGCCTCGCCGCCATGAAGGCCGGCGGCGCATACCTGGTACTCGAGCTCGCCTACCCGCCGTCCCTGCTAGCCGACGTCGTCGAGGACGCGGGCCCGCGCATCGTCCTTACGCAGGAGCGGTATGCGGATCGCCTACCAGATGGCACACAGACGTTCTTCCTCGATGAGGGCTGGGATGAGGAGCTGGAGGACCTCCCGGCCGTGGACGAAGGCCCCGAGGTCGGCCAGGACAACCTGGCTTTCGTCTCGTACTCGGCCGGGACGACAGGGAAGCCCAAGGGGATAGCCAACCCGCACAGGGCGCCAGTCCTGTCTTATCTGTGGCGCTTCGGCATCAGCGACTACGCTCCAGGCGACAGGGTCGGGTGCAACGTGTTCTTCATCTGGGAGATGATGCGGCCGCTCTTGCGCGGGGCGACGACGGTCGTCATCCCGGACGACGTTATCTATGATCCAGGAGCCCTGATCCGGTTTCTCGAAGAGTACGAGGTTACCGAGACCTTGATCACCCCATCCCTCCTCGAGACCGTACTCAACTCGAGCGGACCCGAGGTGGGCGAGAGGCTCTCCAACCTGAAAACGCTATGGCTGAACGGCGAGGTCGTGACCCGCACGCTCGCGCGGCGCGCGATGGAGCTGTTGCCTGATGCGCGACTGCTCAACGTCTACAGTTGCAGCGAGACCCACGAGGTGGCCGCCGGTGACCTGCGTGAGCTGGTCGAGAACCCCGAGTCTACGTACTGCGCCGTCGGCGTGCCCTTGGACCCCGAGCACCTCTACCTGGTCGACGCCGAAGGCGAACGCGTGCCAGAGGGCGAGGCAGGGGAGCTCTTCGTTGGCGGGGAGTGCCTGGCGCGCGGCTACGTCGCCCTGCCGGAGAAGACCGAGGAGAGCTTCCCCGAAGACTCCTTCTCCTCGAGGAGCGGCGCAAGGATGTATCGCTCGGGTGACAGGGCCCGCATCCTCTCCGACGGGAGCCTGGAGATCCTGGGCCGCGTTGACTTTATGGTCAAGATCCGGGGTTACAGCGTCGAGCTCGGGGCCGTCGAGGCCGCCATCGAGGATGGCCTCGCCGTAAAATCGTGCGTCGTGATCTCGGAGGGCGATGAGGGTGAGGACAAACGCCTCGTCGCCTACATCGTGCCAGACCCCGATGATGACGAGCGCTACTCTGGCTGGAACCTCGACCCGAAGACGGGGCGGAGCAAGGAGATAAGAAGCATCCTTGGGGACAGCCTGCCGCACTACGCGGTACCTTCCGTCTTCGTCGAGTTGGAGTCGATCCCGATACAGGCGACCTCGGGAAAGGTCGATCGCTCGGAACTCCCGCCCCCGCCACCCCGCCCCGCACGATCCGCTCGCGAAGACGCGGGCACCGTCGCCAGGCTCCCAGAAGGAGCCTCCCGCCAGGAGAAGGAGGCGCTGCTCGCGCGGGCCTGGGAGGACGTGCTGCGCCTGGACGAGGGCGAGGTGCAACCAGAGGACGACTTCTTCGACCTCGGCGGGCACTCGCTCGCCGCAGCGCAGCTCTCGAGCCGCGTCGAGCGGGGCTTCGGTGTCCACGTCTCGATGCCGCTGTTCATGGAGGACCCGACGCCGAAAGGGTTGCTCGACAGGATAGAGGCGCTGCAGCGCGACGGGACGGCAGGGGAAGCGACGACCGCAGAGGATCTCTCTGCCGAGGCCGTCCTGGATACCGAGATAACCCCGCGACCCGACGAGGGCACACCGACCCTGCGGGACGCCGAAGGCATCTTCCTTACCGGTGCGACCGGGTTCCTCGGGGTCTTCCTTCTCGACGGGCTGCTCTCCAGAACAAACGCTCGTGTCCACTGTCTCGTCAGGCCTCGTGGGGACGATGGTGGGATGGAGGCGATCGAGGGTAACCTGCGGAGCTACGGGCTGTGGCGGCCCGAGTGGGTGGAGCGTATCGTACCAGTCCCAGGAGACCTGGGCAAACCTTTGTTCGGCCTGGACGAAAAAGACTTCGACGCGCTGGCCATGGAAGTAGACATGATCTTCCATCCAGGGGCGGTCGTTAACCTCGTCTACCCTTACCCGGAGCTGAAGGCGCCCAACGTGGGAGGCACGCGCGAGGTCTTGCGCCTGGCGTGTCGCCACGGTGCGAAGCCCGTGCACCACGTCTCCACGAACGGCATCTTTCCGCCAGGCATGGGACCCTGCGAGGAAGACACCGACCTCGACGCTCTCGCAGAAGCCCGCGAGGACGGCTACGGCCAGTCCAAGTGGGTCGCCGAGAAGCTGGTGCGGGAGGCAGGAGAGCGCGGCTTGCCCGTTTATATCTATCGTCCCGGACACGTCTCGGGGCATAGCGAGACAGGGGCCTCCAACCCGCGTGACCTGCTCGGCGCCGTCATCGTAGAGTCACTACGGCTTGGGAGCGCACCCGAAATAGAAGGTTGGCGGATGGAGATGACGCCCGTCGACTTCGTGACAGCCGCGATACTGCACCTGGCGTCGGACCCGGCGGCGCGGGGCGGGACCTACCACCTGGCAAACCCAGACCCTCCGTCCGCAGACGAGGTCTTCGACCTGCTGGAGGAAGAGGGCTATCCACTGGAACGCCTCTCTTACGAGGAGTGGCTACAATGTATAGACGCCGCCCCCCCGGAGGAGGGCACCCCCGGTGAGATCGTGGGCGGAGCCGCGCCCGCAGCAGAAGAGCTAAGGGACGAGAACACCTACGACGACAGCAACACGCGCCGCGTCCTGGGCGACGACGGACCAACCCGGCCAGCCATCAACGGGGATCTTCTGGAGACCTACGCGCAATATTTCGCGGAGCAGGGCTGGACGCCCACGTCCGTGTCATCAGCAGGTTCGAGACGCGATTCGTAGGACAAGATCGCGTCCCGGTGCGTACCGATAGGGCGGTTGGCGAACCGCCCCCACATCCGTGACGGAAAGCCCCCGAACCTGTAGGGGCGGGTTTCAAACCCGCCCCTCTACGAATCGCCTTACGGCAACCTCACGTAATCCCTCAAAAACGCGCGCGCTGACCTCGTGTCCAGGCGGTACGTTACGTTCGTGGATTTGCAGAACGAGTCACCGGCTATGGTCGTGCTCGCGACGATGTTCGTCTCCGAACGACCGGCGCCAAGGAAGTTGGGACCTCCGGAGTCACCGTAGCAGGTGCCGCCGTTGCCGGTCGCCGGGTTCTGCGAGATGCGCAGGTAGCTCTTCGTCACCGAATTGAGCGTGCCCACCGAGAACTCGCGGGCGTCCCTGTATCTGAACCAATGGCCGCCGGGCCGATTCTTCACCTCCTGGCTCCCGTAGCCGACGGAGGTGAACCTCTTGTCTTTGGGCAGGTCGTCGAACCGGTTCAGGGCGGGCAGTCGTGCCGGATCTTTGCCCTTTACCGGCTCGTCGAAGACGACGACCGCGATGTCGTAAGGGTCGTTGGATGCGCCGGGGTAGAGCGGGCTGGCGTGGAACGTGCCCGTGTGGAGCCTGGACCTGGATGTGTACTTTTCGTCGAAGGTGACCTTGGCCAGCTTCTTGCCGGGTTCGCAGTGCGCGGCCGTCAGGAAGACCCTACGGGAGATCAAAGTTCCCGAGCAGTAAGGGGAAGTTTCTCCGTCGAAGGTCCCCACGAGCGCCCCGACGTTCGGATGCCTGTTGCCGTCCGCTTTGCCGTAGGTGATGGCCGAAGCCACGCCCGAGGCCATGAGTACCGCCACCACCATCATGGCGAACGCGAGCAAGACCTTCCGCATACCGTCTCCTCCTGTGGGTTTGTTCCGGCGGCCATATTACAGGAACAGTAGAAACGTTTAAAGAACGGCTAACCTACGTCGACGTCCGTGGCATCGATTTCGAGGATTTCGTCGAGGCCCATGACCTCGCGTTTGATCTCCTGCAGGTCTTCGCGCGTGGCCGCCGCGCCGGTCAGTGCCACGACGCCTTCCCTGAAGGAGCGGACCTCGACGTTCGTGCCGTCGAGCAGGTCGGCCACGTCGTCCTCGACGCTGTCGTTATCCTTGAGCGCGGGGTCTACCCGCTCCTCGCCTGTGTCAGGGTCGACGTAGACGTCGTTGCGCGGATATCCTGAGTCCGCGGTATACGACTCGTCCTCCCAATCCTCACGCGTCTGTAGGTCCTCCACCGACTCGGCGTCTTCCTCGTACTCGGGCTCGGTGACGAGCTGGCCCTCGTGCTCGTGGTCTTCTTCGTCCTCGTCGTCCATCTCATCCGGGGCGTAGTCCTCCGGCTCGACTTCATCGTCCGTGTGATCGCCCGGTTCTACGTCCGAAGCGTCGGCCGCGAAGGTCGCGAAATCGGCGTCGGGGTCGAGGGAGAGGTTGGTTATAGGCACCTCAAGTCGTTCTCCGCCCTCCGTCTCGACGATGACGTGCGTGACCTCCCCACGCTGCTCATCCGTTAAGATCTCGGCGATGCGGCCGACCTCTGTACCGTCTGCGGCCCGCGCTTCGAGCCCGATAAGACCTGGTTTTTGCAAGTCATCCTCCACAGTAGCGTCCGTCAAGAGAGCATATACCCTGTGCCAGCGAGCTTACTCAGGTAGCTCGGCCAGGACCTCGGCCATTTTGTAGAGGTCGGGGTCGAGGGGTTGGGCTTTGCCAACCACCTCCCCTAAGGGTACGCGCTCGACCCGCGGTCCCCTCAGCCCGACCATCACGCCCGACTCCCCGTCGGCCAGGGCCTCGACCGCCGCCGTCCCGAGCCTGCTCGCCAGGATCCTGTCCGAGGCTGTGGGGATGCCGCCGCGTTGGATGTGGCCAACGACCGTGAGGCGTGAGTCGTAGGTGCCCTCAGCGCCGTTGACGTACTCGTGCAACTCCTCGGCAGAGAACGGTGCCCCCTCCGCGACAACGACCACGAAGTGGGACTTGCCCTGCTCGTAGGCTTTCTTGATGAAGAGTAACAACGCCTCCGGCCTTGGCTCGAACTCGGGGACGACAGCCGCCTCAGCCCCGCCCGCGATGGCGCTCATGAGCGCCAGGTAGCCGGAGCCGCGGCCCATCACCTCGACTATGTGGGCCCGCTGGTGGGAGCTCGCTGTGTCTTTGATCCTGTCTATCGCCTCGAGCGCGGTGTTGAGCGCCGTATCAACCCCTATGGCCGAGTCCGTCCCCCAGACGTCGTTGTCTATGGTCGCGGGAACTCCCGCCACCTTGACGCCGAGCTCGGCCAGCCTCAAACTCCCCGTCAGGCTCCCGTTCCCGCCAATGACCACAAGCCCCTCGACCCCGGCCTCGGTGAGCCTTTCGACCGCCCGCCTCTGTCCTTCTGGCGTTGCGAACTCGGCCGAACGTTCCGTCCCAAGCACCGCTCCCCCACGGTGGATGATGCCCCCGAGGCGGCGCCTGTCAAGGGGTTGGATCCTACCCTCGAGGAGCCCCCAGTATCCGGCAGATATCCCCATGACCTCCCAGCCCCCGAAGAAGGCCGTCCGCGCCACAGCCCTTACCGCCGCGTTCATCCCCGGCGCGTCGCCCCCGCTGGTCAAAACACCTATCCTCAAGTGCGCCTCCTCTCACCCGGAATCCTACACGGAATTTACGGACACAGGGCACGCCTCCGCGCCCTTACTACGAGACAGAAAGGCTTTCACATCCAATGCCGAAAATCGCCTTGATCTACTGTCAGGGAGTAATAAAATATGAGCGTAGCTGGCTCAGATTTTTTGTGCCGTTACGGTTGTCCCTGTATGGGGAACTAGGGAGTACGAGTATATTACACAGGAGGCTTTTTACGGATGATATGTGAGAACTGTGGGATCAGGCCGGCGAGCGTACAGGTCTTCCAGCAGCAGGGTGACAGGAGGGTGACCAATTATCTATGCACGCAGTGTGCGCGGCAGTTGGGCATGATCGGGGGCGCGCAGGGCGGGGACGACCCGTTCGCGATGCTCCAGAACCTTATACAGCAGCAGCAAGGCGGTCAGGGCAGTCTCTTCGACGCCCTCTCTGGTGAGGCGCAGCAGGCCGTTATGCGGTCCCGCGAGGCGTCTGCCGGCACGACGCGGACGGCGGCGGTCGGGACCGATCACCTGCTGGCCGGCATCGTGACCGGTGATAACCTGGCGACGGAGGCCCTGCAGCGTGCTGGCGCCGACGTCGAAGGGATGCGCGCGCGTTTCCAGGAGTTCCGCAGCGACCCGGGGGAGGAAGTCTACACGTTCACCCCAAGCGCCAAGAGGGCATTGCAGCTCTCCTTCACCGCGGCCAGGCAGATGGGCGTGGGGCAGGTCGGGAGCGAGCACCTGTTGCTCGGGCTGCTCGGCGAGGGCGACGGGAACGCGTACAGAATCCTGCAGCAGCACGGCGCGAGCGACGCCGAGTCTTTGAGGCGTGAGATCCTACGCCTCATGCAGCAGCGGGGGGCTCAGGCTGGACAGGGTATGCCCAGCGGCGCTGCCGGTGGGCCCGGCATGGGCGGCGGGCAGCAGGGTCCGGCGAGCAACACGCCGACCCTGGATCAGGTAAGCAGGGACCTCACGCAGCTCGCGCTCGACGGTGAGCTCGACCCCGTGATCGGGAGGGCAGAGGAGATCTCACGCGTCATCCGTATCCTCTCCCGCCGCACGAAGAACAACCCTGTCCTTATCGGCGAGGCAGGCGTCGGAAAGACGGCTGTGGCCGAGGGGCTCGCCCAGCGCATAGTCTCAGACGACGTTCCCGAGTCTTTGAAGGGAAAGCGCGTCCTCGCGCTCGACGTCGGTGGGCTCGTCGCAGGCACCCGCTTCCGCGGGGACTTCGAGGAGCGGATGCAGCAGATGCTGAAGGAGCTCCAGCAGGAGGAGAGGGACATCGTCCTGTTTATCGACGAGCTGCACTCCATCGTCGGGGCTGGCGGCGCCGAGGGCGCCGTGAACGCTTCGAGCATGCTCAAGCCGGCCCTCGCGCGCGGTGAGTTGCAGGTCGTCGGGGCTACGACGCTCGACGAGTACCGCAAGCACGTGGAGAAGGACCCGGCGCTAGAGCGGCGCTTCCAGCCGGTGCTCGTGGACGAGCCGACGGTGGACGAAACCGTGGCGATCCTCTTCGGCCTCAGGGACCGCTACGAGGCGCACCACAGGGTCAACATAAAGGAGGAGGCCATCATCGCCTCAGCCCAGCTAGGCGACCGCTACATAACGGACCGCTTCCTGCCCGACAAGGCTATAGACCTGCTAGATGAGGCCGCGGCCGAGGTGAGGCTCCGCTCGACGGTACCGCCGGTAGACGTCAAGCGTATCGAAGAGGAGATAGCCGGTCTCGAGCGCGAGAAAGAAGACGCTGTTCGGGCTGAGGACTACGAGAAGGCTGCCGGCTTCAAGCAGCGCGTCGAGCAGCTCAAGGCCGAGCTTGACGAGGAGCAGGAAGGCTGGGCCGGACGCCGCGAGACCAACGCCCCCGAGGTGACGCGCGAGGACATCGCCCGCATCCTGGAGGAGTGGACCGGCGTGCCCGCGACCAACATCGTCCAGGAAGAGGCCGAGCGTCTCCTCAACCTGGAGTCCGTCTTGCACGAGCGGGTCGTCGGGCAGGAGCCCGCAGTCAAGGCCGTGGCCGAGGCTATCAGGCGCGCCAGGGCAGGCATAAAGGACCCCAAGCGCCCCGTCGGCAGCTTCATCTTCCTCGGTCCTACCGGGGTCGGCAAGACCGAGCTAGCCAGGACGCTCGCCGAGTATCTCTTCGGCGAGGAGGACGCCATGATCCGGATAGACATGTCCGAGTTCCAGGAGGCCCACACGACCTCCAGGCTCGTCGGCGCCCCTCCCGGCTACGTCGGCTACGAGGAGGCGGGACAGCTCACCGAGCAGGTCCGTCGCCGTCCTTACTCGGTCGTACTGTTCGATGAGATCGAGAAGGCCCACCCTGACGTCTTCAACACGCTGCTGCAGGTGCTCGACGACGGGCGTCTGACGGACGCCAAGGGCAGGACGGCCAACTTCGAGAACACGGTAGTCATCATGACCTCGAACGTGGGCAGCCAGCACCTCGTCTCAACGAGGCAGTTCGGCTTCACCTCGGGCGACGGCATTGACTTCGGCGAGACCGAGCGTCGGGCGCGCGAGGCGCTGGAGCGGGCCTTCAGGCCAGAGTTCCTCACCAGGGTCGATGAGATCATCGTCTTCCAGCCCCTCACCAAGGAGGACGTGCTGAAGATCGTGGACATCATGCTCTCGCGCCTGAACAAGCACCTCGAAAGCCAGCACGTCGCCGTCGAGGTCACCGACGCCGCGAAGGAGTTCCTCGCCGAGGAGGGCTACGACCCCAAGTTCGGCGGACGCCCACTGGCACGGGCCATCAGGCGCTACGTCGAGAACCCGCTCTCCAGCCGCATCATCGGCGGCGAGTTTGGGCCCGGCGAGACCGTCCTCGTCGACCGGGCGGAGGAAGGCCTGACCTTCGCGGTCAGGGAGAGGGTCTCCTCGTAAAGACCCCACAATTGCAATACCCTGAGGCTCCCCTTTGTCGGGGGAGCCTCACTTTCTGTACCCTGCTCTCCCACCGCTGCTACTCGCTTATTTGTGATCGGGAGCCCTCTTCCTGTGCTATGTTTGTCGCTATGATGGGGTTGCCAGAGGGCTTTACGACGAGACCGCCGAGACGCGAAGACGCCGAGGCGGTTACGGCTTTGATCTCCGCCTGCGAGCTGGCCGACACCGGCGCGTCGGACATGAGCGAGGAGGAGCTTCTAGACGACTGGCATTCCCTTGACCTCGCCGAGGATGCCGTGGCCGTTATCGCATCCGACGGCACCATCGCCGCCTACGCCGATGCGATCAACCGCTCCTTCGTGACCGTCTCGGTCTACGGTTACGTACAACCTGACCTTCGAGGATTGGGCTTGGGCGCCTACCTGGTCGCGTGGGGCGAGCGCTGGACGCGCGATCGTATACCCCATGCTCCTGATCACGCGCGCGTCGTCGTCCAATACTACGTCAACAAGGCCAACGAGGCCGCACGACGACTTCTGGAAGACTTCGGCTACGCACCGGTGCGCGGGGTGTACGTGATGGAGACCGGGCTCGACGAGCCCCCTCCGCAACCACGCTGGCCCGCTGGTATCTCCGTGCGCACCTTCGTCCCCGACCGGGACGAGCGGCTGGTCTTCGAAGCCGTCGAGGACGCCTTCAGGGACACGTGGGGACGGCCGCGCGGCACCTTCGAACGGTTCGCCGGTATCACGGGAAGGGAGAGCTTCGACCCTTCTCTCTGGTTTCTGGCCGTGGACGGCGATGAGATAGCGGGCGTAACCCTCTGCAAGAAGCTCGCCAGCGAGGGATGGGTCGACGTCGTCGGGGTAAGGCGCCCCTGGCGAAACCGCGGGCTCGGGCTCGCCCTCCTTCGCCGAATACCACAGGCGCGGTGTTCACAAGCTCAGCCTCAGCGTGGACGCTGAGAGCATCACAGGCGCCCCCAGACTCTACGGAAGGGCCGGCATGCGCGTCAGGGAGAGCTACATCGTTCACCTCAAAGAGCTTCGTCCGGGCGTGGACCTCACCGTCAGGTCCTAGTGGGTCGCTTGACTCGCGTGTCGCCATTTCTCCATGACGCTCCTCCGCCTTCGTATCGGCCTCCGCGTACAGGCTCCGCTACCTCCCAGGGCATATAAGGCATGCCGTCTGTTCCGAGCCCGCGCTCGCCGCTTC
>JBBPYN010000012.1:0-20473 GCA_038199875.1 Rubrobacterales bacterium
ATCGGAGGTGAGCGGCCGAAGCGGATCTGTCTGGCGACGGGTCATCGGAAAGCCTCTCGGAAGGGTTGTGAGGCCCGCCGCATACTCCACCTTCACCGGAATGGCTACGTCCATGACAAACGACCCACTAGTGGAAGGCTTCAGCCCGGTCTTTGTACAAAGTGCACGAAATCCTGGCGTAGTGGCAAAACGAGACGGCTCCCACGCTCTGAAGCACCTCAAACGACAAACGTTCGGCGAACCAACCTGCTGACAAGCGAAGGCGTCAGCCTGAGCGTGCTGACAAGGCGCCGCAGGCGCCGTGCTGACAAGCGCAGCCCGAAGGGCGAGCGTGCTAAAGGTAGGGCCCGACCTTGCCGTCCTTCGCCAGGCGCCTGTATCCTTCAGCCACCGCGAGGACTTTCTTCACGTACCAGTCAGCGTGGTTGTATGAGTACAGAGCTCTGTACCAGTCCTGCGGCGCTCCACCGTCTCTCAAGTAACCGGCGGCGGGTATGGCGTCCTCGGGGTCCATTATGTTGGCGACCCCATCGCCGTTACCATCAACGCCAGAGGCCTCCCACGTCGACGGCAGGAACTGCATCGGGCCCATCGCGCCGGCGCTCGAAGGTCCCATGTTTTCTCCGTGGTTCGACTCGACCATCCCGACGGCCGCGAGTATGTACCAGTCAGGCCCGAACCCATACTTCCTGGCCGATGCTTTGTAGAGTTCCGTGTACCTCTTCCTGGAGATAGAATCTACGTCCTTCGCTACTATATGATCGTTTACCAGGCCTAGCTCGTGCCCTCTATCCGCCTCTCCCGCGCCGGTCGCAGCCGTGCTTCTTAGAACTCGAGCCCTCTCGGACGCTTCGAGTCCGCGCAGGCGGGCCTCCGTCTGCGCTTTGCTGCCGCCCAGGCGGTGTATCGACTCGTCGAGCGACTGCTCGCGCCGGTGAAGTTCCGCGCTCGCCGCCCGCTGTTCCGCTACGGCACGCTTGTAGCCGATTTTCTTCTGTGAGATCTGGCGTCGCGTGTTCCTGAGTGCCTGCCCGTTCTCCTCGTACTCGGCCATACTCTGTCGACTCTCTAGCAGGACGCGGGCTACACCTGGATCTCCGGAACCAAGCCACCCGTCCAGCAAGGCCGCCAGGCCTTCGAGGCTCTCGCCCTTGTAGGCGGCCCTCGCCCTTTCCCTGTACCTTTCTTGCGACTCGCGGAATAACGCTTCCTGCTCGGCTATCTGTTCTCGTAACTGCCTACTCTGTCGCCCAAGCTCCCCGACACGGTCCCTGGCACCTTCAGCGCGCGCCTTCGCCCGCTCCAACCCGTCGCCTACGGCGGTGATCTCCTCGATCCTGTCCCGCAACGCGGCGTCCTGCTCACCAACCCTTGCTTCCAGCGCAGGTATCCGCGCAGACCCTGCATGAGACTCCCCCTCTGTAGCGAATTGCGGCCGCGCCTGACTCTGCGCCCCCGCCGCCCCCGCATAGGTAAACGCCAGAGTCAACACGCCCAGAACCGCCCAGATTCTTAGCCGTCCTCCCGCCAAAGCGTCCCCTCCACCTACGCACCAGGTACTCCGAGAAAGCGCTGATGACCAAGTCTATACCAGCTTCGCACGTTACGCGACGTACATTTCCAGACACATATCATATACTCTCTGCAACCTTTACAACTATAAAGCTTATTGTTTTATAGTGTCTTGTCTCGGTCGTCGTCTTGCGAGGTCAGGAGGGATACGAGGGCTTCGAGTTGCTGGGTTTCGCGGAAGCGTATCTCGACCTTCCCGCCGCTCTTTAGGCTTTTTACCCTTACCGGCAATTCGAGGGCTTCACGCATGAGGCGTGAGGCCTGGTGGAACTCGGCCGGTGTAGCGCCGCTTTGTCCTGGCACCGCACCGGCGGAAGTGCGGGGGCTTGCGAGCATTTCGCGGACGAGCTCCTCGGTCTTTCTGACGGAGAGCTTCTCGGCGGCCACCCTGCGGGCCAACTCGGTCATCTGCTCCTCGTTCTGCAGCCCAAGCAGCGCGCGGGCGTGTCCTTCGGAGATCTTACCTTCGCCAAGGAGGGCCTGAAGCCTCTCAGGCAGATGCACGAGCCGCAGGGTGTTGGTGACGGCGGCCCTGCTCTTGCCGAGCCTGCGCGCGAGTTGCTCTTTGCTCAGCCCGAACCCATCCATGAGGGCCTGATATGCCGCGGCGGTGTCGAGTGGGCTCAGGTTCTCCCTCTGCAGGTTCTCTACGAGCGCCAGTTCCATAGACTCGTCCTCGCCCGCCTGCCTTATTAGGACGGGCACCCTGTCAAGTCCGGCCTCCCTTGCCGCCCTGAGCCTTCTCTCTCCTGCAATAAGCTCGAAGCCGGCTGGCGTCGAGCGCACGACCAGCGGTTGCAATATACCGACCTCCCTTATGGAGGCGGCAAGCTCTTTGATCCCGGCCTCGGGAAAGCTATTCCTCGGCTGGCGCGAGTTCGGGCGGATGGCCGAGACAGGTAGCTCCTCGAACTTCAACCCCCCGACGCTCTCTCCGGTCGCTATGAGGGCGGAGAGGCCTCTGCCCAGGCCCCTCTTACCCACGACTCAGGACCTCATCAGCGACGGCCGAATACGCCACCGCGCCGGTGCTCTTCGGCGCGTAGAGGGCTATGGGCATCCCGAAGCTTGGGGCCTCGCTCAACCTTACGTTCCTTGGCACTATGGTATGAAAGACACGGTCCCCGAAGAAGGAGCGCACCTCGTCTGCCACCTGGTGGGCCAGGTTCGTGCGGGGATCGAACATCGTCAGTAGCACTCCGCCGACCTCGAGGCCAGGATTCAACTCTTCCCTGACCATCCTGATGCTCTGCATGAGCTGGGTCAGTCCCTCCAGCGCGTAGTACTCGCACTGCATGGGGATCAAGACCTCATCCGCGGCGGTCAGAGCGTTTAAGGTCAGGAGATCCAAAGACGGCGGGCAGTCGAGCAAAACCCTGTCATACGCGCCCTGCGGCAGCTTCTGAAGGGCGCGCCTGAGCTTGAATTCTCGCGCCAGAGTCGATACTAACTCGACCTCAGCCCCGACAAGGTTTATGGTAGCAGGCGCTACTTCGAGGTCCTCGATCCCAGTCCGCAGCGCCACGTCCTGCAGGGGTTTTCCCTCCAATAGAACATCGTACATGCATCCTTCCGGGCCTGGTGATACGCCGAGACCACTGGTGGCGTTCCCCTGCGGGTCCATGTCGACGACGAGTAATTTCTCGCCTTTTCCGGCGAGATAGGCGGCCAGGTTGATGGCGGTGGTGCTCTTGCCTACCCCGCCTTTCTGGTTCACTATGGCTACAATGGTCTTCATCGCGGGCATCTTAGCACGTGAATTGCGGGTATGGCTCAACTTCCAAGCGGCTTTTTGGCCACCACGCCAGCCCGGCGGGGATGCCGCGCGGGGGTTTCCCCGGTCTTGTGGATGATGACCAGGTTCCGCTCCTTCTGGCCTACCTCGGGAAGCATTTGAACGCGCTTTAGCTCTGGAATCTTCGCGCCAAGCGCCCAGGCCGCGCTTCGGCCCTTTGTTAGCTCGTCGGGTTCTAATCTGCCCTTCATCGCGATGACCCGGCCACCAATCTCTAGCAGCGGCACGCAATACTCCGCAACCACAGATAACCTTGCGACGGCCCTGCAAGTTACGATGTCGTACGCGGCGCGATGCTCGCCGGCTTGACCGAGGTCTTCCGCCCTGGCGTTCGCGACCCGTATTCTCCCCAACGCGAGAAGTTCGGCCGCGTACCGTAAGAACGTTGCCTTCTTGCCTGTTGATTCTACGAGGGTCGTTGGCAAGTCTGGCCTGACGATGTTGATCGGGATGCCTGGTAGGCCTCCACCACTCCCTACATCAGCGAGACGCCTGGCCGGAAACAGGGGTTCGTACATAAAGCAACTCAGCGAGTCGAGGACGTGGGACAGTAGGATCCCGTCGAGGTCCCGCGTGCCGATCACGTTCGCCCTGTCATACGTGGCAAGAAGCTGGGCGAATTCCGACAGACGCTCACAGCTTCTGCTTTCGAAGTTCACCCCCCAGGCAGCCGCCTGCAATTCCAGCAGCTCGAGGGAACTCACGCTGCTGTTTCACGTGAAACGCGAGAGGCGATCGTCGTACGAGACACTAGAGGCGGCAAAAGTTTGTCTTCACAAACTCTTGTCGCTCGAAGGTGTTTCACGTGAAACGCGTTGGCTACGAAGAGGGAGAGACCATGACCCTACGGCCGTCGCCGCTACCTTCGCTCTCGGTGCTGACGTTGGGGTTCTCTGAGAGATACATGTGGACGACCCGCCGCTCCGAGGAGTTCATGGGGGGCATCTCTACGGTCCGGCTTTCGCGTACGGCCCGGCGGGCCGTACGATGAGCCATGCCTTGAATAGCTTCGACCCGGCGTTGGCGGTATCCCTCTGCATCGAGCACGATCCTCTTGAAGAACGAACGGCCTTTGAAGGCAGAGACGTTCACCAGATACTGGAGGGCATCGATAGTCTCGCCCTTTTGCCCGATAAACAAAGCCGTATCGCTTGGGGCCACATCGGCGGCGATAAAGCCGCCCGCGTCGTAGACCTCTACGCTGGCGTCGAAATCCATAGCTTCCAGGATCGAAGATATCAGGTTCCTGACTTCTTCGAGCAGTTCTTCAGGGGCCTCGGCTTGCTCCGCGTTGGGAGATGCCCCGTAGACCTCGGCCAGGGAGGGAGGCTCCGGTTCCGTTCCGATGTCGGCCGGCTGCGCCTCACCAGAATCCATAACTCCATCGTCATCCAGCGGGTCGTCCGACGGCTCGACATCGTCAGATGCCGCGGGCGGTGCGGAGAGCGCCGTCTCGACGGCGACGCGGGCATCGCGCGCACCGATCCCGAGGAAACCCGAACTACCCTCATCGAGAACGCGGTAAGTCAACTCGTGTGCTGACAGCCCGAGCTCATTGGCGGCCTTCTCAACGGCGTCGTGGACCGTCTCCGCATAAAACTCTCGATCTTCAGTCATTTCTTCTTCTTTCTACGCTTCCGCTTAGCGATCTTGGCTGCCCGCTTGGCTTCATCTTCACCGTTGTCCGGAGATTCCGTAGTAGCCGCAGCACTGGTTTGCACGTTCTTCGCAGTTGCCGTCGACTTCCCGCTGTCGGCGGTCTTCTTGCCAGGACCGTAGTTATAGATCACGTAGTTCTGGCCCAGTGTTACAAGGTTTGAGGTGATCCAATACATAAACAGACCAGCCGGGAAGTTGAGGAGAAACACGGTAAAGCCAACCGGAAGCAGCCGCATCAGCCAGCGTTGCTGGGGGTCAACGTTCTTCGAGGTGATCTCGGTCGCCGCGAGCATGGTGAGCGCAGAGATGATCGGCAGGATGTAGTAGGGGTCCGCGTGGGACAGGTCCTGGAACCACAGGATTCCCCCGTGGGTAAAGCTTTCGTACTCAGGCGCCGTCCGGCCCGGGGTGCCGCCGAACTTCCGGATCACGTAGAAGATCCCGATAAACACAGGCATCTGAACCAGGATAGGCAGGCATCCGCCGAGCGGATTCACCCCCTGATCCTGGTAGAGCTTCGCCATCTCCTCCCGCTGGCGCTGGGGGTTGTCCTTGAACTGGGCGCGGACCCTGTCCATCTGCGGTTTCAGGTCCTGCATCGCGCGCATGCTTCTGACCTGCTTCACCGTAAGGGGGAAGAGTAGGCTACGTACTATCACCGTAAGCATCACGATCGAAAGCCACCAGGGCACGCCAAGCGTCTGGTGGAAGTACAGCAGTACCGCGCCAAGGACGTTTACTACCGGGCCAAAAAGGTTCTGGAAGAAGTCTGCGATTCCGTTGATCATTGAATCCTGCTCATCTTACCGGGTCGAAACCTCCACTGGCGAATGGGTGACAACGGAGCACCCTGAGGATGCCCATAAATCCGCCCCTCAGCGCGCCGTACTTCTCTATAGCCTGTAGGGTATAGAGGGAGCAACTCGGCGTGTACCTGCAGGACGGAGGCAACATGGGGGAGAGGTACCTGCGGTAGAGTTGGATCAGACCCATGCTCGCCCTTCGCAAAGACATCGCCGTCAATCCGGCCTGCGAGATGCCGGGCCGCCGAACCTGCCGAGGGACTTGCCGAACTCGACACGCAGCTCCTCGAACGTCGCTTCCGCCGCCGCCGGCCTCGCGGATACTACGAGGTCAAGGTCGCCCGGAATCTCGGAGACGCACAGACGGAACACCTCTCTGAGCCTCCGCCGCACGGTGTTGCGTGTCACCGCTTTGCCAACCTTGCGCGAAACGGAGAGACCAAGCCGCGGACTTCTGTGCTCGTTGGGAAACGCGTGTACCGAGAACAACCTGCCCCTGTAGGCCGTGCCCTGCCGGTAGACCCTCTCGAACTCAGGCGAATCGGTCAGGCGCATGCGTTTGCTTCGCGGCAACGGTCAGACGGCCAGGCGCTTGCGGCCCCGGCGTCTGCGATCCCCGACGATCCTGCGTCCGCCCACCGTGCTCATGCGCTTGCGGAAGCCGTGCGTCTTCGCTCGCTTACGACGATTTGGCTGATAAGTACGCTTCATTGAACTCCTCTACAGGCACCTCGAAATACTCGAAAGATCCACGAGAGTATATCCGAACCCGGCAATACCATCCAGCAATACTGCACACGAGGCCACCTTCGCGCAGAGGCGCTTCTCGATCCCCGCTACAGAAAAATGCTGCAAAGAGGCGTTTAGCATGAGCCTTCCCGGAGTCCTTCCCCCCGTCACAGGCACCAGAACACGACCGAAACAGGCCGCAGAGACACCCAACGGCGCTCGACTTATCAGGTTTATCCACAGCCTGTGGATAAAATTGTGGATAACCATGTTAATTGCCTGCAAAATCAGGTTTTGTTTCCGTGGGCTGTAGCGCTTCGATGAGGGGTGCGCTAAATTCCCCTGGGGATGATCAACGCACAGCGGACACTAGGGGAGACGGATCAGGCGGGCGTAGGCGTTCGCATAGCGGTCTATCCGACGGGAGGCGAGCCGGAGATAATCGAGGTCTCCGCGGCGAACCCGCGTTCAGCTACCCAGAAGTTCACCAGGTTCGTCTCGCAGAGGGTGAGAGAGACCGGCGGAAACGTTCCCGAGGAGTCGATTCGCGAGGTAGTAGAGAACCTCGTACACGCAGGCTACCGTGGGGTGGTCATCTCCATTCTCGACGGCGGCAACGTCGTGCGCGTCTCGGACAAGGGACCAGGGGTAGAGAACAAGAGTCGGGCGATGGAGTTCGGCTTTTCCGGCGCGACCCCCGAGGCTGTGGGTGAGATCCGGGGGGTTGGGGCCGGGCTCGGCATCGCCCGCGCCGCGGCCGAGAAGGGCGGCGGGAAGGTTACCATCGAGGACAACATCGGTGGCGGTACCGTGGTCACCGTCTCTGTACCCGGTGAAGGTCCGGTTGCCGCGGAGAGCGAACCTGTAGAGAAACCCCCTCCGCAGAGAAAGTACCCTGACGGGGTGCCGCGGATGAACATCTCCGAGAGGCAACAGAAAGTCCTCATCACGGTCCTCGAGTGCGGTGAGGTTGGACCCTCGACCGTAGCTGACCGGTTGGAGATCAGCGTGAGCACAGCGTACAGGGACCTCTCGGTCCTGGAAGAGCACGGCCTGGTCATGGCTGACGAGTCAGGAAAGCGTCTCATCTCCCCGCTGGGCAGGGATCTCGTCGAGGCAATCGTCAACGCCTGGGTCAAGTAGCCGTGGCCGGTAAGGCGGAGCAGGTCTGGACTGAGGTGTTGGATCGGGCGTCCGAACACATAGACGTCTCTTCGCTTCGAGTCTGGTTCGAGGGAATACGTCCCGTTGACCTCTATGAGGACCAGCTGGAGATCTCGGTCCCCAACACGTTCGCCAAGGAGTACATCGAGAGCCGCTTCAGGCCACTACTGGAGGAGGTGCTCGACGACGTGGTCGGACACGAAACCTCCCTGGTGGTCAGCGTCGCTGGTCCGGGCGAGAACTCGGGGAACGGCGCCGCCGCGCAGGGCGCTGAGTCGGTCCTGAACGCGCGGGCGCCGAGGTCTTTCAGGGCCAAGTACACGTTCGACACGTTCGTGATCGGGGCCGGCAACAGGTTCGCGCACGCGGCGACGCTCGCAGTTGCCGAGACCCCAGGCCTGGTCTACAACCCGCTCTTCATCTACGGCGGCGTCGGCCTCGGGAAGACCCACCTGCTTCGCGCCGTTGGGCATTACGTAGAAGATCAAGACCCGAGCATGAGGATCAGGTACGTCACCTGCGAGCAGTTTACGAACGACTTTATCAACTCTATGAGGGACAACGCGCCCCTCGAGTTCCAGAAGCGCTACCGCGAGAACGACGTGCTGCTGGTCGACGACATCCAGTTCCTCGAGAACAAGGTCGAGACCCAGGAGGCCTTCTTCCACACATTCAACGCGCTCTACGAGGAGAACAAGCAGATAGTCATAGCCTCCGACAGGCATCCCAGGTACATCCAGACGCTCGAGAACCGCCTGGTCAGCCGCTTCGAGTGGGGCCTTGTGACGGACATACAGCCTCCCGACCTGGAGACCAGGATCGCCATACTGCGCAAGAAGGCGCTGATGGACCGCCTCGAGGTCGACGACGACGTGCTGACCTTCATCGCCTCGAAGGTCTCGACCAACATCAGGGAGCTCGAAGGGGCCCTCGTGCGCATCCTCGCCTACGCCTCGCTCTACGGCCGGCGGGTCAGCGCAGACCTCGCCGAAGAGGTGCTGAGGGACATCCTGCCAGACCAGGCCTACCGTGAGATCCCGATAGAACTCATCCAACACGAAGTCTGCCGCTACTTCGGTGTCGCGAGGGCCGACCTCATAGGCCAGAGCCGCTCCAAAGGCTTCGCCTACCCAAGGCAGGTCGCCATGTACCTCTCCCGCGAGCTCACAGACGAGTCACTCCCCAAGATAGGAAAGGCCTTCGGCGGACGCGACCACTCAACCGTCATGCACGCTACCGCAAAGATAGCCAACCTTATCAACAGCGACCGCGACGTCTTCTCCCAAATTCACGAAATAACCCAACAGGTCAAAAGCAAGAGGTGACCCGAACCCCCCCTCCCCCAGGGCTAGGAGATTGTAACACGAAATATGCATTGAATGTGTATTTTATCCACAACCTATCCACAGGACGACGATATCCTGTGGACAAGTGCCCTGAAACTGTCCACAGCGCGCCGCACTTATCCACAGAAATTGTGGATAAGTCTCGCAATCTGTGGATAAAAACGGCTGTAGATAGGGTGCGTAGGCTGATTGTAACTATAGTTTGCAGGACTACCTGTGGATAAACCTGTGGATAAGAGGGGTAAAATCTGTGGATAAACCTGTGGATAGAATTGTGGATAACTCTATCCTGTGGATAACTCGGCACTTATCCACAATCTGTCCACAGGAAATCGCGGGTTATCCACAATTCTATCCACAGGCGCGAGGGCGACTATTCGGCTTAAGTATGGTGGATTTTTCGAGTTATACACATATCCACAGGCCTTATTATTATTATTATTCTAATAGATATATGGTTTAGGTAGTAATAATAAGGTGAGAAGGGAGGCTGTATGAGGGCAGTTTGTAGCACGGAATTGTTTGGCAAGGAGTTGGCGCTCGTGGTGCGTGGGGTGTCAGCGAGGTCCACCATCCAGTTGCTTGGTGGGATACTTCTCGAGGCTGGTGAGGGGGCGCTGAAGTTATCGGCGACGGACATGGAGATCTCGATCCAGACCTCCTCGCCGGCTGAGGTCGAGGGCGAAGGGCGCGTCGTGATACCGGCCAGGATCTTCAACGACATAGTGAGGTCGCTGCCTGGTGGGAGCTTCTCGCTGGAGCATGACGCCTCTGAAGGAACGGTGAGGCTCGTTGCGGGGGAGAACGAGTACCGCATTCGGGCGTATGCGGCCGACGACTATCCGCAGCTCCCTGCATTTCCCGAGGAGGGCACCTTCAGGATGTCGGGAGCGTCGCTCGTGGAGACAGTGGAGAAGGTGTCGCGGTCTTATTCGCGGGACGAGACCAGGCCGGTGTTGACGGGGATCCTGATCAGCTTCGAGGATTCGCGCGTCAGGATGGTCACTACCGACTCCTACCGCCTCAGCATCAAAGAGACCGAGCTGGCGACGACCGCCTTCGAGGGATCGAGGGAGGCGATCATACCCGCGAGGGCTATGCAGGAGGTCTCGAGGATTTTCTCCGGATCGGACGAAACGGAGGTCGAGGTCGCGCTCTCAGAAAACCAGGCGTTGTTCAAAGTGGGGGAAGTCGTTTTCGGCACGCGGCTCATTGACGGGAACTTCCCCGAGTACAGGCGGCTCCTGCCGAGCGGCTTCGAGAGGGAGATCGCCGTCTCGAGGGAGGACCTTATCGGCACCCTGAGGCGGGTCAACCTCTTCGCCGCCCGCCAGACGCCGCCTGTCCCAGTTAGCCTCTCGTTCTCGGAAGGTTCCGTCGAGGTGATCGTAAGCAACGGCGAGGTCGGGGACGCGCACGAGCGGCTCTCCGCCTCGAGCGAGGACGAGTTCCTGATCTCCTTCAACCCGAGCTACCTGCTCGACGGCGTCTCGGCGATAGATTCGGAGAAGGTCGTCTTCAAGCTCAACGAGCCGCTCAAGCCAGGCCTCATCGTGCCTGAGAAGAACGGGAACGGCGAGGAGCCCGATTTCCTTTACCTGATCATGCCGATGCGCGACCCGTCTCGTAACTGACGGCTACGTTGCAAGTCCCACAGGGCACGACCCTGGGCCAGGCGCTCAAGGCCGCGAGCCTCGTCGGGTCGGGTGGCGAGGCGAAGGTCCTGATACAGGCCGGAGAGGTGAGCGTGAACGGTGAGGTCGAGACCCGCCGCGGACGCAGGCTGGAAGAGGGCGACGTGATCGAGGTGGGGGACGAACGGTTGGAGGTCGGTTGAGCGCCTACCTGCTGGCCATAAGGCTGGTCAACTTCCGCAACTACGTGGACGCCACTGCCCTGCTCGCCCCTGGCCTGAACGTGGTCCTCGGGGACAACGCCCAGGGGAAGACGAACCTGCTCGAGGCCATCGCCTTCAACGTCACGGGCTCCTCACCCCGTACCGCGAAGGAGAACGAGGTTGTCCTCTGGGGCTCCGACTTCACCCGCACCGAGGCCCGTATAGCGATCGACGGCTCCACGCAGGAGCGCAGCGCAGCCATCGGCTACGCCCCAGGGCAGAAAAAGCGCATCACCGTCGACGGGGCACCGGTACCCTCCCTGACCAACTACGCCGCCGGCGGCGCGGGGGCCCGCGTCGTAACCTTCTTCCCAGACGACATAAGGGTCGTGAAGGGCGCGCCCTCGGACCGCAGGGAGTTCCTCGACGTTCTGCTCTCCTCGCTTCGCCCGGCCTACGCCCGCGCCGCCGTCGAGTACGCCAAGGCCGTGGCGCAGCGCAACCAGCTCCTGCGGCGCATCAGGGACGGGTTCTCCTCAGAGAGGACGCTCGCGACGTGGGACAGGAAAGTCGTAGACCTCGGAAAAACCGTCCTCGCGGGGCGCGAAGCGGCGCTGCCACTCCTCGAGGAGCACTTCAAAGACTCTCTAAGGACCCTGTACGGCCCCGAGAAGGCCGCGATACGCTACGGGTATAGTGCGACCCTCGAAGGGTATTCCGAGGCGCTTAGAGAGGCGCACAGCGCCGACGTCGAGCGGGGGACGACCTCGGTCGGGCCGCACAGGGACGACTTCGAGGTCTCTCTCGGCGGGGTCGACCTGACCACCTTCGGGTCGCAGGGGCAGCAGAGGCTCGCGACGCTCGCGCTCAAGTTCGCTGCCAGAGACTACGTCCGCGGGGCCGTGGGGGAAGACCCCATCCTGCTCTTCGACGACGTGATGAGCGAGCTCGACGAGCAGAGGAGGGAGTATCTGGCGGGGTACTTCCTGGAGAGTACTCAGGCCGTGATCTCGACGACCAACCTCGAGTATTTCGACGAAGAAATCCTGAGAAGAACCCGTATCATACGTATATCTGGTGGTTCCATCCTCGAGACCGCAACGGATGGTGCCACGAGGTAGCGCGACCCCGCGAAACCGGCTTATTTAAGCCACAAATGGGCTTGAGAGGCGGTGGGAAAACGCGGGGAATGTGTTACAATCATCGGGTGCAAAGTTACGATGAGATAAACGTCTCCGGCGAAGGCGCCGGTCTAGTTGCGAGGAGGGTCTGGTTCTTTGGCGGCTAACCCTGTTTCCAAGAATTCCAAGAGCGCATACGATGCAGATTCGATTCAGGTTCTAGAAGGCCTCGAGGCCGTCAAGCGGCGGCCTGGGATGTACATCGGGTCTACGGGACCGCGCGGTCTCCATCACCTCGTGTGGGAGATCGTCGACAACTCGATAGATGAGGCGCTCGCCGGGTACTGCTCGGAGATCCTTATCGTCGTCCACCCAGACAACTCGGTCTCCGTCACGGATGATGGGCGAGGCATGCCAGTAGGCACGATGAGCAAGTACGGGAAGTCGGCGGCCGAGGTCATCCTTACGACGTTGCACGCCGGCGGCAAGTTCGACGGCCAGGGCTACAAGGTCTCGGGCGGGCTGCACGGCGTCGGCGCCTCGGTGGTGAACGCGCTCTCCGGGTGGCTGGAGCTCGAGGTAAGGCGTGAGGGGCACGTGTGGAGCCAGCGCTACGAGCGCGGGTTCCCGAAGGGTGATCTCACGAAGGACCGCAAGCTCAGGAAGGGCGAGGGGACGGGGACGACCATAAGCTATATGCCTGACCCCGAGGTCTTTACCGAGACTGTCGAGCTCTCGTTCGACACGCTGAGCCGGCGCTTCCGCGAGTCCGCGTTCCTGAACAAGGGATTGAAGATCCGGCTGGTCGATGAGCGCGACGAGGACAGGAACGTCGAGTACCAGTACGAGGGCGGCATCAGGGACTTCGTCGAGCACATCAACGAGGCCAAGGACCCCGTCCACAAGACCGTCTTCTACCTCGAGCGCGAGGAGGAGGCCGGTGACGTTGAGGTCGCGCTGCAGTGGAACAGCGGCTTCCAGGACTCGGTCTTCACGTTCGCCAACAACATCAACACCCACGAAGGCGGGGCGCACCTGTCGGGGTTCCGCTCGGCGCTCTCGCGGACGGTCAACGCCTACGCCCGGCAGAAGGGCCTCCTCAAGGAGAAAGAGGAGAGCCTCACCGGCGACGACATCAGGGAGGGCCTGGCCGCCGTCATCTCGGTCAAGTTGCAGGAGCCCCAGTTCGAGGGGCAGACCAAGACCAAGCTGGGGAACACGGAGGTCAAGGGCCTCGTCGAGAGCGCGACCAACCGTTTTCTGGCCGAGTTTTTGGAGGAACGTCCAGGCGAGGCAAAGGCCATAGTCAACAAGGCGTTGCAGGCCGCGCGGGCGCGGCTCGCCGCAAGGACGGTGAGGGAGAAGATCCGCAAGGGCTACCTCGAGAGCTCGACGCTGCCTGGCAAGCTCGCCGACTGCTCTTCAAAGGACCCCGCTCGTAGCGAACTTTACATTGTCGAGGGCGATTCGGCCGGGGGAAGTGCAAAACAGGGGAGGGAGCGGAACTTCCAGGCCATACTGCCTTTGCGGGGCAAGATCCTCAACGTCGAGAAGGCCAACATGAACAAGGTCCTCTCCAACGTCGAGATACAGGCCATGATCTCGGCTATAGGCGCCGGGGTGGGGGAGACCTTCGACGTAGACCAGGCCCGCTACAACAAGATCGTGATCATGACCGACGCAGACGTGGACGGAAGCCACATCCGAACGCTGGTCCTGACGTTCCTGTTCAGGAACATGCCCGAGTTGATCGAGGCCGGATACGTCTACATCGCCCAGCCGCCCCTCTTCAAGGTGACGCACCAGCGCAAGGACTACTACGTCTACAACGAGCGCGAGCTGCAGGAGACCCTGACGCGCCTGAACGCCAACGGCAACGCCAACATCGGCCGCTTCAAGGGCCTCGGGGAGATGAACCCGATACAGCTCTGGGAGACGACGATGGACCCGCAGAACAGGACACTGCTGCAGGTCGCGGTCGAGTCGGCCGCGGTCGCGGACGAGCTGTTCACGGCGCTCATGGGCGACAAGGTCGAGCCGCGAAAGCGGTTCATAGAGGAGAACGCAAGAGAGGTGAAGAACCTGGATGCTTGATACTTTCTCGGGGAACATACGTCCCCACTCCATAGAAGACGAGATAAAGGACTCGTTCCTCTCTTACGCGATGAGCGTGATCGTCTCCCGCGCCCTGCCGGACGCGAGGGACGGCCTGAAGCCGGTCCACCGGCGCGTGCTCTACGCGATGCACGACCTCGGACTGCAGCCCAACAGGCCCTACCGCAAGAGCGCGACGGTGGTTGGCGAGGTCATCGGTAAATACCATCCGCACGGGGACTCGGCGGTCTACGACACGCTGGCCAGGCTCGCCCAGGACTTCTCGATGCGCTACCCGCTGGTCGACGGCCAGGGCAACTTCGGGAGCGTGGACGGAGATCCACCGGCCGCTATGAGGTACACAGAAGCGCGTCTCATGCGCATGGCGACCGAGATGCTGAGGGACATAGGGTCTGACACCGTCGATTTTGTCCCGAACTTCGACGAGAGCCAGCGCCAGCCGGAAGTTTTGCCGGCGAGGTTCCCGAATCTGCTCGTCAACGGCTCCGACGGCATCGCTGTCGGGATGGCCACCAAGATCCCGCCCCACAACCTCGGCGAGGTCATAGACGCGACGGTTGCCATGATCGAAGACCCCGACCTCGATGACGACGGGATTGCGGAGTACATCAAGGGCCCGGACTTCCCGACGGGAGGTGTAATCGTCGGGCTACGCGGCATCAGGGACGCCATCCAGACCGGGCGCGGCTCTGTGAAGGTGCAGGCCAAAGCGCATACCGAGCAGATAAAAGGCAACCGTACCCAGATAGTCGTCACGGAGATCCCCGACCAGGTCAACAAGAGTCACCTCTTGCAGAAGATCGCCGAGCTGGTCAAGGAGCGTAAGCTCGACGGCATCTCCGACCTGCGCGATGAGTCAGACCGGAACGGGATGCGGATAGTCATCGAGCTCAAGCGCGAGGCCGTGCCCAAGGTCGTCCTGAACAACCTGTACAAGCACACCCAGATGCAGCAGAGCTTCGGCGTGAACCTGGTCGCGCTGGTAGACGGCGTCCCGCGGACGCTCTCCTACCGCCAGGCCCTAAAGCACTACATCGCCCACCAGTTCGACGTGGTCACGCGCAGGACTCGCTACGAGTTGGAGCGGGCGAAGGCGCGGGCGCACATCCTCGAGGGCCTGCTCATCGCGCTCGAGAACCTGGACGAGATCGTTGCGACCATCCGCAGGAGCCGTAGTGTGGAGACGGCGCGAAACAACCTGATGAAGGGTTTCAGGCTCTCAGAACGCCAGGCGCAGGCCATACTCGACCTCAGGCTGCAGCGGCTTACCGCGATGGAGCGCCAGAAGGTCGAGCGGGAGCACAGGGATTTGCGGGAGAAGATCGAATACCTCGAGGGTATCCTGGCCGACGAGTCCAAGGTGTACGGGATCGTAAGGGAGGAGCTCGCCGAGGTCAGGGCTGCCTACGCCGACGAGCGCCGCACGGCCATCACGGCCGAGGAAGGCGTGGACTTCGAGATCGAAGACCTCATAGCCGAGGAGGAGATGGTCATCTCCATCTCCAACGGCGGCTACCTGAAGAGCGTCCCCGTCAACTCCTTCCGCAAGCAGGGCCGCGGGGGGGTAGGCGTCGCCGGGATGGAGCTCAAAGAGGGCGACTACATCGACCACCTCTTTATCACGACGACGCACCACTACATGCTCTTCTTCACCAACAAGGGCAAAGTGTACCGTCTCAAGGTACACCAGCTCCCGCGGATGGGACGCACGGCCAAGGGACGCCACATCGCCAACTTGCTGCCCCTCGCGCAGGGCGAGCACATTGCCTCGGTGCTTGCGACCAAGGAGTTCGATGAGGCCGAGTACCTGCTCTTCGCGACCAGGCAGGGCGTCGTAAAGAAGACGAGGTTCCTGGAGTACAACACGCCCCTCAAGAGCGATGGGATCATCGCGATCAACCTCGCCGACGACGAGTTGATCTCCGTACGCTACGCTTCCGAAGGCGACGAGGTCGTAATTGTGAGCCGCAACGGAAAGGGCATCCGCTTCCCCCAGACCGACGCGCGGCCGATGGGTCGTGCCACGGGTGGGGTCAAGGGCATCACGCTCGCCAGCGACGACATCGTTCTCAGCATGGACGTCGTCTCAGACGACACGGCAGATCTGTTCCTGCTAACCGAGCGCGGCTTCGGCAAGCGCACGGCCCTTTCGCAGTACAGGGCGCAGGGACGCGGCGGCCAGGGCGTAATCGCGATGAAGACCGACGGGGAGCGAGGCAAGCTCGCCGGCGTGCGGGTCGTCCGTCCTGGACTGCACGAGCTCATGATCGTCTCCAACTTCGGGACGACCATCCGCATGGACGCCGACTCCGTCTCCCGCCAGGGCCGCGCCGCGCAGGGCGTCAGGGTGATGAACCTGAGGAGCGGCGACTCTGTGAGCGCCATAGCCAAGGTCGTATCCTCGCGCTCCGCTGACGCCGACGGCGCCACGGACGAGCTCGCGCTCGAGGAGATCACGGGCGATGTGCAGGCGGGCACGTCTACCGCAGAGCTTCTCACACCCGACGGGAACGGGACGGTGCCTGGTGCCTAGCGAGTGCGAAGGCGTCGTCGAGTGCACGGCCCTCGTCCTCGCCGAGAGCTGCACGGAGTATGAGGACAGGCTCACGCTCTTCGGGATACTCGATGAGATCAGGCCCAACGGCTCGGGGGAGACCTCGTTCGTGATCTATACCAAGTTCGAGGGCTGCGAACATGCCTCTGACAAGGAGCGCAGGGCCCGCATCCTCGTCACGGATGAGGACGGGGAAGTCCTCATGGAGTCGGCTGAGTACTCCGTCTACCTCGACGGGACCGAGGAACCGGTGACGATAGTCGCCGCCTTCGACCTACCCGAGGACTTCAAGGCCGGGGAGCGACTGCTCTGGGTCGAGGCCGTCCTCGACGAGGAGACGCTCTCCCAGACCGTGGTCAGGATCCACGACCGTTACAGTGTATAAGTGACCAACAGAGGCCCGGATTTCCGGGCCTCTCCCTACGTTAGGAAACCTACCCATGCCTGAAGATCTGGCAGTATTTATCGACTGGGAGAACATCTACATCTCCACGGTCACGGAGTACAAATCGAAGCCGAACGTCTCGGCGATACTGGAGAAGGCCCGCGAGTACGGGCGCATCGTCTCGGCCACGGCCTACGCCGACTGGACCGACGGTGACTTCCGCCAGGCCCCGCCGACGCTTTACTCCAACGGCATCTCGCCGCGCTACATCTCGGCCCGTTACTTTCCAGGTGGCAAGTCCCAGAAGCGCCGCACCAACTCCATAGACGTGATGCTCGCTGTGGAGTGCTCGGACTTCTTGCACGGCCACCCGCAGGTCGACACCTACGTCCTTGTAACGGGCGACGGGGACTTCATCCCGCTCGTGAGCCTGCTAAGGAGCAAGGGCAAGAACGTCG
Source organism: Rubrobacterales bacterium (assembly GCA_038199875.1). Classification (GTDB taxonomy): domain Bacteria; phylum Actinomycetota; class Rubrobacteria; order Rubrobacterales; family Rubrobacteraceae; genus Rubrobacter_D. The sequence continues at coordinate 17,539 of JBBPYN010000012.1, forward strand.
TCGTGATCGGGGTCTCAGAGGCGACCTCCTACCACCTGATCGAATCGGCTGACCACTTCATCTCCTACGCCTCGCTCCTCGAAGAGGACCGCGCAGCCCGCGCCCGCGACAGGGAACCGAAGAAGGAGGCCGCAGACCCGTACAAGGAACTGGTCCGCGCCGTCGAGACGCTGAAGAGGGGCGGCAAGACGCGCGTCCTCGGGCAGGTGAAGCAGCAGATGATCGTGCAGCTCGGCTCTTTCGACGAGCGAAACGCCGGCTTCAAGAAGTTCAAGGACTTCGTAGTCGAGGCTGAGCGCCGCAACCTGGTCAACACGGTTGACCAGGACCTGGAGCTCCAGGTCTACCTGCCAGACGAGAAGGTCCCAGAACTGCAGGAGGCCGACCTCGCGGCCGAGGAGCCCGTCTCGCAGGGCCAGCCCGCAAACCGCAGCAGGGGTAACGGCAGCCCAGCCCGCGAAGAGCGCCAGCCTGACCCGAAACCTGGCTTCGACCTCCTCGAGGACCTCACGCCCTACGAGCTCAAGACGGTCTGCACCAGCGTCGCCTCCCTCGAACAGCCTGCCACCTTCGTGGAGATCTTCTCGAGCATCCGCGAGCTCGACGAGCGCGGCGAGCTGGAGCTCTCCAGGGAGGAGATAGGGGAGGTCATAACCGCCATGCTCGACGCCGACTACCTGGACAAGGTCCGCCAGAAGCCCTACAAGGAAGCGAAGGCGGACATGACCTTCTACGCCCTCAACTCGGACAAAAAAGAGGTCGCGAACGCCCTGAACGGCGGCTGACGCCGCCGGGGCATCAATCGGCCAGCCTGTAGACCGTCAGCCTTGCCAGGGCCAGGGCGACCGCTACCTGGACCATGGATAATCCCACCACCTCAGCGACCTGCACCGCAGAGACGCTGCGCATCAAGATGTGCACGGCGACTATCGCGCCGAAGCCGAGAACGAACCAAAGGAGCGCCTTGATCCTGTAGCCTTCGCCCCGCTCGCTCCACGTCGCCATGCCGAGGAGCGCGGGGACGTAAAGGACCAGGATCAGGGGTATCAGGCGCAGGATTCCGACGCCAACGTCCAGAAGCGTATCCATGGTGCAAGTCTACACCATAGGTTTCGGGATACTGGAAAATTGACGGCACTGTATGTACGCTAGTAGGCTAGAATAGTTAAATAGAGGGTGGTGGCGCGTGGGAATAAATCAGAGGGTTTCGCTCAGGAAGTTCATAGAAGACATCCGCCGTTGGGTGGACGAGGGCAGGAGCGACGATTGGATCGCGAGCGCCCTCGGGACGAGCCCTTCGTCGGTGCAATCTTTTCGCTCTCGCAACGCCATCTACCGCCGTGGGGCCGGCTCGACGCTGCACGACCCGCAGGATTACTCCTCCTACGAAGGCGTGCTCGAACCGACAGGTCCCGGCGTCTGGTTCGACCCCGAGGTCGGGAACGACCCGCGCTGGCAGAAACGCTGGAACGGCACCGAGAGGGTCGAGTTGCGCCTCACGCCGACCAGGATGGTGCTCGTCCGGCGCGGGGGCGCGAGGAGCTCGCAGTTCGGCTCGTGAGGTATAATCCGGTAGGTCAGGGCCGTCCGACCCGTCGCTGCGTTCTGGGGCTTACGTCCCAGGCGTAGAGCAAAGTCCGGACTCGTAGCAGAGGCCGCTCGGGCCAAGCAACCCGAGGGGCGGGGTGGTGCAAGCCCCCCGCCACGTCAAGTGCAACAGAGAGCAGACCAGCCGATGGCCTGTAGGGGCGGTTCGAGAACCGCCCCTACAACCAGGCACAGGTGATGGGTGAAAGGGTGGGGTAAGAGCCCACCGGCGGTATCCCGAGAGGGACCGGCCAGGTAAACGACCGGTGCGAGCAAGCCAAATTGCCCGGACGCCATGCGTCCGGCTGGTAGGCGCAGCTCCCTGAAGGGAGCCCGGGGATCCCCCGGAGATGGATGGCGGGATAGAGCAGAATCCGGCTTACGGGACGGCCCTGACCTTTACCTAAGCAGTTTTCGTGAGGCAGACTACGTTTTGACCCCACGTTTTACCCCAACGAGGATCAGAAATCAGTGACCGTCGTTAGGAAAAAGTGTCTGATCCGACGCTTCGGGCTTAGGCGGGACTTCGGTCCGGGTCGCGTAGTCCAGATTGTCAAAGTCGTAGAGCGTCGGCGATCCTCGGATAACAGGTGCCGAGAACCGGAGACGAACCCGGATGGGCTGTCATGTTACCCAGAAGGGAAGAGCCTCTATTTCGCGTTTCCCTTCGTTAAAGAGGTTCGAGAGCTGGAAGGAACTGGTCGCCGAGCACGACCTCTGGCTGGAGCGCCACAACACCCAGAGGCACCGGGCCCACGAGGAACACGAGGACGGCAGGAGGAGCCCGTCGGAGGTCCTCGGCCAGGTGAGAGTGGTCCGCCATCACCCGGTGGACCTCTCCCGCGCGTTCTCTTCTCCACCATGCTCGTCCGGAAGCGCGACGCCTCGGGCTACGCCCGCGTGAAGCACTGGCGAGTGTACGCGGAAGAGGGTCTTGCTTTCCGCGAGGTGGCCGTCTGGGTGGGCGACGGCGCGTTGGCGGTCGAGTATGGCGGCCGGACCCTCTCACGTTACGACGTCTCGGTCTCGCAGGGCGCGGCGAAGCTGGAGGCCGTGACCAACCCCCGCCTGTTCGCTTCCGGGTACCGCGCCCCGCAGCTCAGGCTGTTCGGTCTGGACGCTTTGGGCGAGGGGGGCTGGCTTAAGGCCAATACGGTTTAGTTAACGAACACGCTGGCTCTTGGTAAGGTGAAGGAAGAACCACCAACCTTCTTCACCAAGGAGCCAGCGCATGACCTTAAGGATACGCCACATCGACCCCGATGCCAGCCCGAGTTCGCAGGTTTCGTTGGAGGCCCTCGCTCGGGTCGTCCCCGAGGCGACAGTTGTCGAGGTCCTCCAAGAGTGC